>NZ_CP047289.1:1805000-2105000 GCF_018279165.1 Falsirhodobacter algicola | reverse complement strand
CGCGCCCGCTCGGCCCCGCTCAGGGTCAGCCCGTCCGGCCCGACGAAGCAGAACCCCCGCCCCGACCGTCTGCGCCGTATGCCGGGCATCGTATCATCGACATAGACCAGCCCCCGCGGGACCGAGGGATCGTTCGGCATAGGCCACTCCTTCGCCGCGGATCAACCGCGTGGAAGGGCGCCGGTTCCGCAGGCGGCGCAGTCCGGGCGGCGCCGCGTGGTGACGGTGCGGCTGTCGCCATAGAGCGCGTCATGCAGCCAGAGGCGATTGCGCAACGTCTCGCCCGCGCCGGTCAGATGCTTCACCGCCTCGGCGGCCATCGCGGCCCCCAGAATGCCGGGTAATGGGCCGAGCACACCGGCCTCGGCGCAGGTCGGGATCAAACCGGCGGCGGGCTCTTCGGGAAAGACGCATGTATAGCAGGCGGCCCCATCGCCGAAGAGGCCAAGCTGCCCCTCCCACTGCGTCAGCGCCGCGGAAATGAGCGGCACGCCAGCGGCAAGGCAAGCGCGGTTCACCCGTTGGCGCGTGGCGAAGCTGTCGCTGCCATCGAGGACCAGATCGTACCCGGCCACATCATCGGCATCTTCGAAATGCCGGGGCAGCGCCGTCACCTCCACATGCGGGTTCAGACGGCGGAGCGTATCGGCCGCCGACAGGGCCTTGTTCTGGCCCACGGCATCGAGATGGATGATCTGGCGCTGAAGGTTCGACAGCTCCACCACATCGCCGTCCATCACCGTCAGATGGCCCGCACCCGCCGCCGCCAGATACATCAGCGCGGGCGCCCCCAGCCCGCCAGCGCCGATCACCAGAACCCGCGCCTCGGTCAGCCTGCGCTGCCCGGTGCCGCCGATCTCGCGCATCAGGATATGGCGGGAATAGCGCTGAAGCTCCTCGCCCGTCATCCGGTGGAGCCGAAGCCGCCCGCCCCGCGCTGCGTCGTGCCGGAATGTTCGTCCACGATCCGCAATTCGGGGCGCAGGACCGGCACGAACATCAGTTGCGCCACACGCTCGCCCGGCTGCACCGTGATCGCCGCGCCCGTGGGGTTGCGGTTCCACAGGCTGAGGAAGATGCCGCCCGTATAATCGGAATCGATCAGCCCCACGAGATTGCCGAGCACGAGGCCCTTCTTGTGCCCCGCCCCCGACCGCGGCAGTGCCAGCGCCGCCATCTGATCGGTATCCATGAAGAGGGCGATGCCGGCGGGGACCAGCACCGCCGGCTCCCCGGCAGGCAACACCAGCGGGGCATCGAGGCAGGCGAAGAGGTCGATCGCGGCGGCCCCTTCGGTCTGATAGGCAGGCAGACCCCACTCATGGATGCGGGGATCCAGAACCTTCACTTCCACCGTCGGTGCCATGTCATGCCCTCTCGTCATTGCCGCGCGACCGTAGAAGGCCGCAAAGCCAAGGGCAACCTATTCGGCCGGCAGGACGGGCGCGCCGGTCACGACATCGTTCGTGACGGCCACGACCAGCGTGTAGGACGACGCCTCCACCCCCGGTGCGGCGCCGACGGCGATGGTGTAATCGCCCTCTTCGCTCAGCACGGCGGAAAAGGCCTGACCGTTGCAGCCGCCGGTGAAGGTCGGCTCGGTCGCGGCGGGGGTATAGAGGGTGAAGCACGCCCCCGCCTGATCGGCGTCGAGCGTCACGTCGAGGATCTGCCCCTCGGCGGCGGTCAGGACATAGCGGTCATCCGCCGCGCCGGAGACGCGGCCCGACAGCGTGGCGCTGGTCGCGCCTTCGGGAAACGCGATCCGCTCCAGCGGTTCGGCGGCTTGGGCGATGCCGGTGAAGGCCATGGCGGCCAGCGCGGCAAGAACGATGCGGGACATGATGGCCCCTCCTTTCCTGTCCGGGCAAACGTGGAAAGGTCAGTCCGGGTTCCCTGCCAGCGCCGCGGCCACGGCCTGCGCAAGGCGGCGCGCGACCGCGTCCTTGGTCATGCGGGGCCATGCCTCGGCACCCTCTGCACGGATCACCGTCACCTCGTTCTCCGTCCCGCCCATGATGCCCGTGGCGGGGGAAACATCGTTCGCCACGATCCAGTCGCAGCCCTTGCGCGCCCGTTTGGCGGTGGCATGGGCGATGACATCGTTGGTTTCGGCGGCAAAGCCCACCACGAGCGGCGGGCGGTTCGGCGCATGGGACAGGGTGCGCAGGATGTCGGGATTTTCGGCGAAGTGCAGCGCGGGCATGCCCCCCGCCCCCTTCTTCACCTTGGAGGTGGCGGCGTTCACCACATGCCAATCGGCCACGGCGGCGGCAAGGATCGCGGCATCGGCGGGCAGTGCATCCTCTACGGCGGCCAGCATCTCGCGCGCCGTCTCCACCCGGATGACGGTGGCGCCTGCGGGCGGCGGCACGCTGGCCGGCCCGGTGACGAAGGTGACGCGCGCGCCCAGCGCCATCAGCGCCGCCGCGATGGCCGTCCCCTGCGCCCCCGAAGAGCGGTTGGCGATATAGCGGACCGGGTCGATCGGTTCATGCGTGGGACCGGAGGTGACGAGGATATGCCGCCCCGCGAGCGGCCCCTCCGCCAGCGCCGCCTCCACCGCCGCGACGATGGCCAGCGGCTCGGCCATGCGCCCCGGCCCGTATTCGCCGCAGGCCATCACGCCGTCATCCGGGCCGACGAAGGCGATGCCGTCGCCGCGCAGGGTGGCGATATTACGCTGCGTCGCCGGGTGATCCCACATGCGCACGTTCATCGCGGGGGCCACCAGCACCGGCGTGTCCGTCGCCAGCAGCAGCGTGGAGGCCAGATCGTCCGCCCGCCCCTGCGCCATGCGCGCCAGAAGGTCGGCCGTGGCCGGCGCCACCACCACCAGATCGGCCGAGCGGGAGAGTTGGATATGCCCCATCTCCGCCTCGTCCGTCAGATCGAAGAGATGTTCGTGCACCTTCGCGCCCGCCAGCGCCGATACGGACAGGGGCGTGACGAATTCGGTCGCGGCGCGGGTCAGGACCGGCGTCACGGATGCGCCGCGTTCGGTCAGGCGGCGGATCAGGTCCAGCGCCTTGTAGGCGGCGATGCCGCCGCCGATGATCAGCAAGATGCGTTTTGCCTGAAGCATGAAGCCCTCCGTCCTGTCAGAGGTATGACGGGACGAAGGGCGACTCAATGGGCGATGGCCGGGATCAGAGGAAGTGGTGCACTTCGCGGCTCTGGGCTTCCAGCGCGCGGCGCATCTTGTTGAAGGCCGCGGCCTCCAGCTGGCGCACGCGTTCCTTGGACAGGCCCAGTTCCTCACCGAGGCTTTCCAGCGTGCGGGGCGCGTCGCGCAGCTTGCGCTCGGTCACGATGAAACGCTCGCGCGGGTTCAGGCCCTGAATGGCCGAGATGAGCCAGCTGCGCAGGCAGGCCGCGTCATGCGCGCCCTCCACCTGCTCGGCCGCCTGCACGGCGTCGTCTTCCAGCGCGTCGATCCATTCGCGGCCCTCCTCGTCCGAGGATTGAGTCGCGTTCAGCGAGAAGTCGGTGCCGGAAAGACGGCCCTCCATCATCTCCACATCCGCCAGCGGCACGCCCACTTCGGTCGCGATCATGTGGCGAAGCTGATGGCTGTCGAGCGATTCGCCCCGCGCCTCCGCCTCGCGCTCCAGCTTGGCCTGCACGCGGCGCATGTTGAAGAACAGCGCCTTTTGCGACGAGGTGGAGCCGGTGCGCACCATCGACCAGTTGCGCATGACGTAATCTTGGATCGAGGCCTTGATCCACCACACGGCATAGGTGGAGAAGCGCACCCCGCGATCGGGGTCGAACTTGTCGGCCGCCTTCATCAGGCCAAGGCTGGCCTCTTGGATCAGGTCGTTCATCGGGGCCCCGTAGCGACGGAATTTCGCCGCCATGGAGATGGCCAGACGCATATAGGCCGTGATAAGGCGGTGCAGCGCGGCCTCGTCGCGCTGGTCACGCCATGCATAGGCCAGCTTCAACTCGGTTTCCGCGTCCAACAGCTCTGCCTTCATGGCGCGGCGGGACATCGTCTGATCGCTGAAGGCGTCGAGCGGCATCTCTGGGTTCCCTCTTTCTGTCCTGCGGTCTCTTGACCCGGGATCTTTCCGCCCCACCTTCCGGAAGGGCAGCTTCCCGTTTTCAGGAAGGCAACACCGTGCGCGGCGCCCTAGTTCCCAAAAAATGTGCTTCAAGGCGATTATTTTTGGAACCGGCGGCATTCCCCCAAGGAAAACAGGTCTGCGGCGCGGTGCGGAAAGGTTCCATTAACCAATACGAAACGCTTCCCCGATAGGCCGGTGCCATCTGGGGGAAAGCATGGTCACACGCGCCTATACCGTCGCCTTCGAAGGGGTCGAGGCCCGCTTGGTGGAGGTGCAATGCGCCGTCTCGCCGGGCCTGCCGGCCTTTGCCATCGTCGGCCTGCCCGACAAGGCCGTGAGCGAGGCGAAGGAGCGCATCCGCGCCGCCCTCGACGCCATGAGCATCGCGCTTCCGTCCCGGCGCATCGCTATCAACCTCTCCCCCGCCGATCTGCCGAAGGAAGGCTCGCATTTCGATCTGCCGATCGCGCTGGCGCTGCTGGCCGCGATGGACATCCTGCCCCCCGACGAGGTGGAAGCCACGGTCAGCCTCGGCGAATTGTCGTTGGATGGGCGGTTGATGCCGGTGCTAGGGGCGCTTCCGGCGGCGATGGCGGCGGCGGAGGCCGACCGGGCGCTGATCTGCCCCCGCGCCTGCGGGGCCGAGGCCGCGTGGATCGGCGCGACCGAGGTGCTGGCGGCGGGATCGCTGCTGGATGTGGTGCGCCATCTGACCGGGCAGGCGCATCTGCCCCCCGTCGATCCGGCCGAGGCGCTGCCCGATGCCCCCATGCGCGATCTGCGCGACGTGAAGGGTCAGGAACGGGCCAAGCGCGCGCTGGAGATCGCGGCCGCCGGGCGGCACCATCTTTTGATGGTCGGAACGCCGGGATCGGGGAAATCGATGCTGGCGGCCCGCCTGCCCGGCCTGCTGCCGCCGCTCTCGCCCATGGAGGCGCTGGAAACCTCCACGATCCATTCGGTTGCGGGGCTGTTATCGGGGGGGATCCGCCGCCAGCGCCCGTTCCGCGCGCCGCATCACACGGCCTCGGCGGCGGCGATCACCGGGGGCGGACGCGGCGCCCACCCCGGAGAGATGAGCCTTGCCCATAACGGCGTTCTGTTCCTCGACGAATTGCCGGAGTTTCCCCGCGCGGTGCTGGAAACGCTGCGCCAACCGATCGAGACGGGGGAGATCGTGGTCGCCCGCGCCGCCGCCCATATCCGCTATCCCTGCCGGTTCCTCTTGGTGGCGGCGGCCAATCCCTGCCGCTGCGGCTACATGTCCGATGCGGCGCGCGCCTGCGCCCGTGCCCCGGCCTGCGGCGAGGATTACCTTGGCCGTGTCTCCGGCCCTTTGCTGGATAGGTTCGACATGCGCCTCGATGTGCCATCCGTTGCGTGGAGCGATCTCGACGCGCCGGCGGCGGGCGAGGATACGGCCACCGTCGCGGCGCGCGTAGCGGCGGCGCGCGCGGTGCAGGCGCGGCGCTTCGACGGTCATGGCATCCGCACCAATTCGGAGGCCGAGGGCGCGCTCCTCGATGCCGTCGCCACGCCCGATGCGGAGGGGCGCGCGCTGCTGGCGCGGGTGGCCGATCGGTTCGGTCTGTCGGCGCGCGGCTATCACCGGGTGCTGCGGGTGGCGCGCACCATCGCCGATCTGGACGCCAGCGCCGAGGTGCGCCAGCCCCATATCGCCGAAGCGGTCGGCTACCGGCTGGCCTCGGCCCGCGCCATGGCAAGCTGAATGTCGCGGACGATGCCCTCTACGGGCTGATCGATGTCCACGGGGGCCGCCATCTCGTCCGGGCCGGGGGGCTGAAGATCGGCAAGCTGGCTTTGCAGCAGCACTTCGGGCATGAAATGCCCACTGCGCCGCCGCATCCGCTCGGCGATGACGCCGGGCGCACCCGTCAGATGGATGAAGAGGATCTCCCCCGCCTCCTGCCGCAGCAGATCGCGATAGGCGCGTTTGAGCGCCGAGCAGCCGAGGATGCGCGGCTGTTCCGCCAGCGCCGCACCGACGCGGCGCAGCCAAGGCCAGCGGTCTTCGTCGGTCAGGGGGATGCCCTTGGCCATCTTTGCGACTGCGGCATCCGAATGCAGGATGTCGCCGTCCAGATAGGGCAGGCCGATGGCCGCCGCGAGGGCGTTGCCCACCGTCGTCTTGCCGCAGCCGGACACGCCCATCAGAACCATGCGATCGATCATGCCGCAGAGCTAGCACACCGCGCGCCTTGCGGCAAATGCATGGCGACCTTCCCGAAAGAGGCATGGTGCGCCATCCCCCATGCCCCTAGATCAGAGGCATGAAGGAGAATGCCATGAC
Organism: Falsirhodobacter algicola; assembly: GCF_018279165.1. Lineage (GTDB taxonomy): Bacteria > Pseudomonadota > Alphaproteobacteria > Rhodobacterales > Rhodobacteraceae > Falsirhodobacter > Falsirhodobacter algicola. The sequence continues at coordinate 2,098,619 of NZ_CP047289.1, read as the reverse complement.
CGCTGCTGCCAAGCCCGATGCCGGCACCGCCGCCCTTGCCTATTACACCCGCCCTGCGGCGCCGCCCGCGAAGGCGCCCGACCTTGGCCACTTGGATCAGATGTTCGGCTACTACGCCGCCTGATGCCGATCCTGTTCCTCCTTGGGATCGCGGCGTTCTTCGTGCTGTCTTGGTGGTGGCACCGCAGCCGGACGCTGACGCGCGATTGCCGCTGGCGCGAGGATCGCGCCCGCGCCCCCGAGGGGCGATCCTTTTTCCATTGCGTCGTCTGCGGCGCCGAAACGGACCTGCCGCGCGGCGAAGAGCCGCGCCACTGTCTGCGTCAGCAGTAACGCTCCACCGCCATGGACTGGTGATCGCCGTAGCGGTCGCCCCATGCGAACCCCGCGGGCAGGATGCGCCCGATCTCGGCCAGATCCTCGGCCGAGGGGTGCACGTCCAGCCAGTCGCGCAGATGCTCGGCCGTGCGGGTGCCCGGAATGGGGATGATGTGATCCCCCTGCGCCAGCACCCAAGCAAGGGCCGTGCCCGACACGGTCCAGCCGCGATCGCGGCAAAAGGCGCGGAACGGCTCGATCGCGGCGATATTGGCCGCGAAGTTCGGCTCGACGAAACGGGGATTGGTGTGGCGGAAATCGACGCCGGACCGGAAATCCGCGCGCGTCGGCGCGTGCTCCCCGAACATCCCCCGCCCCAAAGGCGAAAAGGCGACGAAGGCCACGCCCAATTCGCGGCAGGTTTGAAGCAGCCCCAGTTCTGGCTGCCGCGTCCAGAGCGAGTATTCGTTCTGCACCGCCGTCACCGGATGTTCGGCATGGGCGCGGCGCAAAGTATAGGGCGCGATCTCCGACAGGCCGTAGCCGCCGATCTTCCCCTCTTCGATCAGGCGCGCCATCGTGCCGGCGACCTCTTCGATCGGAACCTTCGGATCGTGCCGGTGCATGTAGTACAGCTCGACATGATCGCGCTTCAGCCGGCGCAGCGATTCCTCGAGGCAAGCCCGGATGTAGGGCTCGGAATTGTCGATGCTGCGCGGCGGGCCGGACACGATGCCGCATTTCGTCGCCACCGTCGCGGCCCGGCCCCAGCGCCCGATCACCGTCTCCGACACGCCAAGGCCATAGACGTTGGCGGTGTCGATCATCGTGATGCCCGCCTCCTGCGCGGCATCGAGCGTGCGCAGCGAGGCCTCTTCGTCGGTGGCCCCGAACATGCCGCCGAAGCTCATCGCGCCAAGCCCGATCTCGCCGACGCGCAGCGCGCCAAGTTGCCGTTGTCTCATGGCCGTCCCTTTCGATGATGGGCCACTCAACGCCCGCGAATCGGTTTGGTCAAGCGTGGGCGGCGTGCAGCGCCACCTCCACCATGCGTGCGAAACTGCGCTCGCGCTCCTCGGGCGGCAGGCTCTCGCCCGTCAGCAGATGGTCCGAGATGGTGCAGACCGCCAACGCCCGCACCTTGTGCCGCGCCGCAAGGGCGTAAAGCTCCGCCGCCTCCATCTCCACGGCCAGAACGCCATGGCGGCGCATCTGTTCGCCGAGATCGGCCCGCTCGTCATAGAAGGTGTCGGAGGAATAGATCTGCCCCACATGCGCCTCGGGGGCGGCGGCGGCGGCGCGGCTCAGCAGGCCGAAATCGGCGGTCGGGGCAAAGCACAGCTCGCGGAAGATCGTGGCCGAGGGGTAGCCCGCATGGCAGGCCGACATCGCCAGCACCAGATCGCGCACCTTCACATCCGGCTGCATCCCGCCCGCCGATCCGATGCGGATCAGATTGCGCGCGCCCATGCGGATCAATTCGTTCACATAGATGGAGAGCGAGGGCATCCCCATTCCCGTGCCCTGCACGGTGACCCTGCGGCCCTGCCATATGCCGGTATAGCCGTACATGCCGCGGATGGCGTTCACCTCCACCGCATCCTGCAGGAAGGTCTGGGCGACCCAGCGGGCGCGCAACGGATCGCCCGGCAGCAGCACGGTCTCGGCGATCTCGGCCTCGGGGTTGATGTGGTGGGTCATGTCCTCTCCCATCCGGCAAGGTGGCGCAGGCCTTGCGTGACGTCGGTGCGCACCGCCAGCCGCAGGCCCGGCTCGTCCCCCGCCTGAAGCGCGGCGAGGATGTGGCGATGATGCGCGGGCGGTTCGTTGCGCCGCAAGCGGCTGTAGAGGGCGCGCATGGTCGGGCCAAGCTGCAACCACACCGTTTCCAGAAGCGCCAGCATCGCCGGGGCCTGCGCCCGCAGATAGAGCGTGCGGTGGAATTCGAGGTTGGTGCGGATATAGCCGACAGCGTCGCTTTTCGCGACGGCCTCGGCATTGGCCATGTTGATGGCGGTCAGCCGGTCGATCAGCGCGAAATGGGCGCGCGGCAGGGCGCGGCTGGCCATCTCCGGCTCCAGGAGCGAGCGGATCGCGGCCAGTTCCTCGATCCGTTCGGGCGACAGTTCGGGCGTCGCGACCCGCCCCGAGGAGGAGAGCGTGAGCGCCCCTTCGGCCACCAGCCGCCGCACCGATTCGCGCGCCGGCGTCATCGACACGCCGTAATCGCGGCCGATCCCGCGCAGCGTCAGCGCCTGACCGGGCGCGAGTTCGCCATGCATGATGCGGGTGCGCAGCGCCCGATAGACGCGTTCATGCGCGGATGTGGTGTCGGCGCGGGGACGGATCATGCGAAGCGCCACGACAGCAGGGCCTGCCCTTCGGGGCCGCGCAGCCATGCTCGCCGCGCGGGATAATCGGGGCAAAGCCGCTCGACCACCGCCCAGAAGTCGGGGGAATGGTTCATCTCCTGCAGATGCGCGACCTCGTGGGCGGCGACGTAATCCAGCACCTCCGGCGGGGCCATGATCAGCCGCCAGCTGAACATCAGCGCCCCGTCCGAGGTGCAGCTGCCCCAGCGGCTGCGCGTGTCGCGCAGGGTCAGGCGGCAGAAGGGGCGGCCGATCGTGGCGGCGTGGCGGTCGCAGGCGGCGGCCAGCCGGTCGCGGGCGCGGGCGCGCAGCCATGCCTGAAGGCGGGAGGCGATGGGCTGGGGCACCAGCAGCCGCGCACCCTCGAGGCGCAGGGGGCCGGTGGCGGCCTCGATCCGCACCTCTTGCCCCTCTAGGGGCAAGCGGGTGCCTTCGCCCACCATATGGGCAGGCGTCATGTCCGCCAGCGTGCCGCGCAGCCAATCGGCATGGCGCCCGGCAAAGGCCAGCGCCTCGGCCTCGCGGGCGCGGGCGGGCATGGACAGCGTGACCCGCCCATCGATCCGGCTGACCCGCAGCGAGAAGCGCCGCGCCCGCGCCGACCGGCGCAGCACCAGATCCACCCCCGGCAGGTCGGTCAGGACAGGCATGGCTTCCTCCATCGTCACAGGCGCAGATTAGCCTTGCATTCGGCGGGGGGAACCCCCATCTGTGCGCCTTCGAAAGCCTTTGACAGCCGCGCGCGCCTGTGGCAAGCGACGGCGCGACTTCATCCGCCACCCCTTTGAAGGAACCTGACATGCCCAAAGAGGACTGGGGCACGAAGCGGGTTTGCCCCACCACCGGCAAACGCTTCTACGACCTGAACCGCACGCCCATCGTCAGCCCCTACACGGGCGAGGTGGTCGATGTCGAAAGCGCGCGCCGCAAGGCGGCATCGGCCGTCATCAGCCGCGTGGTGAACGACAAGGACGATTCCAATCTGGTCGAGGATCTGGACGGCGAGGACCTGCTGGAGGACGACGCCGCCGCAGAGACCGATGACGACCTGCTGGAAGACGACAGCGACGACAACGTCTCGCTGGACGAACTGGCCGATGTGGCGGGCGACGAGGACGAAAGCTGATCCTCGACTTTTTTCGGAGCCGGACGCGAATTTTCCACTTGCGCGGCTCCGAAAGCTCTCATAGAAGGCCCGAGCACGCCGGGAACGGCGGGCACACCCGGTGGGGTCATAGCTCAGTTGGGAGAGCGCTTGAATGGCATTCAAGAGGTCGGCGGTTCGATCCCGCCTGGCTCCACCAAAATTCTCCTGAACGGTTTCAGGTCGATTTTCCCAAAACATCTTCCGATCGCATCCGGGACGACTGGCATCTGCCGTCGCCCCTGAACTGCGTTTCGCCGATCAACGCTGGATCACGCTGCCCTTGGGGCTGATGCGTGTGCCGTCGCTGAACCGGTGCAGGCGGAAGGGCGTGAGATCGACCACCGGGGCCGCGCCGGTGATCAGATCCGCCGCAAGGCGCCCTGCCCCGGTGCCCAAGCCGAATCCGTGCCCCGAGAATCCGGTGGACACGAACAGCCCCGGAATTCCGCCCTTCACCCCTTCGGTGCCCGAGATGACCGGCACCACATCGGGCAGCACGTCGATATAGCCGCCCCATTTCTGCGCCACCTTCGCATGTCGGAAGGCGGGATGGGCCCTGCGGACCACCTCCAGCGCGCGGTCGATGCGCGCGTCGTCGGGGGCGGGATCGAGAACGCGGGCCTTCTCGAAGGGGCTGACTTCGGCCGGGCCCCAGCGGCGTGGGGTGCGCAACCCTTCAAGGAAGGACGGCCCCACCCCAAGGCTGATATTGCGCCATTCGGCCCGCAGCGTCGGCGCGAAGGCCCGCAGCAGGCGCAAGCTGTCGGGCGTCAGTTGATAGCGGCTGGGCAGCGCCGAGGCGACGGTGTAGCCGCCATCCGCCCGCCGCCGCATCGCGAAATCGCGGTATTTGAGATGCCCCTCCGGCCCGTCCGGCACCGGCTCGGTGCGCAGTACGCTGCCCTTGGTGCGCAGTTGCGGCAGTTCGATCCCCAGATTTCCGAGGAACAGGCGCGACCACACGCCCCCCGCCACCAGCACGGCCGAACAGGCGATATGCCCTCGTTCCGTCACGACGCCCGACACGCGGCCCGCCTGCGTTTCCACCACGCGCACGGCACAATCCTGATGGATGCCGACACCGCGCGCCAAAAGGGCGCGGGCCATGGCGGGAACGGCGGTCTGCGGTTCGGCCCGCCCGTCATAGGGCGCGTGCAGCGCCCCCACCACATCGAGCGCAAGGCCCGGACATTGCGCCATCACCTCGGCGCGCGACAGCAGTTCGGCCGGAACGCCATGGGGCGCAAGCTCGCGGATGGCCTCGCGCTCAAGCTCCAGCGCGGCCTCGGTCGCGCAGAGATAGGTCGCCCCGCATTGGACATAGCCGGTGCCGCCGCCGATGCGCGCATCCATCCCCGCCCAGAGGCGGCGGGATTCGGCCATGAGGGGCAGTTCGCGGACATCGCGATGCGTCAGGCGGACCCAGCCCCAGTTGCGGCTCGATTGCTCGCCCGCGATATGGCCCTTTTCGCACAGCGCGACGCTCAGGCCCCGCTCCGACAGTTCCAGCGCCGTGCAGACCCCGGCGATGCCGCCGCCGATGACCACCACATCGGCATGGCGGGGCAGTTCGGGGCTGTTGCCCACGCGGTCGGGTTCAGGTCCGGGCATCGGGACGGCTCCGTTCGGTAAGAAGGGTCTGTGTCATATCAGCGTTCCTGCGCGCGGCTGTCGAAGGCATCGCGCAGACCGTCGCCGATGAAGTTGAACCCGGTGACGGCAATGGTGATCGCGACGCCCGGCACGATGGCCAGCCACGGCGCCGAGGCGAGGTATTGCTGCGCCCCGTTCAGCATATTGCCCCAGCTGGGCAGCGGTGGCTGGATGCCATAGCCGAGGAAGCTGATATAAGCCTCCAAGAGGATGGCGCGGGCGACGGTCAGGGTCGCGGCCACGATGATCGGGCCGATGGCGTTGGGCAGAAGCTCGCGGAACATGATCCAGCGGCGCGACAGGCCGAGCATATGCGCGGCCTGCACGAAATCCTGATTGCGCAGGGATTTCACCTCGGCCTCGACGATGCGGGCGACCTCCATCCAACTGGTCGCGGCGATGATGACCGCGATCATCACCGGGCCGGGCTGAATGAAGGCGGCCAGCGCCAGCAGCAGGAACACCGACGGGAAGGAGAGGAAGGCATCCACGAGGCGCATCAGCACCGCGCTGACCCGCCCGCCGTAATAGCCCGACACGACCCCCACGACCGAGCCGATGCCGGTCGCAATGATCATCACGGCAAAGCCCACCGCCATGGAGATCTGGCCCGCTTGGAACAGCCGCGCCGCGATGTCGCGGCCCAGCGGGTCCGTGCCGAAGATATGCGCCCCGGTGCCGGGCGGGGCGAAGCGGGCGCGCAGGTCGATCTGCAATTCGTCATAGGGCAGCAGATAGGGGCCGAGGAAGCAGGCGGCCGTCAGCCCGGCCACCATGATGAGGCCGATCAGCGCAAGGCGGTGCTTCAGGAACCGGCGCAGGGCGCGCGATTTCAGGACGGGTCGGCCGGTGGCGACGGGGCGGGATGCGACAGCGCTCATGGTCGGGGACCTTTCTTCAGGCAAGGCGGATGCGCGGATCGATGAGGGCGACGATCAGGTCTGCGGCAAGGTTGCCGACCAGCACCAGTATCGCCGAGGCCATGAGCAGTCCCATGACCACCGGGTAGTCGGAATAGCCGAGACTATCGAGGAACAGCCGCCCCATACCCGGCCATGTGAACACCGTCTCGGTCACGAGGGCACCGCCCAGTACGGTGGGCAGTTGCAGGCCCGCCAGCGTGACCATCGGCACCAAGGAATTGCCGACGATATGGCGCAGCAGGACGCGGCGGCGGCTGAGCCCCTTGGCGCGGGCGGTGCGCACGAAATCCTGATTGATGACGGTCAGGGTGGAGGTGCGCATGTAGCGGCTCCAGATCGCGACATCGACCAGCGCCAGCACCATCGCCGGCAGGATCAGGTGGCGCAGGTAATCCAGCGCCGATCCGTCGCCGACCGTGTACATGTTCCCCGCCGGCAACCATCCGAGCGAGAGCGAGAAGATGTAGATCGCGATCAGGCCGAACCAGAAGGTCGGGATCGACAGGGCGATCATCGCAAAGACGGTCATCGTGTAATCGAAGCCCGAGCCGCGTTTCAGCGCGCTGAAGATGCCGATCGTGCTGCCCAGCGTGACGGAAATCACGGTCGCCGTGCCCATCAGCAGCAGCGTGGCGAAGATGTGGCGTCCGATCACCGCCAGCACCGGCTGACCATCGCGGTAGGAGGCGCCCCAGTCGCCGACGATCATGTGGCGAAACCATTCGATGTATTGCACCGGCAGCGGCCGATCGAGGCCCATCTGCGCCGCGATCTTGTCCAGCTGTTCCTGCGTCATGCCGGGGCTGAGGGCGAATTGCGACAGCGGCCCCCCGGGCGCGAGGTTCAGCACGGCGAACCCGATGAAGGAGACGATGATCAGGAGAAGCAGGCTCTGCCCGAGCCGTGATCCGAGATAGCGCAACATGCCGGAGGCCCTTTCGCTGATGGGGGGGATGCGGGCCGCCCCGAAGGGCGGGCCCGCGGTTCGGCCGAAGGATCAGCCGCGCGTCCAGTCGCGGACGTTCCACGTGTCGATGCGGTTGTTCACGTTCGAGGCCGGGCCGGACACGTCGTCCTTGCGGCCCTTGATGACGGCGTATTGGAACATCGGCAGGAAGGGCAGATCCTCGCGGATCACCTCCTGAAGTTCCTCATAGATCGCCTTGCGTTCTTCGGGCACGAAGCTCGATGCGCCCGCGACCAGAAGCTCGTCCACCCGCTCGCTCTGATAGGCGAAGGTGTTCTGCCCCGCCCCGCCCCGCGCGGGCGACATGCTCGACATGAAGAAGCTGGAGGTGTCGGGATCGGCCCCGGCAAGGGTGTTCAATCCCACGACCACCGTGTCGAATTCCGAATTCATCCAGTAATCGCCCCACATGACGGCGGGGGGGAAGTTCTTGATCTCCATCTTCACGCCGATCGCGCCGAAGGTCTGCTGGATGAACTGCTGGGCCTGTTCGCGCAGGTGGTTCCCCGCGGTGGTGGAGTTGGTGAATTCCAGCCGCACGCCGTCCTTCTCGCGCACGCCGTCGGCGCCGGGCATCCAGCCCGCCTCGTCCAGCAGGGCCGCCGCCTTCTCCAGATCGAACTCATGCTGGGGCAGCTGGTCGTTGTAGTAGTAGGACTGCTGCGGCATGTAGGTTTCGGTCGGGGTCGGCACGCCGTAATAGAGCGCGTCGATGATCGAGGTCTTGTCCAGCGCGGCATAGAGCGCTTTGCGCACCGCCGGGTCCTGGAACTGCGGGCGCATCATGTTCAGCCCGAGGGATTCGAACGTGGCGGTGCCGGCCACGGTCACGACCTTGTTCGGCAGCGTCTCGGCCTCGGCCAGATGGTCGGGGGTGATGTACTGCATGCCGACCACGTCGATGTCGCCGGATTTGAACTGGGTGTAGAGGACGTTGAGGTCGGGGACGTATTTGATGATCAGCGTCTTCAGGAACGGCCCGTCCATGTGATACTCGCCATTCGCCTCCAGCTCGATATGATCGCCCGCCATCCGGTTCTTGAAACGGAACGGCCCGGTGCCGATCGGGGCGTTGTTGAAGGGGGCGGTGTTCGCATCCTCCACCCCGTCGAAGGCGTGCTTGGGAATGATGTAGGTGGAGGCGAGGATCGCCGCCATCGGCGCGAAGGGCTCGCTCATCTCCCATGTCAGTTCGGTATCCGACACGACGGTGATGTTGCGCATGAAGGAATAGCCGGTGGAGCGGAAGGACCGGAAATCGGGATCGACCGTCAGTTCCAGCGTGAATTTCACATCCTCGGCGGTGAAGGGCGTACCGTCATGCCATGTCACGCCGTCCTTCAGCTTCAGCCGCCACGACAGGCCATCCTCGGAGATGCCGCCATTGGCGACGGTCGGCACCTCGGTCGCCAGAATCGGGAACAGCGCGCCTTCGGGATCGAAATCGAACAGCGTGTCGAAGACGGCGTAGTACACGCCCTCGTCCACCTCGATATGCGGCATCAGCGGGTTGAAGACCGTCGGCTCCTGCGAGAAGGCGAGCACGATCTGCCCCGAAGGATCGGCATTGGCGGCAAAGGCGCGGTCGCGCCCGATCATCGCCGGCCCCATCAGGCCCGCCGCCCCCATCAGCGTCAGCGCCTGACGGCGGTTCATATGGCCCGTGCGTGTCGTGTCTGTCATGGTGTCATTCCCTGTTGTTGTCTCGCAAGATCGAGGAAGGACGGCGCGCGCTTGCGATTCGCGCGCCAGAGGGGACGGATCAGAACCCGCTGAGGATCTCGATCCGCGAGCCGTCGGTGAACCGGCTGAACCGGAAGGGTGCGGGATCGACCAGCGGGGCGCGGCCGATCACGAGGTCCGCCGCCAGTCGCCCCGCCGCCGGTCCGATGCCGAAGCCATGCCCCGAAAAGCCGGTGGCGATGTGGAAGCCCGGGATCGCCTCGATCGGAGAGATCACCGGGATCGCATCGGGGGTCACGTCGATCGCCCCGGCCCAGCGTTGCGCGATCTCGGCTTTGGCGAAGATCGGATAGACGCGGCGCAACTCCTCCAGCGCGCGGTCCTGAAAGCCGGTCGCGGGCTTGGGATCGAGGACGCGGTCGTATTCGAAGGGGCTCGCCTCATCCAGCGCCCAGCGGTTGGGGATCCGCGCCTCGTCGAGGGAGCGCAGCCCCGCGCGGAACACCAGCGCCTTCCATTCGCCCTTCAGCGCGGGCATGAACTCGCGCATGAAACGGAAGCTATCGGGCACGATATCGGCGATGTTGCGCGATCCGACGGCGATGGTGTAACCGCCATCGGCCCGCTTGCGCAGCGCGAAACGGTCGGCCCAGAGGGCGCATTCCGGCCCGCCCGCCAGCGGCTTCGTGCGGATGACCGAGTTCTTCACCTTCAGTTGCGGCAGCCGCAGCCCGCTGTTGCGCGCAAAGAGGCTGGACCACGCCCCGCCCGCCAGCACCACCTGCTCGCAGGCGATGGGGCCGCGCTCGGTCACGATGCCGCAGACGGCCCCGGCCTGCGTCTCGATCCCGCGGACGGCGCATTCGGTCAGCACATGGGCCCCGCGCGCACGGGCGGCTTCGGCGATGGCGGGGGCGGCGCGCTGGGGTTCGGCCCGCGCGTCGTCGGGGGTGTGCAGCACGCCCTTCACCCCAAGCTGCGCGCCGGGGAACAGACCGTCCAGCGCGGCGCCCATGACCATGTGGCTGTCGACCCCGTAATCGCGCAGGATGCCCAGCCATTTTTCGTGCTTGGCGACATCCGCATCCGTCCGGCAGGCAAAGGCGATACCGCTGCGCGTGAAGCCCAGATCGCGCCCGGTGCGTTCGGCGAGCGTCGGCCATATCTCCAGCGCCTTCAGCATCAGGGGGATCTCGCGCGGGTCGCGGCGGCTGACGCGCACCCAGCCCCAGTTGCGGCTGGACTGTTCGTGCCCGATGCCGCCCTTTTCGCAGAGCGCGACCTTCAGGCCGCTTTCGGCCAGTTCCAGCGCGGTCGAGGCGCCGATGATGCCCCCGCCGATGACCACCACATCCACCTTCTGCGGCAGGTCGGTATCACCATGGAACGGGACGACGAAGGGACCGGGCATGTCAGAAGGACTCCTCAAGCTGGCAGTTGATGCAGAACTCGGCCACGCTGGCCTCGTTGGGCAGATCGATCAGCAGGGCGACGGCGCGGGCGATATCGCCCGGCTGCGTCATGGCCGCTGCGGGGCGGTCGGTCAGGCCGGCGGCCATGTCGGTGGCGACATAGCCGGGGCAGACGGCGACCGCGCGGATGCCTTGGTCATAGCCCGCATGGCGCAGGGCATGGGCCAGCCCCACCACCGCGAATTTCGACACGGCATAGGATCCGGCACGCGCCGATTTCACGCGCTTGCCCGACAAGGACCCCATCAGCACGACCCGCCCCCGCCCCGAGGCCGCAAGCGCCTCCCAACAGGCGGCGGCAAGGCGGCGTGGCGCGTGCACGTTGATCTCCAGAAGATGCGCCATGTCGGCATCGGTGATGTCCACCACCGTCTGCGGCACCATCACGCCGGCATTGGCGATCACCGCGTCGATCCGGCCGAAACGGGCCATGGCGGCGCCCTGCCAGCGGGTGGCGGCGTCCGGGTCCGCCGCGTCATAGGGGACGGTTTGCACGCGGTCCGGCATGTCGCTCGCCCAATCGGGCATCTGCGGCGTCCGCATCCCGAGCGAGACGTTCCACCCCGCCCCCAGCAGTGCCTGTGCGATGGCGGCCCCGATGCCGCGCCCCCCGCCCGAGATCAGGGCCACGCGCCCTTCCATCAATCCCATCCTGCCCTCATCTGCATATAGACCCGGCGGAGCAGGCCCATGAACTGCTCCCGCTCCTCGGGGTCGATGAAGTTGAAGAAGTCGCGCTCCTGCTCGCGGACGATGTCGCGCACCTCGTCGGCCAAGGCATGGCCGCGGGGGGTGACGAACAGGGCATGGGCGCGCTGATCGTCGGGGGCGCATTCGCGGCGGATGACCTTCGCCCCCACCAGCGTGTCGATGATGCGGCCCGCCGCAGGGCGGTCGCGCATCAGCACGTCGGCGATCTGCGACGGGCGGATGCCTGGATAGCGGTCCACCAGCAGCAGGGCCGTGATCTTGCCCTTGCCGCGCGCGATCTCCAGATGCGCCATGCGCCGGTCCAGATCCCGCGACACCGCCCCATCGAGAGAGCGGATGAACCAGCTAAACGCGCCTTCCAGCACGTCGATCCGCAGGCCCGCAATCTCGAGGCCGGGGCTGTCGCCATCCGGTTCGGGACGGCCAAAGGAATGCGCGTGTCCTGTCATACCGCCCATGACGGATGCCGCGCCCACCCCGGACAAGGGAAAGGCAAAACGCCCCCCGGAATTAGTTGTGAAAAACAACTATTGCGCAGAAACCGCGCAGAAGCGGGCGCCCTCATCCGCAGGTTGTGGAAAATCGAAGCAGAGGGCGAACGGCGGGCCGACATGCAAAAGGGCGGCCGCAGCCGCCCTTCGGGGATTCGCCTCGTGGCCGCCTCAGGCCGCGTCGGCGCCCGGAATCGCGCCCACCAGCGCGCGGGTATAGGGGTGTTGCGGCGCGCGGAAGATCTGCGAGGGCGGGCCGTATTCCACCATCTTGCCGCGATGCATCACCAGAATGTCGTCGCTGATCTGGCTGGCGACGCGCAGATCGTGGGTGATGAAGACCATCGCCAGCTTTCGATCGCGCCGAATCTCGTCCAGCAGTTCCAAGACCTGCGCCTGAATCGACACATCCAGCGCCGAAACCGCCTCATCGGCCACGATCACCTCCGGATCGAACATCAACGCGCGGGCGATGCCGACACGCTGGCGCTGCCCACCGGAGAATTCGTGCGGATAGCGGTCGAAGGCCGAGGGGTCGAGCCCGACCTGCGCCAGCAGCGCCTCGGCCTTGAGGCGGGCGTCGCGGCGGGTCAGCAAGTTGTGCGCCGCCGGCCCCACCGTCAACGCCTGCCCGATGGTGAAGCGCGGGTTCAGGGAGGCATAGGGGTCCTGAAAGATCATCTGCATGCGCGGGCGCAGCGGGCGGAAGTTCTCCTCGTCCAGCGCGAGCGTGTTTTCCCCCTGAAAGCGGATCTCGCCGGAATCGGCGGAGATCAGCTTCATCAGCACCTTGCCCATGGAGGATTTACCCGATCCCGATTCCCCGACGATGCCCAGCGTTTCGCCCTTGTGGAGGGTGAAGCTGATGTCATCGACCGCCTTTACCTCGCGCACCCGGCCCAGAAAGCCGCTGCGCGTGCGGTAGGTCTTGTGCAGGTTGCACACCTGAAGGGCGACGGGGCGCGTCGTCTCGCGCCGCCGATCCTCGTCGCGCATCCGGGGCACGGCGGCGATCAGCTTGCGGGTATAGGGATGGCGCGGCGTATCGAGGACGGCGCGCGCAGGCCCCTGCTCCACCAGATCGCCCTTCTCCATCACGATCACCCGGTCCGCGATCTGGGCGACCACGCCGAAATCATGGGTGATGAACATCACGCTCATGCCCTTGCGGCGCTGAATGCGGCGGATCAGCTCGAGGATCTGGGCTTGGGTCGTCACATCGAGCGCGGTCGTCGGCTCGTCCGCGATCAGCACGTCGGGATCGAGCGCCAGCGCCATCGCGATCATCACCCGCTGTCGCTGGCCGCCCGACAGATGGAACGGATACTGATGCTGGATCAGCGCGGGATCGGGCAGGCCCACCTCGGTCAGCATCTCCACCACGCGGTCCGCGCGGGAGGCGGGCGGCCCCGCATCATGGGCGTCCAGCACCTCGCGGATCTGCTGACCGATGGTCATCAGCGGGTTCAGCGCCGACAGGGGGTCCTGAAAGATGATGGAGACATGCCGCCCGCGCAGACGGCGCAGCTCCGCCTCGGGCAGGGACAGGAGCGCGCGGCCCTTGAAGTCGATCTCGCCGGCCGCGACGGTCATCACATCGGGCAGCAGGCCCAGCACCGTGTTCGCCGTCACCGATTTGCCCGACCCCGATTCACCGATGATGCAGAGGATCTCCCCCGGCATCAGATCGAAGCTGACATCGCGCACGGCGAAGGCGCGGTCGTGCTTGCCCGGCAGCGCCACCGAAAGGCCGCGCACGGACAGCACGGGATCGGGATCGGGTACGGGCACGGGGCCCGGATCGGTCATGCTCATCAGGTATCCTGTCGTTTGTCATTTTTATACAGGATCAGCCAATGCAACCTATGGGCGCATGGCAACCGCCCCACCCCCGCATCGTGCCTGGGAACCCGCCGCCCTGCCCGCCGAGGCGGCATCCGGGCGGCGGCGTGATGAAAAATGACGCGTCCGGTGCAGGATCAGACCTGCGGCGACATCGCCTTGCGCTGACGGTTGCGCTCCAGCCCCAGCCGACGTTCGCGCCAGATGATGAGGCAGCCCGCCGTCACGATCACCGCCGCCCCCACCAGCATCACCAGCGTCGGTACCTCGCCGAAGAAGACATAGCCGATGGCCAGCGCAAAGATCATGGAGGCATAGTCGAAGGGCGCGATCAGCGAGGCATGGGCCTCGCGGAAGGCCTGCGTCATGAAGATCTGCGCCGTGCCGCCCAGAAGCCCGGCCAGCACGAGGCACCCCGCCTCCGGCCCGGTCGGGACGACCCAGCCGAAGGGCAGCGTCGTCAGCGACAGCACCGTGGAGGTGACGGTGAACCAGAACACGATCGCCGAGGTCTTTTCGGTGGCGACCATCTTGCGGATGAACACCCCCGCCAGCGCCGAGCAGACCGCCCCCGTCAGCGCCAGCATCGCGCCCAGCGCCGCCGCCTCGTCCGCGCCTTCGCCGTTCAGGATCGTCAGCCGGGGCCAGAGGACGATCATCACCCCCGCCATGCCCAGCGCGACCGCCCCGAGGCGGAAGGCCCGCACCTCCTCGCCGAGGAACATGGAGGCGAAGATCACGGTCAGAATCGGCGCGGCGTAGTTCAGGGCTGTCACCTCGGGCAACGGCAGATAGGCCAGCGCGCTGAAGCCAAAGCCCATCGCCATCGTTCCCGCCACCCCGCGCCAGACATGGCCGAGCATGCTTTCGACCCGGAGGCCAGTCCGCAATTCGCCCCGCATGGCCAGCCAGCCGAGGATGATGGGCAGCGCGAAGAACGAGCGGAAGAACACCGCCTCCCCCGGGGGAACCCGGTCCGAGGCCGCCTTGATCAGCGATGCCATGATGATGAAGATCAGCACCGAGCAGACCTTCAGCGCGATGCCGCGCAGCGGACGGGATGCGGGGGGATTCATGGGAAGCGGCCTATCGTCTTGACGGCCCACGTCATCACTGTTCCCCTGCACATGCAAGCCAAAGGAGACGACGATGACCGACCTTGCCCGCCGCATCGACCAAGGACGCGGCGCCAGCCCTGCCGACCTCGTGCTGAAGGGCGGACGCGTGTTCGACCTGATCACCGGAGAGTTGGTGGAGATGGACGTGGCCATCTGCGGCGATCGCATCGTCGGCACCTTCGAACGCTACGAGGGCCTGCGCGAGATCGACTGCACCGGCCGCATCCTCGTGCCCGGATTCATCGACACGCATCTGCACATCGAATCTTCGCTCGTGACCCCGTTCGAATTCGACCGTTGCGTCACCCCGCGCGGCGTCACCACCGCCATCTGCGATCCGCACGAGATCGCGAATGTCTGCGGGCTGGAGGGGATCCGCTACTTCCTCGACGCCTCGGCGCAGACGGTGATGGACATCCGCGTGAACCTCTCCTCCTGCGTGCCCTCCACGCATATGGAGACGGCGGGCGCCGAACTCGGGGCCGAGGATCTGGCCCCCTTGGCCGATCATCCCCGCGTCATCGGCCTTGCCGAATTCATGAACTTCCCCGGCGTCCTGATGAAGGATCCGGGCTGCATGGCCAAGCTGGAGGCCTTTGCCGGGCGGCATATCGACGGCCATGCCCCGCTGCTGCGCGGGCGCGATCTGAACGCCTATGTCGCCGCCGGCATCCGCACCGAACACGAGGCGACCACCGCCGAGGAAGCGCGCGAGAAGCTGCGCAAGGGGCTGCGCGTGCTGATCCGCGAGGGCTCCGTCTCCAAAGACATGGAGGCGCTGGCCGAGATCCTGACCGAGCGGACCTCGCCCTATCTGTGCCTGTGCACCGATGACCGCAACCCGCTGGACATCGAGGAGCATGGCCATCTCGATTACATGATCCGCACCCTGATCGCCCGCGGCTGCCCGCCGCTGGCCGTGTACCGTGCCGCCAGCCTTTCGGCCGCCGAAGCCTTCGGGCTGAAGGATCGCGGCCTGATCGCGCCCGGTCTGCGCGCCGATATCGCGGTGATCGATTCGCTCGAATCCTGCAAGGCGAGCATGGTGCTGTCGGGCGGCGTGATCGCCGACGAAGAAGCCTTCGCCGCGCGCGGCACCACGGCGCCGGTCGCGCGGAACTCGGTCCGTGCCCCGGCGGTCGATGCCTCCGCCTTCCGCCATCCCGGCAACATCGTGGAAACGCCGGTCATCGGCATCCTGCCCGGCAAGATCATCACCGAGCATCTGACCGAATCCATCGCGCCCACCGAAGGCGACAAACGCCCCGACCCCGCGCGCGATCTGATCCGCATCGCGGTGGTGGAACGCCACGGGCGCAACGGCAACATCGCCACGGGGTTCGTGAAAGGCTTCGGCCTGAAGCGCGGGGCCATCGCCTCGACGGTCTGCCATGACCATCACAACATCGCCGCGGTCGGCGCCGATTACGAGGATATGGCGCTGGCCGTCGCCCGCCTCGGCGAGATCGAGGGCGGGTTCGTCGTCGTCGCGGAGGGGGAGGTTCTGGCCGAACTCGCGCTGCCGGTCGCCGGCCTGATGAGCCTCGAGCCGTTCGAGGAGGTGCGCGACCGGCTGATCGCCCTGCGCGCCGCCGCTCGCACGCTTGGCGTGACGTTGGAGGAGCCGTTCCTGCAGCTCGCTTTCCTTGCGCTTCCGGTGATCCCGCATCTGAAGATCACCGATCGCGGCATGGTGGACGTGGACGCCTTTGCGCTGATCTAGGCGCGCCCACCGGCGGGGGACAGGACCAGCGGGTCCACCCCAAGGGCGCGCAGGTGGCTGACCCACTTGCCGCCCGCATCCTCGGCGAAGATAAGATCGGCCTCGGCCTGCGGCAGCATCAGCCAGTCGTTGCGGGCCAGTTCCTCTTCGAGCTGCCCCGGCCCCCAGCCCGAATAGCCGAGCGCGAGGATCGCCCGCGCCGGCCCGCCGCCATCGGCCAAGGCCTGCAGCACATCGAGCGTCGCCGTGACGCCGAAGCCGCCCTCGATCGTCATGGAGCCGGGGGAATCGTAATCGCCGCTGTGCAGCACGAAGCCCCGCCCGCGTTCGACCGGGCCGCCCAGATGCACGCGGATGTCGCGCCCCTCGTCGGCGCCGTCGATGTCCAGCTGCTCCAGCAGGTCCGAAAAGGCCAGCTCCTCCGCCGGTTTGTTGACGATGAGGCCCATCGCCCCGTCATCCGAATGGGCGCAGATCAGCACGACCGAGCGGTCGAACCGATCATCCCCCATGCCCGGCATGGCGATCAGGACAGCGCCCGAGAGATTGAGATCCTGCGTCATCCCTCTGATATGGAACGCCCCGCACCCCGCTCAAGCCGGTCGTGACTGGAAAGTGATTTTCCATTCGGCGCTGCGCGGATATCCTGCACCCCATGTTGCGATCCGTCCTTGCCTGTCTTGTCCTTGCCGCGTCCTCCGTTCCGGTGGTGGCGCAGGATCTGTCACATCTCGTTTCGGCCCGGATCCTGCCGGGCTGGAAGACGGCCGAAGGGACGCGGATGCTGGCGGTGCAGATCTCGCTCGCCGATGGGTGGAAGACCTATTGGCGCAGCCCCGGCGATGCGGGGATTCCCCCCGAATTCGACTGGTCCGGCTCCAGCAACATCGGCGCGGTCCGCTTTCACTGGCCCATCCCCGACGTGTTCCAGACCAACGGGATGGAGACGATCGGCTATCACCATCAGCTCGTCCTGCCGATCGAGGTGACGCCGCGCGACCCCTCCCGCCCGCTGCATGTGCAGGCCGAGGTGGATATGGGCGTGTGTTCGGATGTCTGCGTTCCGGCCTCGGTGCAGCTGGCGGCGGATCTGTCGGGCGCGGGGGCGGACGATCCGGCGATCCGCGCCGCGCTGGCCGATCAGCCCGTCCGCCAGCATGTGCCCGCCACCTGCACCATCTCCCCGATCGAGGACGGCCTGCGGGTCACGGCCCGCCTGTCGCTGCCGCCGCAGGGGCAGCATGAAACGGTGGTGCTGGAACCGGCGGACCCGACGATCTGGGTCTCCCCCGCCGAGGTGACGCGCGATGACGGCACCCTGATCGCGACCAGCGATTTCGTGTCACCGGCGGGCGGGCCCTTCGCGCTGGACCGTTCGGCCCTGCGGGTGACGGTGCTGGGTCGGGGCCGCGCGGTCGAAACGGTCGGCTGCCCCGCCGGATGACGGGGCGCCGCGCGCGCCTCAGCGTTCGGTCAGGCGGGGCATGATCTCCACGAGGTTGCACGGCCCGTTGGTGGAATCGAGTTGGTGGCGCAGGATTTCGTCCCAGCCGTCGCGGCACGCGCCGGAGCTTCCGGGCAGCGCGAACATATAGGTGCCGTTGCGCACCCCGCCCGTCGCGCGGCTCTGGATCGCCGAGGTGCCGACCGTCCGCATCGACACCATGGCGAAGATCGACGCAAAGGCCTCGATCTCCTTTTCATAGACATCGCGGTGGGCCTCCACGGTCACATCCCGGCCCGTCAGCCCGGTCCCGCCGGTGGAGATGACGACATCCACCTGCGGATCGTCGGCCCAGCGGCGCAGATGCTCGGCGATGACGGCGCGGTCGTCGCGGACCATCACCCGCTCCACCAGAATATGGCCGGCGCCTTCGATGCGTTCGGCCAGCACCTTGCCGGACTTGTCGGTGTCCAGCGTGCGGGTGTCCGACACGCTCAGCACGGCAATGCGCACCGGTTTGAATTCGCTCATCTCAACCTCGACTTGATTTGCAGAAGATCCGACCACGCCTCGCGCTTGGCGAGGGGATGGCGCAGCAGATGGGCGGGGTGGCACATCGGCATCACGGGCCGTCCGAAGCCCTGCCCCCAAGTGCCGCGCAGCCGCGTGATGCCGCCCTGCCCCAGAACGGCCCGCGCGGCGGTGTTTCCAAGAACGACCAGCAGGTCCGGCTGGGCCAACGCGACATGACGTTCGAGGAAGGGCAGCATCAGCGCCACCTCCTCGGCCGTCGGATCGCGGTCGGAGGGCGGGCGCCACGGCAGCACATTCGTGACATAGAAACCGTGGGCCGCATCCTCGGCATCCCGCGACAGACCGATCGCCGCCATCATCCGGTCGAGGAATTGGCCCGCCTGCCCGACGAAGGGCTTGCCCGCGATATCCTCGTTCCGGCCCGGCGCCTCGCCGATGATCATGACGCGCGCGCCGGCCCGCCCGTCGGCAAAGACGGTGTTGCGCGCCCCGCGCTTCAATTCACACAGCGTGAACCCGGCCATGGCATCGCGCAGCGCGGCCAGATCGGGGGCGGCGGCGGCGATGGCGCGCGCCTCGGCGGCGGGATCGGCGGCAGGTGCGGGCGGGGCCGCGGGTGGGGCATGGGCGGCGGACGGCGCGGGTTTCGGGGCCGCGGCCTCCAGCTCGTAGCGGTTGAGGGGGACATCGCCGATGCCCTCGGTCGCACCCAGATCATACTGCCAGGCGAGCATCGCCGCAGCGGTTTCCCAATCCAAGTCGCTGGCCAGATCGCAGGCATCCCGAGTCATGCCGGGAACCTAGTCCGCCCCCCGTGCGGGAACAAGGCGGCTTGTCGGAATCCCTCGGGCTTCCTATAAGCCCCCCAATGCCCCCGATCGCAAGGAGCCGCCGATGAGTTTTCGCGCCCGTCACCTTCTGGGGATCGAGCATCTGGCCCCCGACGAGATCCTCGCGATCCTCGATCTGGCCGAACGCTATGTCGATTTCAGCCGCCGCACGGTGAAGAAGTCCGACGCGTTGGCCGGGATGACCCAGATCAACATGTTCTTCGAAAACTCGACCCGCACGCAGGCCAGCTTCGAGCTGGCGGGCAAACGGCTGGGCGCGGATGTGATGAACATGGCCGTCGCCCAATCCTCGGTGAAGAAGGGCGAGACGCTGATCGACACCGCCCTGACGTTGAACGCGATGCATCCCGATCTGCTGGTGGTCCGGCACAACGCCTCGGGCGCGGTGAACTTGCTGGCCGAGAAGGTGAACTGCGCCGTTCTGAATGCGGGCGACGGGCGGCACGAACATCCCACGCAGGCGCTTCTGGACGCGCTGACGATCCGCCGCGCCAAGGGGCGCATCCAGCGGCTGACCATCGCCATCTGCGGCGACATCCAGCACAGCCGCGTCGCCCGTTCGAACCTGCTGCTGCTTGGTAAGATGGACAACCGCGTGCGACTGGTCGGCCCGCCGACGCTGATGCCTTCGGGCGTGGCCGAGTTCGGCTGCGAGGTCTTCGACGATATGAAGGCGGGCCTGAAGGGCGCCGATGTGGTGATGATGCTGCGCCTGCAGAAGGAGCGGATGGATGGCGGTTTCATCCCGTCCGAGCGGGAGTATTTCCACCGCTACGGCCTTGATGCCGAAAAGCTGGCCTTCGCGGCCGAGGATGCGATCGTCATGCATCCCGGCCCGATGAATCGCGGGGTGGAGATCGACGGCACCATCGCCGACGACATCAACCGCTCGGTCATTCAGGAGCAGGTGGAGATGGGCGTGGCCGTCCGCATGGCCTGCATGGATCTTCTGGCCCGGAACCTGCGGGCCGAACGGGGTGCTGCGGCATCCGAGGTGATGGCATGAACGAGACGTATCTTCTGGTGGCCGCGGCCCTCGTGCTGGGGCTGGTGATCGGCTGGGCGCTGCGCCGCCCCGACACCGCGCGGCAGCAGGCGCTGCAGGGCGATCTCGCCCGGCTTCAGGCCGATCACGACAATGCCCTGCGCGCCCGCGAAGAACTGGCCGCCCAATTGACGGCCGAGCGCCGTCTGGTCGGCACCATGCGCGAGGATGCGGGCGAGGCCGCGATGCGCATCGCCACGCTGGAGGCCGATCTGAAATCGGCCGACCGCCGCGCCAACGACATCGACCTTCGCCACCGCGCCGCGCTGGAGGCGCTCGAGGAGGCGCGCCAGCGGGGCACCAATGCCGGGATCGAAATCTCCCGCCTCGAAACCGAGTTGGAGCAGCAGCGCCTTGCCGCCGTCGAGAAGATCGAGCTTCTGGGGCAGGTCCGCACCGATATGGAGAACCGCTTCAAGCAGCTGGCCGCCGACAGCCTGCGGCTGAGCGGCGAGGAGAACAAGCAGCGGCTCGAAGCCGCCCTCGCCCCGCTGAAGCAGCATGTGGAGCATTTCCAGCAGGAGTTGCGCAACGTCCATGACGGCGCCCTGAAGGATCGCGCCGCGCTGAAGACCGAGATCGAGACCCTGACCCGCCGCTCCGAGGAGGTCAGCCGCGAGGCCGTGAACCTGACCCGCGCGCTGAAGGGCGACAAGCAGAAGCAGGGCGCATGGGGGGAGATGATCCTCGAATCGCTGCTGGAACGGTCGGGGCTGCGCAAGGGCGAGGAATATCTCGTACAAGAGCATCGCGTGAACGAGGACGGCGACCGCTTCCGTCCCGATGTCGTGGTGAACATGCCCGACGGCAAACGGCTGGTGATCGATTCCAAGGTGTCGCTCATCGATTACGAGACTTGCGTGAACGGCGAGACGGAGGCCGAATGCGCCGCCGCCCGCCTGCGCCATGTCCGCGCGCTGAAGGCCCATATCCAGACGCTGCACGACAAGGCCTATCACCGGATGGAGAATGGCTCGGTCGATTATGTCGTCATGTTCATCCCGATCGAAGGCGCGCTGTCGGAGGCGCTGCGCGAGATGGGCGATCTGACGACCATGGCCTTCGAGAAATCGGTGACGATCGCGACGCCGACGACGCTGATGATGGCCCTGCGCACCATTTCCAACGTCTGGACGATCGAGCGGCGCAACCAGAACGCCGAGGCCATCGCCGACCGCGCTGGCCGCCTCTATGAAAAGGTGGCGGGCTTCGTCGACGACATGGAGAAGGTGGGCCGCAACCTCGGTGCGGCGCAGACGGCCTATGGCGATGCGATGGGCAAGCTGTCCACCGGGCGCGGCAACGTCCTGTCGCAGCTGGAAACGCTGAAGACGCTGGGGGCCAAGACCTCCAAGACCTTCCGAACCGAGTTCGATCACGACCTTCCCGCCCCGGATGACGCGCTGCGTCTGGGCACAGATGCGGCCGAATGACATGATCCATTTCACCAATGCCCGCCTTGTCGATCCCGAAACGCTGACCGAAACGGCCGGATCGCTCCTGATCCGCGACGGCCGTATCGCCGAGCGGGACGGCCCCACGCCGGACGGCGCCGAAGTCATCGATTGCGGCGGCAAGGTTCTGGCCCCCGGCATCGTCGATCTGGGCGTGCAGGTGGGCGAGCCGGGCGCGCGCCACAAGGAAAGCGTGCGGTCGGCGGGGCTGGCGGCGGCGGCGGGCGGCGTCACCACCATCATCGCGCGGCCCGATACGGACCCCGCCCTCGACACGCCGGAGATGCTGGAATTCGTCACCCGCCGCGCGCGCGAGACGAGCCCCGTGCGCATCCGCCACATGGCCGCGCTGACCAAGGGCCGCGCCGGGCGCGAGATGACCGAGATCGGCTTTCTTCTGGATGCCGGGGCCGTCGCCTTCACCGACGGGGACCGGGTCTGCACCGACACCAAGGTACTGAACCGCGCCTTCACCTATGCCCGCAGCCTCGGCGCGTTGGTGATCGGCCATCCGCAGGAACCGGGCCTGTCGCGCGGGGCCGCCGTGACGAAGGGGAAATTCGCCTCGTTGCGCGGGCTGCCCGATGTGCACCCCATGGCCGAACGGATGGGCTTCGACCGGGACATGGCCCTCGTGGAGATGACGGGTCTGCGCTATCACGCCGATCAGATCACCTCGGCGCGTACGCTGCCGGCGCTGGAACGGGCCAAGGGCAACGGGCTGGACGTGACGGCGGGCATCTCCATCCACCACCTGACGCTGAACGAGTTGGATGTCGGCGATTACCGGACCTTCTTCAAGGTCACGCCGCCGCTGCGCTCCGAAGACGACCGCATGGCCATGATCGACGCGGTGGCGGCGGGCACGATCGACATCATCTGCTCCATGCACACGCCGCAGGACGAGGAATCCAAACGCCTGCCCTTCGAGGATGCCGCCTCGGGCGCCGTGGGGCTGGAGACGCTGCTGCCTGCTGCGATGCGGCTCTATCATGGCGGGCATCTCAGCCTGCCGGAGCTGTTCCGCGCGATGGCGCTGAACCCGGCGCGGCGGCTCGGGCTGCCGCAGGGGCGGCTCTCGGTGGGCGCGCCGGCGGATCTGGTTCTGTTCGATCCCGATGCGCCCTTCGTGCTGGATCGCTTCGCGCTGCGGTCGAAATCCAAGAACACGCCCTTCGACGGGCAGCGGATGGAGGGGCGCGTGCTCGCGACCTTCGTCGATGGGCAGAGGGTCTTCGATGCCGGTCTTTGACACTGCGGCGGCGCTGCTGATCCTTGCGGGCCTTCTCGGCTATCTCCTCGGCTCGGTGCCGTTCGGGGTGGTGATCACACGGGCGATGGGTCTGGGCGATCTGCGCAAGATCGGTTCGGGCAATATCGGGGCCACCAACGTGCTGCGCACCGGCAACAAGCCTGCCGCGCTCGCGACCTTGCTGCTCGATGCGCTGAAGGGCGGCATAGCCGTGCTGATCGCGCGGCTTGCGATCGGCGAGGATGCGGCCCAGATCGCCGGCCTCTGCGCGTTCTTCGGGCACCTCTTCCCGGTCTGGCTGGGGTTCCGGGGCGGCAAGGGGGTTGCGACCTTCTTCGGCACGCTGCTGTTCCTCGCTTGGCCGGTGGGGCTGCTGGCCTGCGCCGTATGGCTGGCGATGGCGGCGGTGTTCCGCATTTCGTCGCTGGCGGCGCTGGTGGCGGCACTGGCCGCGCCGCTGATCGCGGCGCTGACCGGGCATGGGCATGTGGCCGTGCTTTGCGCGGTGATGGCCCTGCTGATCGTGCTGCGCCATCACGCCAACATCCGCCGCCTTCTGTCCGGGACCGAGCCGCGGATCGGGCGGAAGTGACGACGCCCTAGAGCGTCGTCGCCGCGTAGATCCGCGACAGATCGCCCCCCCAAGGGCCGTGATAGGCCGCGAGCAGATCGTCCGCCGGCACCCGCCCCGTGGCGATGCTGTCCTCCAGCACGTCGAGGAAGGCTTCCTCCCCCTGCCCGCGCGCGGCCAACCCCGCCCGCGACAGGCGCAGCGCCTCGCGCGCCAGATCGTGCAGGCGCACGCCCCCCGCCTCGCCGCGCAGCGCATCGACCGAAGCCGCGACCCGCAGCCCCTCGCGCGTCGGCATGTCGAGATGCTTCACCAGATCCCAAGCTGCATCCAGCGCGCCGCCATCGTACATCAGCCCGACCCAGAAGGCCGGAAGCGCCGCCAGATGCGCCCGGTCCCCGGCATCGGCGCCGCGCATCTCAATGTATTTCTTCACCCGCGCCTCGGGGAAGACGGTGGTCATGTGATCCGCCCAGTCGGACAGGGTCGGACGTTCCCCCGGCAGGGCCGGAAGCTCCCCCTTCAGGAAATCGCGGAAGGACTGGCCCAGCGCGTCGATATAGCGCCCGTCGCGATAGACGAAGTACATCGGCACATCGAGCACCCAGTCCACATACCGCTCAAAGCCCATCCCGTCCTCGAAGACGAAGGGCAGCATTCCGGTGCGGCTGTCATCGAGGCCCCGCCAGATGCGCGACCGCCAGCTGCGATGCCCGTTCGGCGCCCCTTCGAAGAAGGGAGAGGACGCGAACAGCGCCGTCGCCACCGGCTGCAACGCCAGCGCGACGCGCATCTTGCGCGTCATGTCCGCCTCGGAGGCGAAGTCGAGATTCACCTGCACCGTGCTGGTGCGGTACATCATCTGCGTGCCATGCGTGCCGACGCGGCCCATATAGTCGGTCATCAGCCGGTAACGGCCCTTCGGCATCACCGGCATATCGGCATGCGTCCAGACGGGCGCCGCTCCGATCGACATGAAGCGCGGCCCGCCAAGGGCGGCGATCTCGTCGAGATGGCCGTCGATCTCGGCCTTCGTTTCGTGGATGCTGGCGACGGGGGCACCCGAGAGTTCGAATTGACCGCCCGGTTCCAGCGAGATGTTGGCCCCGCCGCGCGACAGGCCGATCAGCTGTCCGGCCTCCTCGACGCGGGTCCAGCCGAAGCGGGTCAGCCCCTCCATGAGCGTGCGGATCGCGTCATAGCCCAGCGGCCGCAGATCCTCGGTATATCCGAACTTCTCATGCTCGGTGCCGATGCGCCATTGGTCGGCGGGCTTGCAGCCGGCCTCCATCAAGGCGGCGAGCTGGGAGTGGTCTTCGATCGGGCCGCCGCCCTGCTGGGGAATGGACATTCTGGCCTCGATCCGCGTTCAGGAAAAGCAGACCTGTCGCTTCGGCCCCGTCAAGTCAAGTGGTCCAGTCACCAAGGACCGACTGCCAGAGCGTCAGCGCCGCCACCGCCGCCGTGTCGGCGCGCAGGATGCGCGGCCCGAGGCTAACCGGCGTGACCTGCGGCATGGCGCGCAGGCGGGCCTGCTCGGCCTCGGAAAAACCGCCCTCGGGGCCGATCAGGATCGCCCATGGGCCGGGCCCCGCCTGACCGAGGCCGGCCCGCGCGCTCAGCAGCGTCTCGTCGCACCACATGATGCGCCGGTCCTGCGGCCAATCGGCCAGAAGGCGGTCCAGCGGGGCGAGGTCCGCCACCTCGGGCACGAAGGTGCCGCCGCATTGCTCGGCGGCCTCGACGGCATGGGCCTGCAGACGGTCCTGCCGGATGCGTTCGGAATTGGTGAAACGGGTGGCGACGGGCAGGATGCGGGCGGCGCCCATCTCGGCCGCCTTTTCCACGATGAAATCGGTGCGGGCCTTCTTGATGGGCGCAAAGATCAGCCAAAGATCGGGCGGCAGGCGCAGCGGGGCCGTCTGCTCCCGGCAGGCCAGCGTGCCGCCGCGTTTGGCCGCGCGCACCACCTCGGCCTGCCACGCGCCGTCGCGGCCGTTGAACAGCGTCACCGGCGCGCCCACCGCCTGACGCATCACCCCAAAGAGGTAATGCGCCTGCGCCTCGGTCAGCGCCACTTCCGCCCCTGCCGCCAGCGGCATCTCCACGAACAGTCTGATCTCGCTCATATCCATGGGTCTAGCGCCTTGGCCCTCGGCGCGCCATAGCCTAGAACCGGATCAGGAGGTGCCCCATGAACCACGGACAAGTCGCCGATGCCGTCAACGGCAACTGGGTCGATCACCGCGCGCCCGCCCCATGGCGGCCCTATCTGCGCCTCAGCCGGGCGGACCGGCCCATCGGCACATGGCTGCTGCTGATCCCCTGCTGGTGGGGCGTGGGCATGGCCGCCGCCGCGACCGAGCCGCGGTGGTTCGATCTCTGGATCGTGATCGGTTGCAGCATCGGGGCGGTGCTGATGCGCGGCGCGGGCTGCACATGGAACGACATCACCGACCGGGACATCGACGGCGGCGTGGCGCGCACACGCTCGCGCCCGATCCCGTCGGGGCAGGTGACGGTGCGGCAGGCGCTGTGGTGGATGGCGGCGCAGATCGCCGTCTCGGCGCTGATCCTGTTCACGCTGGGCTGGACGGCGATCGGCTTTGGGCTCGCGGCGCTGGTGCCGGTGGCGATCTATCCCTTCGCCAAGCGGTTCACATGGTGGCCGCAGGTCTTTCTGGGGATCGCGTTCAACTGGGGGGTCTGGATCGCATGGGCGGCGCATGGCGCGGCCATCGGCGGGGCGACGCTGGCGCTGTTTCTGTCCGGGATCGCGTGGACGCTGTTCTACGACACGATCTATGCCCATCAGGACAAGGAGGATGACGCCCTGATCGGCGTGAAATCCACGGCGCGGCTGTTCGGGACGGCGACGCCGCTGTGGCTGACGGCCTTCGTGATCCTTGCCGCCGGGCTGATGGCCGCCGCCGCCGTGGCCAGCCTCTCCGGCGCTGCGCTGATCCTCGCGCTCTTGGGGGCGGCCGCCTTCGCCGCGCATATGATCGGCCAGATGCGCCGGCTGGAAATCGACCGCCCCGAGGTCTGCCTCACGCTGTTCCGCAGCAATCGTGATTGCGGTTTGCTGCCTGCGCTGTTTCTTGCCGCTGCGGCATTGGTGTAATTGATGCGGCATGCCGCGCGGCGTATGCCCCGCTGAAGTGCCGCTTCCAAGGATTCCGCCGATGCGTCTGTCCCGCAAGATCGTCCTTCCCGTCACCTTCGTCGGTGCTGCGGCGCTGGCCGCGGGCGCGGCCACCCTTGCGACCGGCGCGATCGAGACACGCTCCGAAGCTGCCGTCGAATCCCGCCTGACGGCCGAGGGGATCACCTTCGCCCATGCCGAGGCGGACGGCCTATCGGTGCATCTGACCGGCACCGCCCCCGACGAGGCCACGCGTTTTCGCGCCCTGAACGTCGCGGGCGGCGCGGTCGATGCCTCGCGCCTGCGCGACGACATGACGGTGCTGCCCGCCCGCGCGGTGGATGCGCCGGAATTCGGCGTGCGGATGCTGCGCAACGATGCCGACATCTCGCTGATCGGGCTGGTGCCGACCAAGGCCGACGAGGCACCGTTGACCGATGCCGCCGCCGATCTGGGCGGCCATCTGTCGGACATGCTGGAACGCGCCGATTACCCCGTGCCCGAACATTGGGACGCGGCGATGGAATTCGCGCTGGAGGCGCTGCGCCTGCTGCCCCAATCCAAGATCTCGGTCGCGGCGGACCGCGTGGAGGTCATGGCCATCGCCACCAGCGCCGAGCAGAAGGCCGCGCTGGATGCCAAACTTGCCGGGCTTGCGCCCGATGACGTGGCCGTGGATGTGCAGATCTCGGCCCCGCGCCCGGTGCTTGCGCCCTTTGCGCTGCGGGCGGTGAAGGATGCGGACGGCACCCGGATGGAGGTCTGCTCCGCCGAGGAGGAGGCCGACCGCGCGCGCATCTTGACCGCGGCCACCGCCGCCGGGATCGACGGCACCGATTGCCGCCTTGGGCTGGGCGCCCCATCCCCCCGCTGGACCGAGGCGGCCGAGGCCGCGCTGTCCGCGCTGTCGGGGCTGGAGGCGGGCAGCGTCGCGATCAGCGATACGGATGCCTCGATCACCGGGGCCAAGGGTGCCGATGCCGACGCCTTCGCCGCCGCCGCAGACCGCCTGCGCGCCGCCTTGCCCGATGCCTTTTCGCTGACGGCGACCCCGCCCGCACCGGCGGATCTACCCCAAGACACGCCGGTCGAATTCACCGCCGCGCGCGGCACGGACGGACAGGCCCATATCGCGGGCCGCGTCGGCGACGAGATGGCGAAATCCGCCGTCACCACCTTTGCCGAGGCTCAGTTCGGGGCGGCCCAATTGGACGGAGAGCCGCTGATCGACGATGCGGTGCCCGATGGCTGGACGCTGCGGATCCTCGCCGGGCTCGATGCCCTTGGCCAGATGAACTCCGGCCAGATGACGCTGCGCCCGGATCTTTTGCATATCGAAGGGGTCACCGGGTCGAAATACCTGCAGGACGATCTGGTCCGGCAGCTGTCGGCCAAGCTCGATGGCGGGTTCGAGGTGATCGCCACCTATGACGAGGATCTGGACCCCACCGCCGCCCTGCCCGCGCCGCAGGAATGCGTGGCGCGGATCGACGCGCTGATGCAGCGCCAGAAGATCTCCTTCGCGCCCGGTTCGGCGGATATGGAACCGGGGGCCCGCGCCACGGTGGACGGCATCGCCGAGGTGCTCCTCGATTGCTCGAATCTTTCGTTCGAGATCGGCGGCTATACCGACAGCCAAGGCAGCGAGGGCGGCAACCAAGCCCTGAGCCAAGCCCGCGCCGAGGCGGTGATGATCGCCCTGCAGGGCCGCCGCGTGCCGGTCGATCGGATGACGGCCGTGGGCTATGGCGAGGAAAACCCCATCGCCGACAACGGCACCGAAGAGGGGCGCGAGGCCAACCGCCGGATCGAGTTCCGCCTTACCGCCGTCGCCCCCGATCCGAATGCGCCGCCCGCGCTTCAGGCCGTGAACCTCGTGGAGCAGATCCAGCAGGTGATCCAACCCGACGAGGAGATGCTGTCCTATCCCGCCGATCAGGTGGACGGATCGGGCGACGACGAGGGCGAGGGCGAGGGCGACGATGACGGGGCAGAGCTTGACGAGGAGCCCTCTTTCGCGCCAACAGAACAGACCCGGCGCCCCGAGCCGCGCCCGGATGATCTGAACTGAGGAGCCTGCCTTGGACCGCACCACCCTGATCGTCACGACGACCCTGGTCCTTTTCGTGGCCTTCGTGATGGGGTGGTTCGCGCGCTGGCTCGTCACGCGCCTGTCCCCGATCGAGGGCACCGATATCGGCGAGGTGGACCGCTTGGCCCAAGCCCTGCACGAGGCCGAGGAAATTCGCGACGCCGCCATCGTCTGGGGCGAGGAGCGCGAGCGCGAGCTGATGGGCCAGTTGGCGCAGGCCGATGCCGAGATGCGGGCCGTGATGGAATCCTTGGGCGAATCGCGCGCCGAGGTGGAGGATCTCCAGCACCGGATGGAGCGTCTGGGCGGCTGAGATTTCCTCTCGACGCGCCGCCCTCCCCCCTCTACCTTTGGTGGACCGTTGCGCGGCAACGGTTCTTCGGGACCGGTGGTCCCGATGATCGCCACCCATAGGGAACACAGTGTACCTTGAAATTCTGATCGTCGTCGTCCTGATCGTGATCAACGGCGCCTTGGCCATGTCCGAATTGGCCGTGGTGTCCGCCCGCCCCGCCCGGCTCAGGACCATGTCGGAACAAGGCAGCACCGGGGCCGAGACCGCCCAGCGGCTTGCGGCGGATCCCGGCCGGTTCCTCTCCACCGTACAGATCGGCATCACCCTCGTGGGCGTCTTGTCGGGCGCCGTATCGGGCGCAACGCTGGGCGGTCGGTTCAGCGCCTTCCTTGCCCGGATGGACGTGCCCGCCGCCGAGACGATCGGCGTCGGCGCGGTGGTCGTCGCCATCACCTATCTGTCGCTGATCGTGGGCGAGCTGGTTCCCAAGCAGATCGCCCTCAAGAACCCCGAAACGGTGGCCGCCCGCGTCGCGCCCGCGATGAACGTGCTGTCGAAGATCGCAGCGCCCGTGGTCTTCGTGCTCGATCTGTCGGGCCGCATGCTGCTGAAGCTTCTGCGCGTGCAGAGCGACGAGAAGAACCGCGTCACCGAAGAGGAGGTCCGCACCCTTCTGGCCGAGGCCCATGTCGAAGGCGTGATCGAGACGGGCGAGAGCCATATGCTGACCGGCGTCATGCGTCTGGCCGACCGTCAGGCCAGCCAGCTGATGACCCAGCGGCGCGATGTCATCGCCCTCGATCTGGAGGCCGACCACGAGGAAGCGCTTCAGATCATCCGCGAATCGGGCCGTGCCCGGCTGCCGGTGCGCCGACGCGATACGGATGAATATGTCGGCGTGCTCTATGTCACCGACGCCTTCGCCGCCCTGTCGCAGGGCGGGCAGGTGGATGTGGCGGCGCTGGTGCGCGACGTGCCCGTCGTCTCGGACGCCGCCGATGCGCTGAACGTGATCGAGATCCTGCGCGCCTCGCCCAATCACATGGCGCTCGTCTATGACGAATACGGCAGCTTCGAGGGGATCATCACCACCGGCGACATCCTCGAGGCCATCACCGGCGCCTTCCAAGAGCATGTGAGCGAGGAGCCCGCGATCCAGCAGCGCGAGGACGGCTCCTATGCCGTGGCGGGCTGGATGCCGGTGGACGAGTTCTGCGAGATGCTGCGCATCCCGCAGGAGCTTGCGGGCGATTACGAAACCGTGGCCGGCCTCGTGCTGAACCAGTTGCGCCGCCTGCCCGATCAGGGCGACACCTTCACCCGCGACGGGTGGCGGTTCGAGGTGGTGGATCTGGACGATCGGCGGATCGACAAGATCCTCGTGTCCCGCGTCGAAAGCTGACCGGGACCGGGCGCACCCCCTGCCGGGATGCGCCCGCGCCACGCCTCAGGCCTCGATGGCGGCGGCGGGTTTGCTGGCGGTGATCGCGATGCGGCGGGGCTTCAGGGCCTCCGGCATCTCGCGCACGAGGTCGATATGCAGCATCCCATGTTCATGCGTGGCGCCGTCCACGCGGACATGATCGGCCAGCGCGAAGCGCCGCTCGAAGGCGCGGGTGGCGATGCCGCGATGCAGGAACTGACGTTCGGCCTCATCCTCGGCCTTGCGGGCCGATACATGCAGCGCGCTGTCCTTGACCTCCACGGTTAGTTCCTCGGGTGTGAAGCCCGCCACGGCGATGGAGATGCGGTACGCATTCTCGGCCGTCTTTTCGATGTTGTAGGGGGGGTAGCTCGGCTGGGGCACGTCGGTGCTCAGCACGCGGTCCATCAGGTCGGCGATACGGTCGAACCCGACGGTGGCACGGTACAGGGGTGCGAAGTCATAACCACGCATGTTCATCCTCCGAAAGCGATGTCTTGGTGCCCCCCTTCGCAGGCGGGGCGGGGTACTGCGCCGACCCGTCATGGCACCGGCGCAGAGGAGATGTGGGAAGGCCCGCGCCCCCCTTCAAGACCCCTTCCGGCAGCCGTGGAACGTGCTAGGACAGGGGCATGGAACTGCTGCCCCGACTCAGCGCACTCGGATGGCCCGATGCCGTCGCCGTCACCCTGATCGTGACGCTGTTCTGGGGTATCGGCTATCTGGTGGAACATCCGCCGCGCAGCCGCCCGTCCATGTCGATCCTGATGGCCAATTACCGCCGCGACTGGATGACCCATTTCGTCACGCGCCAGCAAAAGATCCTCGACGGCACGGTGATCACCAGCCTGCGGCAGGCGACATCCTTCTTCATCTCCGGCACGATGCTGGCGCTTGGCGCGGGGCTGGCGCTGGTGGGCAATCCCGAACGGCTGATCCTTGTGGCCAACGATCTGAACCTGCGCGCGCAGGCCGTGGTGGTGGAGGTGAAGGTGATCTTCGTCCTTCTGTTCCTAGCCAATGCGTTCCTGAAGTTCATCTGGTCGCACCGCCTGTTCGGCTATTGCGCGGTGCTGATGGGATCGGTGCCCAACGACGAACAGACGTTGGCCTATCACCGCGCCGCGCAGGCGGCCGAGTTGAACGTGACCGCCGCCCGCAGCTACAATCGCGGCCTGCGGTCGGTCTATTTCGCGCTGGCGGCGCTCGGCTGGCTGATGGGGCCGTGGACGCTGATGCTCAGTTCCGTCATCACGGCGGCAACGCTCGTGCGGCGGGAATTCGCCTCCCGCTCGCGCGAGGTCGTCATGCGCCGCGACCCCTGAACCTCCCCTCGCGCATCCATGCCCCAAGGGCCAGCGCGGCCGCGATCACCAGCCACAGCCATCCCGGCAGCAGCGGCGTCACCGTCACCTCGCCCGTGTCGAACGCCTCCCGCGGGGTGATGCCGAGCCAGCCGCGCCCGGCGGCCACGC
The DNA here is from genome assembly GCF_018279165.1 of Falsirhodobacter algicola. Classification (GTDB taxonomy): domain Bacteria; phylum Pseudomonadota; class Alphaproteobacteria; order Rhodobacterales; family Rhodobacteraceae; genus Falsirhodobacter; species Falsirhodobacter algicola. The sequence continues at coordinate 2,066,618 of NZ_CP047289.1, read as the reverse complement.
GGCCCGCGCCGACGGTGCGGATGTCGAAATCTCCCGCCTCCTCCAGCCGCAGCGTGCCGCCGCCCCCCGGCTCCATCACCGGGCGCAGCCGCGCGTCACTGGCCAGCGTCGTCTCGAACTCCTTCGGCGAGGGCGGGCCGACGGCGAAGACCCCGGTCAGATCGTCCTGCGCCATGCGGTAAAGGCCCGTCGCGGGCGCGGTCAGCGTCAGGGCATAGCGCCCCTCGCCGCCGGGCTGCATCGCCAGCCGCTCTTCGGTGCCGTCCGGGTGGGTCAGGACCAAGGGCCCCGGCGGATCGGTGCGCACGGTCCGGCGCTGCACCGTGACATCGCCGCCGCCCGTCACGGCGGTCAGCGCCTCTTCCTCCAGTTCCGGCTCCTTTAGCATCCAATGGGCAAGGCGGCGCGTCAGTTCAAGCTGCGGACCGCCCCCTTCGAAGCCGCGCCCCCAAAGCCACAACTGATCCGAGCCGAGGACCGCGATCCGCCCCTCGCCCACCCGGTCCAGCACCAGAAGCGGGCGCCCGTCGATGCCCTGCATCAGCGCCTCGCCGCCGGTCTGCGCCAGTTCCACCTGACGGAACCAGCGGCCCCAGCCATCCTCCGGCGTGCCGAGCGCCGCCGTCACGGGATGGCGCTTTCCAAGATCGGTCAGCGTGGGGCGGAATCCCTGCTCCAGCACGCGGCCCGTCGCCGTTACGGGCAGAATCTCCCCCAAGGGGGAACGGGCGAGGCTTTCGACCCCGGCGAATTCCGGCCCCGCCGCGATCAGAACCGTGCCGCCGCGGCGGACGTAATCGCGCACATTCTCCAGATAGAGCGAGGGCAGGATGCCGCGCAGGCGGTACCGGTCGAAGATGATCAGATCGAACTCGTCGATCTTGTCCATGAACAATTCGCGCGTGGGAAAGGCGATCAGCGACAGTTCGGACACCGGAACGCCGTCCTGCTTTTCCGGCGGGCGCAGGATCGTGAAATGCACGAGATCCACCGACGGGTCGGATTTCAAAAGGTTGCGCCAGACACGCTCCCCCGCATGCGGCTCGCCGGAGACCAGCAGCACGCGCAGCCGGTCCCGCACGCCGTTGATCTGCACGATGCGGGTGTTGTTGCGGTCGGTGATCTCCCCCGCCGCGGGATCGACCGTCATTTGAAGCACGTTCATCCCGCCATGGGGCAGCGTGACGGGCAGTTCCAGATCCTCGTTCACGGGCACGTCCAGCACCACCGGCGCCTCGGTCCCGAAGGTCAGCGTCAGGCGCGCGGTCTGGCCTGCCGCCTCGGGGACGGCCCCCTCGTCGTCGATGCGCAGGGTCAGGCGGACTTCTTCGCCGATGATGGCGAAGGCGGGGGCATGGGTCACGACCAGCCGCCGGTCCCAATCGGCGGCATGGCCCGTTTGCAGCAGGTGCAGCGGGGCGGGCAGATCGGGGGCCATGTCCACGTCATGCACCTGCCCGTCCGAGATGAGGAACGCCCCCGCCACGCGGGCGCGCGGCTCTTCGGCGACGGCATCGGCAAGGGCGGTCATCAGGCGCGTGCCGCCATCCTCCGGCGCATCGCCCACATGGACGACGCGCAGCCGGGTGCGCGGAAGGGCCGCGATCTCCGATTGCAGGCGCGCCAGCGCGGCCGCCGTCTGCGCCGCGCGGTCCGACAGCTGCTGGCTCGCGCTGTCATCGACGACGGCGATCACGATGTCGGGCAGCGGAGTGCGTTCCTCGCGCTGCAGCGAGGGGCCGCACAGCGCAGCGAGGATCACCGCCAGCGACAGCCCCCGCAGCCACCATCCGGGCAGGCCGCGCCACAGCGCCAGCCCCGTCAGCGCCAGCGCAACCGCCGCCGCCGCGCCGATCGCCCACCACGGAACGAGAGGGTCGAAGATGACGAAACCGCTCAATTCCCCAGCCTTTCCAGCAATGCGGGTACATGCACCTGATCGTTCTTGTAGTTGCCGGTCAGCACATACATCACGACGTTGATCCCGAAGCGCACCGCGATCTCGCGCTGACGCTCCCCGCCATAGCCGCGCCCCACGGGCAGGAGCGGGGCGCCATAGGCATCGCTGGCCCAAGCGGCGGCCCAGTCGTTGCCGCCGATGATCACCGGCGTCACCCCGTCATTGAGGGTGCGGAACGGCTGACCGCCCGCCGCCTCGGCCTCGGGGGCGGCGGCTTCGACCCAGACGGGGCCGACCTGACGGCCCGGGAAATCCTGCAACAGATAGAAGGTGCGCGTCAGCACATGATCGGAGGGCACCGGCTCCAGCGGCGGGATGTCGAGGCCGGCGGTCAGCCGCTGCAGGGCGCGCCCCGCTTCGGTGCCACCGGACAGGCCCGCCATATCGGCATCGCGCGTGTCGAAGAGGATCATGCCCCCGGTGCGCAGATAGGCGTTCACCCGTTCGGTGGCGGCGGCGGACAACCCCGCCTCCTGCCCGGTCACGGGCCAATAGAGGAACGGAAAGAAGGCCAGTTCATCGGTGGCCGGATCGACGCCCATCGGCTCCCCCGGCTCCACCGAGGTGCGGCTGGCCAGTTGCAGCGACAGCCCCCGCAGCCCGGCTTCGGAGATGCGGTCCACCTCGGCATCGCCGGTGCGCACGAAGGCAAGGCGCAATTCGTCCACCGCAGCGATGGCACGGTCGTCCTGCGCCTGCGCCTCGGGCGGGGCGGTCAGCATCACAAGCCCGGCAATCGCCATCGCCGCCCCGCGCCGAAGCCGCCCGCCGACCGCAAGCGCGGCCAGAACGTCGATCAGCAGCGCCGCGAGCGCAAGCGCCAGAAGCGGCCCCTTCAGCGCGCGGGCGGGCGCGGCGTCCATATCGGCCACGGCCTGCCCGTCGGGCCAGACGGCGGCCTCCAGCGGGGTGGTGTCCAGCAGCACGTTGCGCGCCGCCTGCCGCCCCCCGCCATCATAGAGGCCCGGACGCAGCGCCGCCGAAAGCGGCGTGGTCGCCAGCGCCGCGCCCTCGATCCCGGCCTCGGCCCCCGGCGGCCCGGCGGTGCCGAAGGCATCGAGCAGCCGCTCCGGCGTCCAGACGGTTCCCGCCAGATCCGCAGGCTCCGCCATGGATCGGCCCGCCACCACCGTCAGCCGCTCCAGCATCTGCACGAAGAGCCCCGACAGCGGCAGGTTCGACCATTCGGCATTCGCGGTGACATGGAACAGCACGACCTGCCCCTGCCCCAGCGCCTTGCGGGTGACGAGCGGGGTGCCATCCTCCAGCGCGGCGAGGGTGCGGTCGGCAAGGTCCGGCGCGGGTTCGGCCAGCACCTGCTCGGTCACGGTCACATCGGACGGCACCGACAGACCCGCAAAGGGCGATCCATCCTCGAACGGGGCCAAGCGACGCGGCTCCCCCCAGCTCATGGCGCCGCCGAGGGCGCGCCCGCCCGCGCGCAGGCGCACGGTCATCAGGGGATCGTCGGCTGCGGGCGGGCGCGCGGCCATGCGCGGGCCGGCAAAGCGCAGCAGAAGGCCCCCGCCCTCCACCCATGCCTGAAGATCGGCGGCTTCGGCGGGGGCAAGCTGCCCGGTGCCCGCCAGCACGATTACATCGGGATTGGCGGGCAGCATGTCCTGAAGCCGCCCTTCGATCAGGTCGGTCGACGGTTCCAGCGCCCGATGCAGATAGAAGAGCGGCGAGAGAAGCTGCGCCGTCTCGTTCGGGGCGGCATCGCCGATCAGCGCCACCTCGCGCCGGCGCAGCGCATCGTCGGCCAACTGGACCGAGGCCGCGCTGCGCATCCCCGCCACCTGCAGGCGCGTGACGCGGTTGCGCATTTCGGGCGGCAGGGTCAGCACGCCCGTCGCCTCTGCCGCGTTCGGTGGAAAATCGAGCGTCAGGCGCCCCAACTCCCGCTCGGCCCCCGACGGATCGGCGCCGATCGCCTGCACATCGGCCGTGGTGCGGGTAAAGACCGGCAGACGGGCGGCGGTGATGCGCAGGCCCTCCCCCTCCAGCGCGGGGGGGCGCAGGGCGACGAGGGGGTTCGGCACCTCGATCACGGTCAGCGCGCCGCGATCTTCCAGCGCGGCCACGAGATCGGCGCGGCCCGGATGATCGATCCCATCCGACAGCCAGAGCGTGCGGAACGGCCCCTCGGGCAGCGCGGCGGCCCAATCGGCAAAGCGCGGGGCCCAAGGGTTCGGCTCTGCGCCGCGCAGTTGCGGGATCACCGCCTCGGCCGGGCGGAAGGAGACGGACGCCGGGGCCTCGGTCGCGCGGATCAGGGCCACGGGCGCATCGGCGCGGCCCGCTTCGGTCATCGCCTGTTCGGCGCGGGCGATACGGCGGGGCCAATCGGGCGCATCGGCCCAACTGCCATCCACCACCACCAACAGCGGCGTATCATCCGGCGCGCCCGGCGCGGGGTTGAGCACCGGCCCCGCAAAGCCGAGGATCACCGCCCCCAGCGCCGCCATGCGCAGCGCCATCAGCCACCACGGCGTGCGATCGGCCGCCGTTTCGCGGTCGGTCAGGCCCAGCAGCAGCGCCACCCCCGGAAAGCGGCGGCGCACCGGCGCGGGCGGCACGGCCCGCAGCAGCACCCACAGGAGCGGCAGCAGCACCAGCCCCAGCAGGACCAGCGGCGCGGTGAACCCGATCGGGCCGAGCGTCCACATCATCGCCTCTCCAAAGCGCGATAGAGCCAGAGGAGCGCGGGCTGCGGCCCCTCGCCCGTGTGATGCGTGCGGAACATCCACCCCGAGGCGCGGGCAAGGTCGGCCAGTTGCGCCTTCCGCTCGGCCAGACGGGACAGGTAGGCGTCGCGCAGGCCGCGCGCCTCGCGCGTTTCGAACCGCGTTCCGCCAGCCATGGATTCGAAGATCGTGCGGCCATCGAAGGGAAAACTCTCCTCGGCCGGGTCCAGCACCTGCAAAAGAACGCCCGGCGCGTTGCGGGCCGCAGCCCGCGCCATCGCCCCTTCGATCGGGCCGAGCGAGCCGAGGAAGTCCGAGATCAGCACCACCCGCCCATGCATCGGCACCTGCGCCAGATCGGGGGCGGCGTGATCCTCGGCCCCTTCGGCCGCCAAGGCCGCCGCAAGCCGCAGCACCTGCGCGCGGCCCGGACGGGCGGGCAGGCCCGGCAGGCCCACCCGTTCCCCCCCGCGCAGCAGCAGAACGCCCAGCGCCAGCGCCAGAAGTTGCGCCCGTTCCCCCTTGGGCGGGCGATCCGCACCGCCCGCGAAATCCATCGAGCGGCCACGATCGACCCAGAAGAGCACGCTTTGCGCCGCCTGCCATTCGCGTTCGCGCACGAAATGCCCGTCCGTCCGCGCCGAGCGGCGCCAGTCGATCATACGGCTGCCATCCCCCGCCCCGGCGGCGCGGTACTGCCAGAATTCATCGCCATTGCCCGCGCGGCGCCGCCCATGTTCGCCCAGCATCACGGTCTGGGCCAATTGCTCGGCGGCCGCCAGAAGCGGCGGCAGCGCCCCGCCAAGGGCCTCGGCGCGGGGGGCGAGCGCGCTCAAGCCGCCCGGCCCGGCGCAACCCGGTCCAGCGTGGCCGCGATCACCCCGGCCAGCGTCTCGCCGCGGGCGCGGGCGGCAAAGGACAGCGCCATGCGGTGGATCAGCACCGGCTGCGCCATCGCCGCGACATCGGCGACCGACGGGGCAAGCCGCCCGCTCAGCAGCGCGCGCGCCCGCACCATCAGCATCAGCGCCTGCGCCGCGCGCGGGCCCGGCCCCCATGCCAACCGGTCGGCCAGCGCCGCGCCTTCGGGCTGATCGGGGCGGCAGGCGCGCACCAGATCGAGGATCGCCTCCATCACCGCATCGCCCACCGGCATGCGCCGCAGCACCGCCTGCGCGGCCACCAGTTCCCCGGCGGTGAACACGGGATGGACCTGATCGTCGGCGGCGCCGGTCGTGGCCAGCAGGATCGCGCGCTCCGTCTCCCGGTCGGGATAGGAGACATCGACCTGCACGAGGAAACGGTCGAGCTGCGCTTCGGGCAAGGGATAGGTGCCCTCCTGCTCGATCGGGTTCTGGGTGGCCAGAACGTGGAACGGTGGGCCGAGGGGGCGATGCCGACCCGCCACCGTCACCTCGCGCTCCTGCATGGCCTGAAGCAGCGCCGACTGGGTGCGCGGGCTGGCGCGGTTGATCTCATCGGCCAGAAGCAGCTGACAGAAGATCGGCCCTTCGACGAAGCGGAAGGCGCGGCCGCCGTCGGGGGCCGTCTCCAGCACCTCGGAGCCGAGGATGTCGGCGGGCATCAGATCGGGGGTGAACTGGATGCGGCTGCCCTGAAGGCCCATCACGGTGGACAGCGTATCCACCAGACGCGTCTTGCCAAGGCCCGGCAGGCCCACCAGCAGCGCATGCCCGCCGCAGAGCATCGCCCCCAGCACGAGATCCACCACGGGGCCCTGCCCGATGAAGCGGCGGTTGATGCTGGCCTTGGCCTCGGCCAGCCGTGCGCCCAGCGCCTCGATCTCGGCGATCAACGTATCGGGATCGGCCATGACATTCCTCCGCAGGCGGTTTACGCTTCGCCCATTCAATCGATTTTAGGCCGCAGGCTCAAATGCCAAAAACGGATGATGCACAAAATGCCGTGAGAGGGCTGATACGCACGAGCGGTCCGGCGCCGGTCCATCTGTGGGATCCGCCCTTCTGCGGCATGATCGACATGCGCATCGACCGCGAGGGCGTCTGGCATCACGAAGGCCGTCCCATCACGCGCCCGGCGTTGGTGCAGCTCTTTTCCAACATCCTGAAGCGCGAGGGCGAAGGCTACGTCCTCGTCACCCCCGTGGAGAAGGTGGGCATCACCGTGGAGGATGTGCCCTTCGTCGTCATCGACGCGCATGTCGCCGGCGCGGGGATCGATCTGATCACGCAGGTGGGCGACCGGGTGCCGCTGACGGGGCTGCGCATGGCGGGCGATGTGCCCTATGCCCCGATCCGCGGCGGCATGGAGGGGCGGATCGACCGCAAGACCTTCTACCGGCTGGTCGATCTGGCCGTGGAGGAGGATGGCCGCATCGGCCTGCGCACCGACCGTTTCATCCCCATCGGCCCCGCCGCCGCCTGACCGCTTGAAGCGCCGCCGCCTTCGGATAGAATGCACCGCCACAAGGAGACAGCCAGATGCCCATCGCGCCGCCCGAGACCCAGACCGTCACCCGTTGGAAGATCGCCTGCGACGGCGGCGAAGGCGCGCTCGGCCATCCCCGCGTGTGGCTGACGATCCCCGAAGATACGGGATTCGTCGAATGCGGTTACTGCGACAAGCGCTACGTCATCGACCGCGAACACGCCTCGGGCGATCACTAGGCTGGAAGACAGGGGCGCATCGTGCCATATCCCTGAGCGGATCGGCACGGAGCGGACACATGACTTTCGACACCACATTCGGCCAGGGCCACCACCTGCACCTGATCGACGGTTCGGCCTTCATCTTCCGCGCCTACCATGCGCTGCCGCCCCTGACGCGCAAATCCGACGGCCTGCCGATCGGCGCGGTCGCGGGCTTTTGCAACATGCTGTTCCGCTATGTCGAGGATGCGAAATCGGGGGACGCGCCGACCCATGTGGCGGTGATCTTCGATCATTCCTCCAAGACGTTCCGCAACGAGATCTACCCCGCCTACAAGGCCCAGCGCCCCGACCTGCCCGAGGATCTGAAGCCCCAGTTCCCCCTGACGCGGGAGGCGACGCGCGCCTTCAACATCGCCTGCATCGAGACCGAGGGATTCGAGGCCGACGACATCATCGCCGCACTTGCCTGCCGGGCGCGGGATGCGGGCGGACGCGTGACCATCATCTCCTCGGACAAGGATCTGATGCAGCTCGTCGGCGACGGCGTGGAGATGCTGGACCCGATGAAGAACAAGCGCATCGGCCGCGACGAGGTGTTCGAGAAGTTCGGCGTCGGCCCGGAGCGGGTGGTGGATGTGCAGGCGCTGGCGGGCGATTCGGTCGATAACGTGCCCGGCGCGCCCGGCATCGGCATCAAGACGGCGGCGTTGCTCATTCAGGAATACGGCGATCTCGACACGCTGCTGGAGCGCGCCTCCGAGATCAAGCAGCCCAAGCGCCGTCAGGTTCTGCTGGAGCATGCCGATCAGATCCGCATCTCGCGCCGGCTCGTGCAGCTCGATCGCGACACGCCGCTGGACGTGACGCTGGAAAGCCTCGAGATCCGCGAGCCGGACGACAGCCTGATGGACTTCCTCAACGCGATGGAATTCCGCACGCTGACGAAGCGCGTGGCCGAGAAGCGCGGCGTGGAGCCGCCCCTTCCCGCCCCGACCCCCGCCGCCACGGTGGAGGCCGAGGAGATCGCCCCCCTGCCGTTCGATCATGCCGCCTACGAGGTCGTGACCGAGCCTGCGCAACTGGCCGAATGGATCGCCGTGATCCACGAGGTCGGCCATGTCGCCTTCGACACCGAGACGACCGGCCTTGATGAGATGCGGGCTGAACTCGTCGGGATATCGCTTTGCGTGACGGCGGGGCGGGCCTGCTACATCCCGCTGGCCCATGTCACAGGCACGGACGATCTGTTCGGCGGGGCGCAGCGCGTGGAGGGGCAGATGCTCATCTCCGAGGCGCTGGCGCTGCTGAAGCCGGTGATGGAGGATCCGGCGGTCCTGAAGATCGCCCATAACGCGAAATACGACTGCAAGATGCTGGCCCGGATCGGGATCGCGGTCGCGCCGATCGACGACACGATGCTGATGTCCTATGCGCTGCATGCGGGGCTGCACAATCACGGCATGGATGCGCTATCGGAACAGTACCTGCGCCACACGCCCATCGCCATCAAGGGCCTGATCGGCAGCGGCAAGAGCCAGATCACCTTCGACCGCGTGGCCATCGCCGATGCCGCCCCCTATGCCGCCGAGGATGCCGATGTCACCCTGCGCCTGTGGGAGTTGTTCCGGCCCCAACTGCACCGCGCCCGCGTGACCACCGTCTACGAGACGCTGGAGCGCCCCCTCGTGCCCGTTCTGGCGGATATGGAGATGGCGGGCGTGCGCGTCGATCGCGAAACGCTCTCGCGCATGTCCGGTGCCTTCGCCCAGAAGATGGCCATGCTGGAGGAAGAGATCCACGCGCTGGCCGGGCGTCCGTTCAACGTCGGCTCTCCCAAGCAGCTTGGCGAGATCCTGTTCGACGAGATGGGCCTGCAGGGCGGTACGAAGGGCAAGAACGGCGCCTACGGCACCGGCGCGGACATCCTCGAGGATCTGGCCGCCGAGGGGCATGACCTGCCCGCACGTGTGCTGGATTGGCGGCAGGTGTCCAAGCTGAAATCGACCTATACCGATGCCTTGCAGGACCATGTGCATCCCGATACCGGGCGGGTGCACACCTCCTATTCCATCGCCGGGGCGAATACGGGGCGGCTCGCCTCCACCGATCCGAACCTGCAGAACATCCCCGTCCGATCCGAGGAAGGCCGCCGCATCCGCGAGGCCTTCGTGGCGGGGCCGGGCAAGGTGCTCGTCTCGCTCGATTACAGCCAGATCGAATTGCGGATTCTGGCCCATATCGCGGACCTTCCGGCCTTGAAGGAGGCATTCCGGCAGGGCCATGACATCCACGCCATGACCGCGGCCGAGATGTTCAACGTGCCGCTTGAAGGGATGGACCCGATGATCCGCCGTCAGGCGAAGGCGATCAACTTCGGGGTGATCTACGGCATTTCGGGGTTCGGGCTGGCGCGGAACCTGCGCATCCCGCGCGCCGATGCGCAGGGCTTCATCGACCGCTATTTCGAGCGTTTCCCCGGCATCCGCACCTATATGGACGAGACCATCGCCTTTGCGAAGGCGAATGGCCATGTGCTGACCCTGTTCGGGCGCCGCATCAACACGCCGGAGATCAACGCGCGTGGCCCCGGCGCGGGATTCGCCCGCCGCGCCGCGATCAACGCGCCTATTCAGGGGACGGCCGCCGACATCATCCGCCGCGCCATGATCCGCATGCCCGCCGCCATCGCGGACCTACCGGCGCGGATGCTGCTTCAGGTCCATGACGAACTGCTGTTCGAGGTGGAGGAGGACGCGGCCGATACCCTGATCGCCCGCGCCCGCGCCGTGATGGAGAACGCCTCCGACCCGGCGGTGAAGCTGTCGGTCCCGCTGATCGTGGATGCGGGGCGTGGCCCGAACTGGGCCGCCGCTCACTGACGGGTCAGCATCGGCCCCAGCGGCCGACCGGCCAAGATATGGATGTGGTAATGGGGCACTTCCTGCCCCCCATGCCCGCGCGCATTGGTGATGACGCGGTATCCCTCGGGGAAACCTTCGCAGATGCGGGCGGCGGTGCGGTGGAAATCCAGCATCTCCTCGGCCGGGGCGCGGGCCGCGAAATCGGCGAAATCGGTATAGGCGCCCTTCGGGATCACCAGCACATGATGCGGGGCATGCGGGGCAATATCCTCGAAGGCCAGCGTATGCGCGCTCTCGGCGACGGTCTTGTTCGGGATCTCGCCGCGCAGGATGCGGGCGAAGATGTTCGTCGGATCATAGGTCATCGTCAGTCCATGAAGAGATAGTGCATCGAGGTGATCTCCAACGCGGTGTCGCGTGGAATGTCCAGAAGCTCGGCAAGGATCTCCGCATTCTCCTCGGCGGTGTTCGTTTCGTGAAGGCGCCGGAAGTTGGGGAAATCGGCATCGCGGATCCGCTCGCTCTCATAGCGGAAATCGTAGCGGATGACGGGCATCAGGCGGTCCATCGTCTCCACCGGGGTGCTGGGCCCGGCCAGCCCCACCCGCTGCGCATGGCCCACCAGATAATCGTCGTCGAACACGCATTCGAGGTCGATGATGTCCACCCGCGCCCGGTCCGCCACCACATCGCGGATCAGGTCCAGATTGGACGGGTCGATGCAGATCATCAGATGCCGCGTGTCGTAATAATCGAACAGCATCCGCAGCAGTGCGCGGCGATGGCGCTCGCGCTTTTCCAACGTGGTTTCGATCCCGCCGAGGGGCGGCAGTTCGGTCCCGACCTCGTTAAAGAGATAATGCAGGCGCGGAACGCCCAGCACCTCGGACGCCCGGTCCGTGAAGCGTTTGGCGACATGCCATTTCTTGCACACGACCAGCGTCAGACGCCGTTCGCGGCCAAGGCTCGTCTCCGCCTCCCAGAAGCGGGGGGCGAAGCGGCGCCCGTTGCGGCCCCGGTCGCGCAGGAAGGTCAGCAGCGTGCGCCCCTCGTTCGAGATGGGGAAGCGGACGCCGCGGCTTTGGTACATCTGGCCCAGCCGCTCCTTCAGATCGGCGGCATGGGGGGAGATCTTGCGTGCGAAGAGATAGTCCTGACTGATCAGCATGTCGTAGTGATCGTTGTAGAAGGTCAGCGGCATGCCGTAATCGGTGAACATCAGGAAGGTCAGCGTGCGCGTGCGGATTTCCCGGTCGGGGATCAGATGGCGCACCAGCGTCTGGAACATCGTCTCGTCCGGGATCCATGTCGTCGCAAAGAAGCGGATCACGGCGGGATTGGTGTCGCAGAAGGACAGGATGGCCCCGATCGTGCTGCGGCGCAGGCACCACCACTGGCTGCCGATCTGAATGTCGAGCCCCTGCGGGATCTTGCGCGCCAGCCCGAAGCGGCGCTGCAGGTCCATCGACGTGTAGAACCACCATTTATGGGTGCGTTCGTTGAACCAGTGGCGGTAGATCAGCCGCTCTTCCTTGATGCCGGTCTTGATCCAGTCGGACTTGAAGAAATCGAACGCCTCGACGTAATCGAGATCGTCGCGATCGAGGAAATCCTTGACGTATTCGGCCGATTTGATCGGCATGCAGTCGCCGGACAGCATGTAGAAATGCGTGGCCTCGGGGAAGGCATCGTAGGCGGCGCGGACGGCCAGAAGGCTCGCCTCCACGAGGCTCCACTCCCCCCAGCCGCACTTGATGCGCCGCGCGGCGAAGGCCACGCGCGGATTGTCCGCCAGCGCGGCGCGGATGCGGTCGTAATCGGCCTTGGGCGCGCGGGCATCGAAATGAATCGCGATGTTGTCGCCTGCCGCCGTCAGGCGCAGGGCCTGTGCGACGATCCCCGCCGGATCCTTGTGGCACAGCAGGATGAAGGCGATCTCGGCCATGAATGCCCCTCTATCTTCGCGAACCCGCCCATCATCGCACGGAAAACGACGAGAGCGATTGAAAAGTGTGTCCCGACCTGCTTCACCTGAAAGGAGAGTTTGCGCAGGAGTCGAGTGATGGGTTTTCCGGGAACATGGATGACCGAAAGTGAGAGCGTCGTCTACCGCGTCGTTCCTAAATGCGCGTGTTCGACCATCGGTCAGATCATGTTCTATTCGGATCACGGTCGCTTCTTCGACGGCGACATCCACGATTCGACCAGCGGGCTGCACAAGTGGTCCCAGTCCGACAGCCAGCCGCTGATCGAGGCGAATGTCTCTGCCCATCGCAGCCTGACCTTCACCTGCGTGCGCAACCCCTATACCCGCATCCTGTCCTCCTTCTTCGACAAGATCTGCGGCATCCAGCGCAACGGCAAACGCTATCGCGGCAATCTCGTACCGCTCTTGACGCAGAAATACGGCATCGAGGTCGGCGGCCCCGACGGCACGGAGGAGTTCGACCAGATCAAGAGCTTCCGCCGCTTCCTCTTGTTCGCCCGCGACACCATCCGCTGGAAGAAACCGATGGAGCCGGACATCCATTGGTCCGCGATGTCGGGCCATATCGCGACCTTCATCGTGAACGGCGGCCGCTACGATCAGATCTTCTTCACCGAGCGGTTCAACGAGGGGATGCAGAAGGTGCTGGACGGCATGGACAGCCGTCACAAGGTGGATCTGGCGACGATCCCGCGCTTCAACGAATCCGAAGGACATGGGCCGAAGCGCGCCCATCCCGTGGAGGATTACTTCGACGATCTGTCGATGCACATCATGTGGGAAATCTACAAGAAGGATTTCCAGCTGTTCAAATACGACTTCGACAATCCCGGCAACAAGCTGCCGCGGATGGAGGTGGACCTCAAGGAGGTCCACCGCCGTCTGGGGGACTGACCCCCCGCCTCAGACGAGGCCGTGATGGGCGAACAGCGCCTTGAGATCGGCCTCGGGGCGCGCCCCGATATGGGAGATGACCTCCGAGGCGGCCACGCAGCCCATGCGGCCGCACGCCTCGAGGTCATGCCCCTGCGTCACGCCCCAGAGGAAGCCCGCCGCAAAGAGATCGCCCGCGCCCGTCGCATCCGCGATCTGGGTCGGCACCGCCGGGATGTGCCAGTGTTGGCCGTCCGACAGCACATGCGCGCCATTCTCGCCCTCGGTGCAGGCGACGATGGCGACATCGGCCGCAGCGGCCGTCAGCGCGGCCTGGAAATCGTCCGTCTGGTACATCGACAGAAGTTCGGCGCGGTTTGCGAACAGCAGGTCCGCCTCTTCGGACAGAAGGCGGCGGAAGGCATCGCGGTGGCGTTCCACGCAGAAGGGGTCCGACAGGGTGATCGACACCTTGCCGCCCGCCGATTTGCACGCGCGAATCGCCTTGGCGAAGGCCTCGTGGCTGGCAGGCCCATCGAAGCGGTAGCCTTCGAGGTAGATCCACTCCGCCGCGGCCATCATCCCTTCGTCGATATCGTCCGGGCCGAGGAATTCCGACACGCCGAGATAGGTGCTCATGGAGCGTTCGCCGTCGGAGGTGACGCAGACGATGCAGCGGCCCGTCTCCTGCTCGGAGGTGCCGGCCATGGGCGTCTCGTAGGTGGCGCCCTGCGCCCGCAGGTCATGGGCGAAGATCGCGCCCAGCTGATCGTCCTTCACCTTGCCGACATAGGCCGTGCGCCCGCCAAGCTGCGCGATGCCCGAGATGGTGTTGGCCGCCGAGCCGCCCGAAATTTCGCGCGAGGGGCCGACATGGGCATAGAGATCCACCGCCCGGCCCTTGTCGATCAGTTGCATCACGCCCTTGCCGATCCCGTGCTCGGTCAGGAATTCCTCGGAGGCGGAGGCCAGGACATCCACCATGGCGTTGCCGATCCCGACAACCTGATACGTCTTCATGCGGTTTTTTCCTCAAAGGGGCAGTGGTCATAGATCGGGCAGATGCCGCAGCGCGGCTTGCGTGCCAGACAGATATATCGGCCGTGCAGGATCAGCCAGTGATGGGCGTGCAGCGCAAAGCGGGCGGGGATGTTGTCCTCCAGCGCGCGTTCCACGGTGTCCACGTCGCGGCCGGGGGCGATGCCGGTGCGGTTGCCGACGCGGAAGATGTGGGTATCCACCGCCTGCGCAGGCTGATGGAACCACATGTTCAGCACGACATTCGCCGTCTTGCGGCCGACCCCCGGCAGCGATTGCAGCGCCGCGCGCGAGGACGGCACCTCGCCGTCATACTCGTCCACGAGGATGCGGCTCAGCTTCATGACGTTCTTCGCCTTCTGGCGGAACAGGCCGATGGTCTTGATCGCGTCCAAAAGCCGCTCTTCGCCGAAATCGAGCATCTGCTGCGGCGTCGTCACCTGCGCGAAGAGGCCGCGCGTCGCCTTGTTCACGCCCACATCCGTCGCCTGCGCCGACAGCGCGACCGCCACCACGAGGGTATAAGCGTTCACATGCTCCAGCTCGCCCTTGGGTTCGGGGTCGATGCCGTGCAGTGTGGTGAAGATCGCCTCGATCGTGCGATAGGGAAGCTGGCGTGCCATGCCTTCCCATATGACAGCGCCGCCGCGAAGCCGCAAGTTTCGGGTCGCGGCCCGCCCCCGCCCTTCCTATCTTTGCCGCAGGTGCAGGAGGCCGCCCATGTCCGATCCCTATCACTATGCCGTCGTCGCCCGCGCGCTGGACATCATCGCCGCCGAGCCGCGCCTTTCCCTTGGCGAGTTGGCGCAGCGGATGGACATGTCGGCCGCGCATTTCCAGCGCGTCTTTTCGGCATGGGCCGGGGTGTCGCCCAAGCGGTTCGCCCAGTACCTCGCCCTCGATCACGCGCGCCAGCTTCTGGCCGAACGGATGGCCGTGCTGGAGGTGGCCGAACGAAGCGGCCTTTCGGGCGGCGGGCGGCTGCACGATCTCTTCCTGCGATGGGAAGCGATGAGCCCCGGCGCCTATGCCAAGGGCGGCGCGGGCCAGCGCATCGGCTGGACGCTCGCCCCCTCCCCCTTCGGGGAGGCGGTGGTGATGGCGACGGAGACCGGCATCTGCGGCATCGGCTTCACCGATGGCGATGCCGCGGCGGCGCGCGCCGATCTGTCCCGCCGCTGGCCCAAAGCCACCTATCACGAAGACCCCGCGATCCGCCCCCTAGCTGCGGATGCCTTCGCCGGGCGCGGCGCGCGGCTGCATCTGCTGGGTGGGCCGTTCCAGATCAAGGTGTGGGAGGCGCTTTTGGCGGTGCCGCCGGGGCAGGTCACGACCTATGGCGCCATCGCCCGCGCCATCGACCAGCCCGCCGCCGTCCGCGCCGTCGGCACCGCCATCGGGCGCAACCCGGTCGGCTGGCTGATCCCCTGCCACCGGGCGCTGCGGGCGACGGGGGCGCTTGGCGGCTATCACTGGGGGCTGACGCGCAAGCGCGCGATGCTGGCCCACGAGGCCGCGCGCCACGAGGGCGGCGATGGGCACCTTGCCGCCGATGTGATACCGGGAACCCTCGGCAACTCCTCGGCGTTCAGATAATCAGGATTGCGTGATTTCACGATTGTCATGAACGAGGCGTATGATGACTTTCAAACTTCCCCTTATGCTGGGCACGGTCGGACTTGTGGCCCTGGCGGGGTGCAACGATCCCTACAATACCGGTGTCGGTGCTGGGGGTGCGGCGAACCAAAAGACCAATATGGGAGCCATCACCGGGGCCGTGATCGGCGGCGCACTCGGGGCGCAGTCGGGCAGTGACCGCGGCGCGAAGATCGCCGGTGGCGCGATCGTCGGCGGCATACTCGGCAGCGCCGTCGGCGCCGAACTGGACCGTCAGGCCGCACAGCTGCGCGCCGCGACCAGCAGCAACATTAGCGTGACCAACACCGGTAACGAGCTGGTGGTGAACATGCCGCAGGACCTGCTCTTCGCGACCGACAGCTCCAGCCTGCGTCCCGATCTGCAATCCGACCTGCGCGCGGTGTCGAGCAACCTCGTTCAGTATCCGAACTCCACCATCCAGATCGTGGGGCATACGGACAACACGGGCAGCGCGTCCTACAACCAAGCGCTGTCCGAACGCCGGGCCAGCGCGGTGGCGCAAGTGCTGATCGGCAATGGTGTGCCGTCGAACCGCGTTTCGGCCTATGGCGTCGGGATGAACCAGCCCATCGCCACGAACGACACGGCTGCGGGCCGGGCTCAGAACCGCCGGGTCGATATCGTGATCCGCCCGATCCAGAACTGAATGAAAAAGGCCGGTCTCGCGACCGGCCTTTCTTTAGTGCATCTTCTGTCCGACCTGCTCGATCGATCGATCGATCAAGCTGGCCCCGGTCTCCGGGGTCATCTGGCGGGCCAAAACCTCGCGGGCGGCCTCGACCGCGACCGCGATCGACTTTTCCCGGACTTCCTTCACCGCGCCGGCTTCGGCGGCGGCGATCTGATCCTCGGCGGCCTGCATGCGGCGCGCGATCGTGACCTGAAGCACCTCTTTGGCGCGTTCGGCCGCAAGCGTCGCTTCCTGACGGGCCTGCGCGATGATGCGCGCGGACTGCTCCGACACTTCCTGCTGCTTACGCTCGTAGGAGGCCAGAAGCGCCTTGGCTTCCTCGCGCAGCGCGCGGGCTTCCTCCAGTTCCGAGTGGATGTCGTGGGCGCGCTTGTCCAGCATGCCCGTGATCCGGCCCGGCACCTTTGCCCAGATCAGGATGCCGACGAACAGGACGAAGGCGATCAGCACGATCAGATTGGTGTTGTAGAGCGAGAAGAACGGCCCGCTGGGGGCCGCGACGGCGGGCGTGGCCAGCAGCGTGAACGGGATGATCAGCTTCTTCATCTTACGCTCCCACGCGGCTGGAAACCGCCGCCTTCACCGACGCGTCGGCCGTGCCGCCCAGTGCCGCGACAAGCGCCTGCGCCGTTTCGGCCGCGACTTCGCGCACGCTGTCCTGCATGCCTTCGCGGATCTCGGCGATCCGGGCCTCGGAGGCCTGAACGCGCTGACCGATCTCGGCATCGGCCTTGGCGATCGCCTCGGCCAGATCCGCGTCGATCGACGCCTTGGTGTCGGCCGCGATACGGGCCGCTTCGGCACGCGCCTTGGCCAGCGCCTCGTTATAGGAGGCTTCGGCGGATTTCGCCTTCTGCTTCAGCTCTTCGGCGGCCAGCAGGTCGTTCGTGATGGCGCCGCGGCGTTCGGCCAGAACGGCGCTGACGCGCGGCAGGGCCACGCGGGTCAGCACGAGGTAGATCGCGACCAGCGCGACCAGTAGCCAGAAGATCTGGTTCGGCCAGGACGAGAAGTCGAGCTGCGGCATCCCCGGTGCATGGGGCGCCTCCCCGACAGCCGCCTCGGCCACGTCTTGGACTTGATGTTCCATGTTTCCCTCTCCGCGGCGTCAAGGACCGGGCCGGCCGGATGTCACCACCCGTCCGGCCCGAAAATCGTTGCGCGTTCGGATCAGACGGCGAACATCAGCAGCAGGGCGATCAGGAAGGCGAAGATGCCCAGAGCTTCGGCGAACGCGATGCCGACGAAGAGGTTCGCCATCTGGCCAGCCGCTGCCGACGGGTTGCGCAGCGCGCCCGACAGGAAGTTGCCGGCGATATGGCCGACGCCGATGCCCGCAGCGCCGCAGCCGATCGCCGCCAGACCTGCACCGATGTATTGGCCCATCATTGCGAGTTCGTTCATGTCAGTATCTCCTTGAACTGAAGGGGGATGACCCGAGGGTCAGTGATGGTTGTCCGCCACCGCGTCACGCAGATAGACGCAGGTCAGAATGGTGAAGACATAGGCCTGCACGACGGCGACCAGCGTCTCGAGACCGTAGATCACGGTCACGGCGCCCACGGCCACCGGCGACAGCAGCGCCAGCGAAGCGAAGCCTGCGAACACCTTGATGACGGCGTGGCCGGCCATCAGGTTGCCCGCAAGACGGATGGAATGGCTGACGGGCCGCACGAAATAAGAGATGAGCTCGATCACGGCCAGAACCGGACGCACGGCGAGCGGCGCCGAATCGACCCAGAACATCTTCAGAAAGCCCGGACCCTTGCGCACGAAACCAATGATCGTGACGCTGAAGAACACGATCAGCGCCAGCGTCACGGTGACGGCCACATGGCTCGTCGTCGTGAACGAGAAGGGCAGCAGGCCCAGCAGGTTCGCGAACAGGATGAACAGGAACAGCGACATGATGTAGGGGAAGTACTTCACGCCCTCGGGCCCGGTCACTTCCTCGACCATGTTGCGGATCATGCCATAGGCCAGTTCCGCGACCGATTGGCTGCGCGAGGGGATCATCGCACGGCGACGCGTGCCGAAGACCATCAGCGCGACCACGCACAGCACCGCCAGCGCCAGCCACAGCGTCACGTTGGTGACGGTGTACCACTGGATCGGGCCGTCGCTGAACAGCGGCCGGACGACGAACTGATCCATAGGATGGATCGACAGACCATTGCCTTCCGTTTCCGTCACCACGCCCTAATCCTCTCGCTCATGGGTGTCGCCACCCGTCGTTTCTTTCGACTGCACGCTTTGTGCCGTCCGCATCATCGTCCGTATCCCCGCCGCAAACCCCAGCAGGGTGAAGACGATCAGGCACAGAGGCAGCGTTCCCAAGAGAACATCCAGCCCATAACCGATGCCGAACCCGATCAGCAGCCCGGCCACCAGTTCGGTGATCATGCGCCAGCCGATCTCCCCCGAGGAGAAGGCCTCACCCGCCTGACCGGTCCGCTTCACGGGTGCGCCGCGGGCCTTGGCCAGACGCGCTTCGAGGGCGCGCATCCGGTCGGGATCGGGGTCGTTCGTCATGAACACGTCCCTGTGACAGTTGCTCATCGTGCTAATGGGCAGGCCCGTCCGAGTCAAGGAAGCGGGCGTAGGGCACAACCCCCTGACGGCGCTATGAAAACGCCCGCCTTGAGCCCCCGTGCCAGAATGTCGCACCCCGCACGGGGCCGGAACGCTCAACCCCGCAGTTGAGCATGGGGTGTTGACCCCCCGCCCCGGCCGCCCCAATGCTGGCGCATGCCCGATCCGCTCGATCTCGTCTTTGCCGCCCTTGCCGATCCGACGCGGCGCGCCATCCTGTCGATGCTGCTGGAGGACGACATGGCCGTCAGCGATGTCGCGGCCCCGTTCCAGATGTCGCTGGCCGCCATCTCCAAGCATCTTCAGGTGCTGGCCGGTGCCGGGCTGATCACGCAGGAACAGCGCGGCCGCGTGCGCTGGTGCCGGCTGGAGCCGGACGCTCTGCGCCGCGCCTCGGTCTGGATGCAGGGGTTCGGGCAGTTCGATCCCGTGGACCTCGATGCCTTCGAACGCTTCCTGAAATCCGAACTTGGTTAGAACGTCACCTCGACGCCCGGAAGCTGCAATTCGGACACGAGATCGCGCACCTCCTGCCGGGCCGCGATGTTGGAGAGGTTTAGGTTCTCCACCCCCATATCCTTCAGATCAAGGAGGGTCAGCCCGCGGGGGAACAACTCGCGGAAGACCACCCGCTCCGAAAAGCCGGGCGCGACGCGGAAACCGATGCGGCGGGACAGATCCTCCAGCGCGGCGCCGACCTTCTTCTTGTTGTGCATCTGCTGCGCGCCCAAACGGTTGCGCAGCACGATCCAGTCGATCGGCTTCAACCCGGCCTTGGCCCGCATCTGGCGCGCGTTCCACACCATCTCCGAATAGATCGACGGCCCCTTCACCTTGCCCGTTTCCGGGTCGATCCGCGCCAGCAGGTCGAAATCGACGAAACTGTCGTTCAGCGGCGTGATCAGCGTGTCGGCCAAGGTATGCGCCACCTGGCTCAGACGCGTATGCGATCCCGGACAATCGATGAGGATGAAATCCGACAGCGGCTCCAGCTGCGCCATGCCAAGGGCAAGGCGGCGGTCCATCACATTCTCTCCGGGGGCCAAGAGCGCCTCGTCCACCTCCGGCAGCGCAAGGTAATGCGGCGAGGGCAGATCGATATTGGCCCGCTTCAGAAAGGCGAGACGGTTTTCGGTATAGCGCCCGAAGCTGCGCTGACGCACGTCGAGGTCCAGCGCCCCGACTCGGTGCCCCATCCGCACGAGCGCCGTCGCCACATGCATGCAGGTGGTGGACTTGCCCGATCCACCCTTCTCGTTGCCCACGACGATGATATGCGCCACGACATGCCCCCTGTTTTCCCTAAGCGGCTAACGGGTGGCGGGCGATCACGCAAGTGTCAGCGTCCTTTCCGGGCCGGACCTGTGGCGCAAAGACAAAGGGCGCAGGTTTCCCCGCGCCCTTTTCCGTTCGCTGAAGCCGAGCTTAGAAGCCCAGACCGGCGTATTTGTTCTTGAACTTGGACACGCGGCCGCCGGTATCCATCAGACGGCTGGTGCCGCCGGTCCATGCGGGGTGCGCCAGCGGGTCGATGTCGAGCGCCATCTGGTCGCCTTCCTTGCCCCAAGTCGAACGGACTTGGTACACGGTGCCGTCGGTCATCTTCACGTCGATGAAGTGATAGTCGGGATGGATGTCTGCTTTCATCGGTCCGATCCTTACGCTTCAGTCTTGGCTTTGTAGGTGGTGTCTTCCGCGATACGGGCCGACTTGCCGCGACGCGAGCGGAGGTAGTACAGCTTGGCGCGGCGCACACGGCCACGACGCACGACTTCGATCGTCTCGATGTTGGTCGAGTAGAGGGGGAACACACGTTCCACGCCCTCGCCGAACGAGATCTTGCGCACGGTGAACGAGGCCGAAACCGTCGCGCCGCCCTTGCGGGAGATGCAGACGCCTTCATAGGCCTGCACGCGGCTGCGGGTGCCTTCGGTCACTTTGTAGCCGACGCGAATCGTGTCGCCGGCTTTGAAATCCGGGATGGTCTTGCCGAGGGCGGCGATCTGTTCCGCCTCGATCTGTGCGATCAGGTTCATCGCAGTTCCTTTCCTTTGCCCGCGGTTTGCCCGCGAAGTTTGTGCCGCCTCAGAGCTCTCGGTCTTCATCCGGGTCCCTACCGTGCCGTGCACAGTAAGCCCGCCAGAGATCAGGCCTGCGTTCCTTCGTCAGCCTTTCGGCCGCGTCCTTCCGCCAGCGGGAGATGTTCGCGTGATGACCGGACAGAAGCGTTTCCGGGATCTCGCGGTCCTGCCAGACCGAAGGTTTCGTGTATTGCGGAAATTCAAGAAGGCCGTCCGAAAAGGATTCCTCCTCGGTCGATGCGTGATTCCCGATGACGCGCGGTATAAGGCGAACCGTCGCGTCGATCAAGGCCTGCGCCGCGATCTCGCCGCCGGTCATCACGAAGTCGCCAAGGCTGACCTCTTCGATGCCGTAATGGTCGATCACGCGCTGGTCCACGCCCTCGAACCGGCCGCAGAGCAGCGTCACCCCCGGCCCTTCGGACCAGCGCTTCGCCATGGCCTGATCGAACGGCCGCCCCCGCGGGCTGAGATAGACGACCGGCCAGCCCGGCCCCTCGGCGGCGGCATCGAGCGCGCGGGCCACGACATCGGGGCGCATCACGAGGCCCGCCCCGCCCCCCGCCGGCGTGTCGTCCACGTTGCGGTGCCGCCCCTCGCCGAAGGTCCGCAGATCCACCGTCTCCAGCGCCCAGAGCCCGAAATCGAGCGCCTTGCCCGTCAGGCTGAGGCCGAGCGTGCCGGGAAACGCCTCCGGGAAAAGGGTGATGATCTTGGCGCGCCATGCGCCCTGCACGCGCATGTCCGACATCAGATCGCGCGGCTTGGCCGAGGCGCCGATCGACAATCGGCCATGGGATTTCATCGGTGTGCTCATGCCCGCGGCTCTAATCCCCTTTGGCGCGCCGGTCTAGGGGCCGTCGCGCAGCTCCTCGTCGGCGGCGACGGCGCCGCGCTGGATCAGGCCCGGAACGGCCTCGGCGTCGCAGTGGCGCAGGGCCTTGGCCACATCCTCCTGCCGCAGGACGCGGGCGGCCATCGACAGCACCGACAGATGCTGGGCCGGGTTGTCCTTGGGCAGCAGCAGCATCAGCACCAGATCCACCGGCCGATCGTCGACGGATTGGAAATCGATCGGCGGCTTCAGGCGCGCGAACAGCAGCGCCGGCGCCTCCAGCCCCGCGCAGGGGCCATGGGGCAGCGCGATGCCGTTCCCCACCCCGGTGGAGCCGAGCTTCTCGCGCCGGATCAGCTTGGCCAGAACCTTGTCCCGGTCGAGCGGCCAGAGCTGCGCCGCACGGTCGGACAGCATCTCGAGGAGGGCGGCCTTGTCCGCCACCTCCACGTCGAGCATCACCCCTTCGGGCCGGATCAGATCGGAAAGCGTCATGCATATCCTGCGCGATGGTGAAGGCCGCCCCGGCGGACCGGGATGGCCGAAAAGCCCCTAGAGGGCGCGGGCCAGCGCCTCGGCCAGATCCGTCCGCTCCCAGCTGAAGCCGCCATCGGCTTCGGGCGCGCGGCCGAAATGGCCATAGGCGGCGGTGCGGGCATAGATGGGGCGGTTCAGCTCCAAATGCTCGCGGATGCCGCGGGGCGACAGATCCATCACCCGCGGGATCGCCGCCTCGATGGCGGCGGGATCGACCTCGCCAGTGCCGTGGGTGTCCACATAGACCGAGAGCGGCTTTGCGACACCGATGGCATAGGAGATCTGGATCGTGCATTTGGTGGCCATGCCCGCCGCGACCACGTTCTTGGCCAGATAGCGCGCGGCATAGGCGGCCGAGCGGTCCACCTTGGTCGGATCCTTGCCCGAGAACGCGCCCCCGCCATGCGGCGCCGCCCCGCCATAGGTGTCCACGATGATCTTGCGGCCCGTCAGGCCCGCATCGCCGTCCGGCCCGCCGATCACGAAGGTGCCCGTGGGGTTCACCCACCATTCGGTGCGCGGCGTCAGCCAGTCGCGCGGCAGCACCTCGCGGATATAGGGCTCCACGATGCGGCGGATGTCGTCGCTGGTCTGGGCGATGTCGCGGTGCTGGGTGGACAGCACGATGGAGGTGACCTCCACCGGGCGGCCATCCTCGTAACGCAGCGAGATCTGGCTCTTTGCGTCCGGCCCCAGCGTCGGCTCCGCGCCCGATTTGCGCGCCTCGGCAAGGCGGCGCAGGATGGCGTGGGAATAGTGGATGGGCGCGGGCATGAGGTCCGGCGTCTCGTCGACGGCGAAACCGAACATGATGCCCTGATCGCCTGCCCCGTCCTTGTCCACGCCTTGGCTGATATGGGCCGATTGCGGGTGCAGCAAGTTCAGAACGCGCAGGGTGTTCCAGTGGAACTCGTCCTGTTCATAACCGATGTCGCGCACGCAGTCGCGCACGATGCCATCGACCTTGCCGAGATAGTCGTGCAGGCGCCCTTGATCGGACAGGCCGACCTCGCCGCCGATGACGACCTGATTGGTGGTGGCGAAGGTTTCACAGGCGACGCGGGCGTTCGGCTCCTCGGCCAGAAAGGCGTCGAGGATGGCATCCGAGATCCGATCGCAGACCTTATCCGGATGCCCCTCCGAGACCGATTCGGAGGTGAATATGTAGTTCTTGCGCGACATGAGGACGTGCTCCGTTGGGATATCCCCGCCACGCCAGGAAGCCGTTGTGACGGTTCGATGTCACATCGCTATCCCGCGCCGCGGCGGGGGTCAACCAGCCCTGCGGCGCGGCAGCAGCGCCAGCCCCAGAAGCGCCGCCAGAAGGATCAGCACCGGCACCTCGCCCGTCCGGGCATAGAGCGTCGGCGGCAGCGCGCCGGGCAGCACCGCATCCAGATGCCCCGCCTGCCCCAGCGGCAGGCTGGCGGTGATGCGGCCATGCGCGTCCACCATGGCCGACACGCCGGTATTGGCGGCGCGCACCAGCGGCAGCCCTTGCTCGATCGCGCGCAGGCGCGCCTGCGCCAGATGCTGATAGGGGCCGGTCAGCGTGCCGAACCACGCATCGTTCGTGATCTGGAGCAGCCAGTCCGGACGTTCGGCCACGCGCAGATCCTGCGGGAACACCGCCTCGTAGCAGATGAGCGGCAGCGCATGGCCCAGCGCGCCCATGTCCAGCACCTTCGGCCCCGGCCCCGGCGAATAGCCGTTGCCGAGCTGTGCGGCGAAGGCCGTGATCCCGATCCGGGCCAGCGTGTCGCCGAAGGGCATGTATTCGCCGAAAGGCACGAGGTGATGCTTGTCGTAGATGTCCCGCACGGCGCCATCGGGGCCGATGACGGCCAGCGCATTGAAGGCGCGGCTGCCTTCGGTACGCTGGATGCCCACGGCGGCCGGGGCGGCGGCGGCAAAGCCGATCTCCTCGGCGACGTAATCGTCCAAAAGGTAGGGCACGGAGGTTTCGGGCCAGATCACCAGATCGTGCGGCCCCGGCGCGGCCGATAGATCGAGCGCGCGGCGGAACAGTGCCTCGGCGCGGTCCGGGTCCCACTTCATCTCTTGCGCGGCATTGGGCTGAACGATGCGCAGGATATGGCCCGTCGGGGCCGGTTCGGGCTGCGCCAGCCGCCAGTGCCCGGCACCGAAGGCAGCCACTAGCAACGCCGCCGACACGGCCGCCCCCCGCCAGCGCCATGCGACCGGCAGCGCCGCCATCAGCGCCGTCATCAGCGTCAGCCCCGTCGGCCCGGCCCATGCTGCAAGCTGCGCCGGGGCGGAACCGATCCAGACATGGCCGAGAAGCGCCCAAGGAAAGCCGGTCAGCACATGGCCGCGCGCGAATTCCGCCGCCGTCAGCAGCAGCGCAAAGCCGAGCGTCCGGTGCGCCAGCCGATGCGCCAGCCCCGCCGCCAGCGCCCAGAACAGCCCCAGCCCGAACGAGATGAGCACCACCGCAAAGGGCGCCATCCAGCCATAGGTGATCGGATCGACGAGGAACGGCTCCACGATCCAGTTCAGGGACAGGGCGAAATATCCGGCCCCCGCAAAGAGGCCCGTCCACGCCGCCGCCCGCCAGCCATCGCAGCGGCGCAGCATCACGCACAGCGCCGCAAGGCCGATCAGCGTCAGCCACCAGAACCCGATCGGCGCCTGCCCCGACGCCATGATCGCGCCAAGGCCGAAGGCCGCGCCCATCTGCGGCCAACCGGGAAATCGCATGGAAAGTCTCCGTTCCGGGGTGGCGTGGTTCTGGACCCGCCACCCCGCGGCGTCAAGCCGCGCAGTCCGGCAGCACCACCCGCAGGCGCTTGATGCGCCGGGGATCGCCGTCCAGCACCTCGAAGCGGGCGCCGGATTCGTGATCGATCACCTCGCCGCGCTTGGGCACGCGCCCGGCACGCACGAAGACGAGGCCGCCGATCGTGTCCACATCCTCATCCTCGTGCTCGCGCCGCAGATCGAGGCCCGAGACCTTCTCGAAGGCCTCCAGCGAGGCGCGCGACTGCACGATGTAATGGCCCTGCTTGTCCTGCACCCAAAGGGCACCGGCCACCTCGTCATGCTCGTCGTCGATCTCGCCGATGATGGTCTCGATCAGATCCTCGATCGTCACGAGGCCATCGACGCCGCCATATTCGTCGATCACCAGCGCAAGGTGGGCCCGTTCGCGCTGCATCTTCTGCAGCAGCACGGCCGCGCTCATCGACGGGGGGGCGAACATGATCGGACGCAGCAGCTTGCGCAGATCGAACGACTCGTCGGAGGTGAAGTCGTGATGCAGCGCCAGATCCTTCAGGAGGATCATCCCGATCGGGTTGTCGATCGTCTGCTCATAGACCGGAAGGCGGGAATATCCCTCGCGCCGGAAGGTGCCCACAAGGTCCTTCAGCCCGATATCGGCCTGCACGGCCGAAATCTCGGCCTTCGGGACGGCCACGTCCTCGACGGTCAGACTGCGCAGATGGTCGATGCCGGTACGTTCCCCATGGGAATCGCTGTCGTCATCCCGGTCTTCGTTCGGCGCGAAGGCCCCGAACAGGCGGCCGAAAAAGCCCTTATTCTCTCGGTCGGTGTGAAGATCCGCGTCGTATCGCTGATCATCTTCCGCGGTGTCCTGCGCGCCCTGCGCCGCAGGAGGTCCGTCTATACTTCGCTCCATCGGTCCTTCTGTCGGAAAGCGACGCCCTCAACGGGGGCGACGCCGTCCAATATGGGGCATGCCCCCCCGGCGTGGCAAGACGCGATCAGTCCCAATCGGGCGCGAGGCGTCCGGGTGCCACGATCCGCCCCTCGGCGCTGCCCATGGCGTCGATGCGGGCCATCTCCTCTTTGGTCAGTACGAAATCGAAGATCTCCAGATTTTCGGGCACACGCGCGGGGTTGGCGGTTTTCGACAGGGCGATGACGCCGTCCTGCTGCACCAGCCAGCGCAGCGCGATCTGCGCCGCGCTCTTGCCATGGGATCGGCCGATCTCTGCCAATGCGGCATCCTTGGCCGACCGCCCATCCGCCATCGCGTAATAGGCCGTCAGCGACAGACCATCCTCGCGCGCCGCCGCCAGCAGCTTCGACTGGTCGAGCCAAGGGTGGAATTCGACCTGATTCGTCACGATCGGGCAGATCGCCGCCGCCGCGCGCATCTGCGCGATGGTGTAGTTGCTGACCCCGACATGGCGGGTGCGGCCCGTGCGCTGCGCTTCGGCCAGACGGGCATGACGATCCTCCATGGGAACGTCGCTGCCGCCCGGCCAGTGCAACAGCAGCAGATCGACATGATCCACCCCCAGCTTGCGCAGGCTCTCATCGACCGAGGGCATGAAACGGTCGTCCTCGAAGCTGTCCACCCAGACCTTGGTCGTGAGGAACATCTCGTCCCGCGGCACACCCGAGGCGCGGAGCGCGGCCCCGACGGCGGCCTCGTTGCCATAGACCTGCGCGGTATCGACATGGCGGAAGCCCTTGCGGATCGCGTCGGGCAGAACGGCGGCGATCGCGGCCTCGTCCATGCGGTAGGTGCCGAAGCCGAGGGCGGGGATCTGCGCCCCGTTCGCGGTGACATAAGGGATCATCGGTCTCTCCTTGCTGCGTGGCAGGAAGGTAAGACGCGGGCCGCCAAAATCACGCGTAGGGGTCGGCGATCCCCATGCTGCGCAGGATCCGGCGTTCCGTCTCCTCCATCAGTTCGGCATCCGCGTCCTCGATGTGATCGAAGCCCAGAAGGTGCAGGATGCCGTGGATCACCAGATGGGTGACGTGATCCTCGGGGCTTTTGCTCTGATCGGCGGCTTCGGCCATGCAGGTTTCCCATGCGATGGCGATGTCGCCCAGTTCGTCCGGATCGTCGGCATCCCCGCCCGACAGGTCCGGCAGGCCCCCCGGCTCCCCCGCGGCGCGATCCTCGGACGGCCATGAGAGCACGTTGGTGGGTTTGCCCTTCTGGCGGAACTGGGCGTTCAGCTCCGCGATCTCGGCATCGTCGCAGCCCATCAGGGCCAGCGTCACGCCATGCACGCCCAGCGCGGCAAAGGTTGCCTCGGCGGCGCGTGTGGCAAGGGCGGGAAGGCCGAAGCCTTCCCAGCGATCGTCTTCTATGACTGTGTCAACCAGCGGTTCCATCGGCGGCGTCATACGCCTCGATGATGCGCGCCACAAGCGGGTGCCGCACGACGTCCTTGGCATTGAAGTAGTTGAAGGACACCCCCCGCACGCCGTTCAGGATGCGTTCGGCATCGGCAAGGCCGCTGGCGGTGCCGCGCGGCAGGTCCACCTGCGTGCGGTCGCCCGTGATGACCATGCGGCTGCCCTCGCCCAAACGGGTCAGGAACATCTTCATCTGCATGGTGGTGGCGTTCTGCGCCTCGTCCAGCACGACGAAGGCATTGGCCAGCGTGCGCCCGCGCATGAAGGCCAGCGGCGCGATCTCGATCCGCTTCTCCTCCATCAGCTTCTGCAACTGCTTCTGCGGCAGGAAATCGTTCAGCGCGTCATAGAGCGGCTGCATGTAGGGATCGACCTTCTCCTTCATGTCGCCGGGCAGGAAGCCGAGCCGTTCGCCCGCCTCCACGGCCGGGCGCGACAGGATGATCTTCTCCACCGCGCCGGACAGCAGCATGGTCACACCGACGGCGACGGCCAGATAGGTCTTGCCTGTGCCCGCCGGCCCGATCCCGAAGGCGAGTTCGTTGTCGAAGAGATTGGCGACATAGGCCTTCTGCGCCTCGGTCCGCGGCTCCACCGGCTTCTTGCGGGTGCGGATCTCGTAGGTGCCGGGCTGGAACATCTCCATCTGCTCGACCGTGTCGCCGAACATCGTGCCCATCATGCGCATCGCCCCTTCCACATCGCCCGTCGCAACGGGTTTGCCTTGTTCCAGACGCGCATAGAGGCCCTTCAATACCGCTTCCGCCTGATCCCGCGCGGCCTTGTCCCCCAGAACCGAAAGGCGGTTTCCCCGCCTCAGGATATGCACGCCCACCTGCTGTTCGATCTGCGCGATGTTGCGGTCGTATTCGCCGCACAACTCGATCAAAAGGCGATTGTCGGGAAATTCCAGAAGCGTTTCGATCGCGTCTTCCGGGCGTTTCGGGGGGGTCAGCGCGCTGATGCCCAAGGAGATCTCCTCATTGCAGGCGTGGGGCTATAGCTTGAATGTGGGCGCGCGGATGGCGTCTGGCAAGTGATTTACGACGCCGCCCGCCTTGCGCGGTCGCGGATCGGCGCCCACCCGCCCGATGCTGCTTATTTGATGCGCAGCCCCGCAAGGGAATTGGACCCGCTGCCCGTGATGCGCACCCTCACCAGATCGCCCACGCGGCCCGCAGGATCGTCCACATGCACGGCATGGAGGTGATCGGATTTGCCCACCATCTGCCCCGGACGCCGCCCGGCCTTTTCATAGAGCACGCCGACCTCGCGCCCGACCATGGCGGTTTGCGTCGCAAGCTGCTGCGCGGTGATCAGATCGCGCAGCTCCTGCAGACGCGCATCGCCGATATTCGCGGGAAGCTCCGGCTTCTCGGCGGCCGGGGTGCCGGGGCGCGCGGAATATTTGAAGCAGAAGGCCGACCCGTAGCCGACCTCGCGGATCAGGGCGAGGGTGGCCTCGTGATCGGCCGCCGTCTCGCCGGGAAAGGCCGCGATGAAATCCGACGACAGGACGATATCGGGGCGCGCCGCGCGAATCCGCTCCACGAGGCGCAGATAATGTTCGGCGGTGTGCTTGCGGTTCATCGCCTTCAGGATGCGGTCCGATCCCGACTGCACCGGCAGGTGCAGATAGGGCATCAGCTTGGCCTCCTCGCCATGGGCGGCGATCAGGTCGTCGTCCATGTCGTTGGGATGGCTGGTGGTGTAGCGGATGCGCTCCAACCCGTCGATGCGGGCCAGTTCGCGCACCAGCCGCGCCAGCGTCCAGTCGTCCCCGTGATAGGCGTTGACGTTCTGCCCCAGAAGGGTGATCTCGCGCACCCCCCGCTCCACCAGATCGCGCGCCTCGGCCAGAAGGCGGGCGGGCGGACGGCTGACCTCGGCCCCGCGGGTATAGGGAACGACGCAGAAGGCGCAGAACTTGTCGCAGCCCTCCTGCACGGTCAGAAAGGCCGTCGGCCCCCGCATCGCCTTGCGCCGGGGCATATGGTCGAACTTGTCCTCGGCGGGGAAATCGGTGTCCACGGCGGGGGCCCGCCCGGCCACCATCTCGGGCAGGCGGTGATAGGTCTGCGGGCCGACCACCAGATCCACCAGCGGCATGCGGCGGATGATCTCCTGCCCCTCGGCCTGCGCGACGCAGCCCGCGACGCCGATCTTCAGATCGGGCTTGGCCGCCTTCAGCGGGCGCAGGCGGCCAAGGTCGGAATAGAGCTTCTCGGAGGCCTTCTCGCGGATGTGGCAGGTGTTCAGCAGGACCATGTCCGCCTCCTCCGCCACCTCGGTCACGACATAGCCCTGCCCGCCCATCACCTCGGCCATCCGCTCGCTGTCATAGACGTTCATCTGGCAGCCATAGGTCTTGATGAAGAGTTTCTTGACGTCGGCCATGTCCGCTTCCTCTGGAATGGCCGTTTCCTAGCGAAAATCGCATCTCGGGGCAATCGACCCTTGCCCTTGGCGGCGCGGTCGGATCATCTGGAGGCCGATCCGCTGCTTGAGGGTTCATGCGTCATCCCAGTCTGGACACGTTCATCGCATCCGGCTCCATCGGCAAGGGGCCCGTGGCGATCATCATGGCCGATGATGCCGTGGAGCTGGCTTCCACCGTGGAGCATCACCGCAAGATGGGCTTCGGCACCATCCTGCTTCCGGCCCACCCGGACCTTCCGGTCCCGATGGACCTCGAGGCGCAGGTGCACCGCATCGATCACGACGTGCATGCCCGCGACGCCCTGATGGAGGTGGTGAACAGCCTCATCCCCGTCGCGCCCGGCACATGGTTCTATGCCGGCTTCAACGCCGAATACCTGTTCTTCCCCTTCTGCGAGACGCGCGACATCCGCGAACTGATCGCCTATCACATGGAAGAGCGGCGCGACGCCTTCCTCTCCTATGTGATCGACCTCTATGCCGGCGATCTGCAGCGTTTCCCGAACGCCGTCTCCGTCGCCGAAGCGCAGCTGGACCGTTCGGGGTATTACGCGCTGGCCCGGCCCGATCCGGCCACGGGGCATCCGCGCGAACGTCAGCTCGATTTCTTCGGCGGTCTGCGCTGGCGCTTCGAGGAGCATATCCCGGTGGAGCGGCGCAAAATCGACCGCATCGCCCTCTTCCGCGCCAAGGAGGGGCTGATCCTGCGCCCCGACTTCACCTTCAACGACGAGGAGTACAACACCTACTCCTGCGCGTGGCATCACAACCCGACGGTGGCCGTCTGCTCGTTCCGCATCGCCAAGGCGCTGCGCAGCAATCCCGGATCGCGCCATCTGATCCGCGATTTCGGCTGGCACTATTCGTCGCCCTTCGAATGGTCGTCGCAGCAGTTGATGGATCTGGGCCTGATCGAACCCGGCCAGTGGGTCTGAACCGCGCGCCATAGGCGCGTTTCAGGCGATTTCGGTATTCGAGAGGGGAATGGCGGACCCGGAGCGATTCGAACGCCCGACCCTCAGATTCGTAGTCTGATGCTCTATCCAGCTGAGCTACGGGTCCGTTGAGAGGCGATCTAATGGTCTGGCGGGGGGAGCACAAGCGAAAAAACATCGCCCCGGTGAAATTTATGCTTCGGTCAGGCTTTCGGCCTTGGGAAGGCGGATCAGGAACTCGGTCCCCGTCTCGGACGTGTCCAGCAATTCGAGCCGCCCGCCATGGCCGCGCACCAGTTCCGAGGCGATGGCGAGGCCAAGGCCCGAGCCGCCCTTGCGCGCGCCGCCCTGAAAGGCGGTGAACAGATGCTCGCGCGCCTTGGGGGGCAGGCCCGGCCCCGTATCGCCCAGCCGCACCCACCATTCGACATCGGCCTCGCCGCCGGCGATTTCGATGTTGCCGGATTCGCCCGTCGCCTCGATCGCCTGCCGCGCGTTCCGCACGAGGTTCGACAGGACGCGGTAGAATTGCTCCCGGTCGGCGCGAATCATCATTCCCGCCGGCACGTCGAGCACGGGCGCCACCCGCCCCTCTTCGGGCAATTCGGCATCCAGCACCTCGTCGATCAGCATCCGGAGCGAGAATCGGGTCAACGAGGGCGGCGGCTCCTCGGCCTTGCCGAAGGCCAGCGTCGTCTCGCACAGGCTAACGGCGCGGGTGATGGAATTGACCAGCTTCGGGGCGGCACGCGCCACGGCGGGATCGGCGCTGCTGCCGATCCGGTCGGCGAAAAGCTGCGCCGAGGTGAGGATGTTGCGCAGATCGTGGCTGATCTTGGCTACCGCGCCGCCCAACTGGGCCAAGCGCTCCTTCTGGCGCAGGTTGCCCGTCAGTTGCGTCTGCATCGAACGCAGCGCCTCTTCGGCCTCGCGAATCTCGACGATGCGGGCACCGGGTTCGATGACGCGGCGCGCATCCTCCGGCGCTTCGGCATAGACGGCCATATGCGCGACCACGCGGCGGATCGGCACGACCATCAGCTTCTGCACCGCGACGAACAGAATCGCCGCCGTGATGACCGAGATCACGGCCGAGATCGCAAGGATCCGTATGCTGTACTGCACCATCGCCTGCCGCAGCGGAGCGGTGGACATCGCAACCTCGATCAGATCGCCCCCCTGCTCCACCGGGCTGCCGATCACGCGGATGATGCGGGGGGTGGGATCGACGAATTCGCGCAGCGCATCCCCGATCAGGGCGGCATGGCTGATCATGCGCAGATCGTAGGTTTCGTCGATCGGCTCGGGAATCGGCGAGGACAGGACCAGTTGGCGCACCGCATCGCGCCGCAGCACGACGTTGAACACCCCGGCATTGTCCAGAAGCTCGCGCTCCAGCTCGGGGGAGATGGTGTCGTCCGTCGTCAGCAGCGCAAGGCTGGCGATCTGCGCCTTCTCCAGCCGGGTCTGAAGATAATCCTCGCGAAAGCGCGCGATGGACGGCACGAGGATCAGAATCTCCGCCAGCATCACGAACACGATCGTGAGCACCAGGAAGCGCCCGGACAACGAGTTCAGGAATCCGCGACGAGCCGTGTTCACCGATGTTCATCCTTCCAGCACATGGCGCTAGATAATCCTTCCCCGCGCGGACGCAAACGGTATCGCGAATATCGGCCGCGGGCGGTTGACTCGTATCGGGTCTGCCCTTAAAGCGCTGTCTTCGAATATGAGACGTCCGAATCCGTTCGGGCATGTCCGTCTGATGGAGTTTCGCAATGAAGCGTACGTTTCAACCGTCGAACCTGGTTCGCGCCCGTCGCCACGGTTTCCGCGCCCGTATGGCCACCAAGGGCGGCCGTCTGGTCCTGAACGCCCGTCGCGCCAAGGGCCGCAAAAAGCTGTCGGCCTGATCCCTTCGGGATCTGGACGCGTGACGCCGCCGGATCTTCCCGACCCGGCGGTCTTGTCATGTCCGGAGGTGGCAATGCAGGTGCTGACCAAGCGTGCCGATTTCCTGCGCGCGGCGCAGGCGCGTCGGCAGGGTGCGCAGGGATTCCTGCTGCAGGCCCGCGCCCGCGATGATGCGGGCGGTATCCGCGTGGGGTTCACCTGCTCGAAGAAGCTGGGCAACGCCGTGGCGCGCAACCGCGCCAAACGCCGCCTGCGCGAGATCGCGCGCGCCGTCCTGCCCGAAGCCGGGCGGGCGGGCTGGGATTACGTCCTCGTCGGACGGCCGAACACCACCGCGACCCGCGACTTCGCGGCGCTGCTGAACGATCTGCGGCTGGCCCTGCGCCAGATCCACAAGTGAGCCCGCTGGCCCATGTCGTGGCGCTGCCCGTGCGCGCCTATCGGTTGCTGCTGTCGCCTTGGATCGGGCATGGATGCCGCTTTCAGCCCACATGTTCGGTCTATGCGCTGGAGGCGCTCGAGCGTCGCGGGGCCGTGATCGGCACATGGCTGACCCTGCGACGCCTTGCGCGCTGCCATCCGTGGGGCGGATCGGGGTATGATCCCGTGCCGAAAAGGAACACGCACGATGCTGGATAACGACGGCGACATCCACCCGCTGTTCCACGGCGCCCCCAAGACGACCGAGTTCCGCAAGCTGCGCAAGCGCCTCGTCCGCGAAGTGCGCGAGGCGATCGAGACCTATGGCATGGTCCGCAAGGGCGATCGCTGGCTGGTCTGCCTGTCGGGCGGCAAGGACAGCTACACCCTTCTGGCGGTCCTGACCGAGCTTCAGTGGCGCGGCCTTTTGCCGGTGGATCTGCTGGCCTGCAACCTCGATCAGGGGCAGCCGAACTTCCCCGCCACGGTGCTGCCCGAGTTCCTGACGAAGATGGGCGTGCCGCACCGCATCGAATATCAGGACACCTATTCCATCGTCGTGGACAAGATCCCGCAGGGCCGCACGATGTGCGCCCTCTGCTCGCGGCTGCGGCGCGGCAACCTCTATCGCATCGCCCGCGAAGAGGGCTGCTCGGCCGTGGTTCTGGGCCATCACCGCGACGACATCCTCGAGACGTTCTTCATGAACCTCTTTCACGGTGGGCGGTTGGCGACGATGCCGCCGCGCCTTCTGAACGAGGATGGCGATCTTTTCGTCCATCGCCCGCTGGCCTTCGTCGCGGAGGCCGATTGCGAGGCCTTCGCCCATGCGATGCGCTATCCCATCATCCCCTGCGATCTCTGCGGCTCGCAGGAGGGGCTCCAGCGCCAGCAGGTGAAGCAGCTTCTGGACGGTTGGGAGGCGCGCAATCCCGGGCGTCGTCAGGTGATGTTCCGCGCCCTGATGAACACCCGCCCATCCCATCTTCTGGACCCGAACCTCTTTGATTTCGCTGGCCTGATGGCCGGTGCGGGCCCTGCCCCGACGGACGCCCCGGACCTTCGCACGGGCGACTGACCGCGCGACGGAAGGGGAAAAGGCTTGACCTTTGCCCCCCCCTTCTGTTGAACCACCGCTGACCTTAGGACCTCGGAAGGGCTCCGGCTGCCTCATGGAAAACCAGAACAAGAACCTCCTCATCGCCATCGTCCTCAGCCTCGTCGTGATGCTGGGATGGTTCTGGCTGTTCCCGCCGGAGCAGCAGGCGAACGATCCGAGCGTCCCCGACGCGGTCAGCACGACCGAGGACGAGCCGATGACGCAGCAGGCGGACACCGCCGCCGCGCCCGCCTCGGAAGCGGCGCAAGCGCCCCGCATCTCGATCGACACGCCGGAATTGGCGGGGTCCATCTCGTTGCAGGGCGGGCGGATCGACGATCTGCTGCTGAAGGACTACCACGTCACGCTGGATGATACGTCCGACAACGTGCGCCTGCTGACCCCGGTCGGCGAGCCGAACGCCTATTACGCCCTTCAGGGCTGGGTTCCGGCCGGATCGCTGGATTATCCCGACGTTCCGGGGCCGGACACGATGTGGACGGTGCAGGGCACCGGCACGCTCAGCCCCGACACGCCGGTGACGCTGCAATGGCAAAGCCCGGCGGGCCTGACCTTCACCCGCACCATCGCGGTCGATCCGCAATACATGTTCACCGTGACCGACCGCGTGGAAAACACCGGCGACACCGAACGCCGCCTTGCCCCGTATGGCATGATCGCCCGTCACGGCACCCCGCCCGGCCTGCAGAACTTCTTCGTGCTGCACGAAGGCGTGGTGGGCCGAACCGACGGCGAATTGGTGGAAACGAAGTACAAGGATGTCCGCGATCTGCCGCAGGTCCCCCGCGAAGGCGCGCAGGCCGAGCTGCGCGAGGCCACCGAGGACGGCTGGATCGGCTTCACCGACCATTACTGGATGACGACGCTGATCCCGCAGCAGGGCCAGCCCTTCACCGCCGTCGCC
This sequence comes from Falsirhodobacter algicola, assembly GCF_018279165.1. GTDB lineage: Bacteria > Pseudomonadota > Alphaproteobacteria > Rhodobacterales > Rhodobacteraceae > Falsirhodobacter > Falsirhodobacter algicola. Next base: position 2,031,310 of record NZ_CP047289.1, on the reverse strand, counting down.
AAATACCTTGCCCAGCAGGACATCTTCACCACCGAAGCGCGCATGCCGGTGATGACCGTCGCGCCGGGCGCCACGATCGAAAGCTCGCAGCGCATGTTCGCGGGTGCGAAGGAATGGGCGACGATCCGTCACTACCAGAACGACGTCGGCATCGCGGGCTTCATCGATTCGATCGACTGGGGCTGGTTCTTCTTCCTGACCAAGCCGATCTTCTCGGTCCTGCACTGGCTCAATGCGCATATCGGCAACATGGGCGTGTCGATCATCGCGCTCACCTTCCTGCTGAAGGCGCTGGTGCTGCCGCTGGCCTATAAATCCTACGTCTCCATGGCGCGGATGAAGGAACTCCAGCCCGAGATGGAGGCCCTGAAGGAACGCGCGGGCGATGATCGCACCAAGCTGCAGAAGGACATGATGCAGCTGTACAAGGACAAGAAGGTCAATCCGGCGGCGGGCTGTCTGCCCATGCTGATCCAGATCCCGATCTTCTTCTCACTCTACAAGGTGATCCTCGTCACGATCGAGTTGCGCCACGCCCCCTTCTTCGGCTGGCTGCAGGATCTGTCGGCGCCCGATCCCTCGTCGATCTACAACCTCTTCGGCCTGCTGCCTTGGGGCACCCCCGAGGCGGGCACGACGATGGCGACGATCTTCATCGGTGTGCTGCCGATCCTGCTGGGCCTGTCGATGTGGCTGCAGCAAAAGCTGAACCCGGCGCCCGCCGATCCGACGCAGCAGATGATCTTCGCGTGGATGCCGTGGGTCTTCATGTTCATGCTGGGCCATTTCGCAAGCGGCCTCGTGCTCTACTGGATCACGAACAACCTGATCACGTTCAGCCAGCAGTACATGATCATGACCAGCCACGGGCACCGGCCGAACGTCTTCGGCAACATCCGGTCCAGCTTCGACCGGAAGAAGAAGAAGGCAGCCGCCGCGGCCAAGACGAAGGGCGGGAAATGATCCTGTCCTCCATCTGGCGGCACCCGATCAAGGCACACGGACGCGAGGAGCTCGCGTCCGTTCTGCTTTCGGCCGGGGCCTGCCTGCCCTACGACCGCCACTGGGCGGTGGAGCATGAGGCCGCCCGTCCGGCCGAAGGGTGGCGCCCCTGCACCCATTTCTCGCGCGGGGCGAAGGCCCCCGCGCTGATGGCGATCACCTCGCGTCTGACGGGGGACAGCATCACCCTGTCCCATCCGAACCGGCCCGACCTGACGTTCCGGCCGGACGACGCGGCCGATCTGCCGCGCTTTCTGGACTGGGTGCGCCCGCTGATGCCGGAAAACCGCGCCGCCTCGGCCCGGATCGTGCAGGCCGGGCGCGGCATGACCGATAGCGAATTTCCGTCGGTGTCGATCCTCTCCACGGCCTCGCTGGGCGATCTGTCCCGGCATATGGGGCAGGATCTGTCGATCCACCGCTGGCGCGGAAACCTCTGGCTCGACGGGCTCGCCCCTTGGGCGGAGTTCGATCTGATCGGGCGCAGCATCGCCATCGGTGACGCCGTCCTGCGGATCGAGGAGCCGATCACCCGCTGCCGCGCCACCACCGCCAATCCCGCGACCGGGATCATCGACGCCGACACGCTGGCCGCATTGAGCAGCCATTGCGGGCATCGCGATTTCGGCGTTTACGCCACCGTCATCCACGGCGGCACCATCACCCGCGGCGACGCGGCCCGCCTGATCGAGGCCTGACATGCTGACCTTCACCCTTGCCCCCGAACCCGAGGATGCCGCGCGCGAACGGGGCCGCCTGCTCTTCGCCGGCCCCGTGGATTTCATCAAGGGCGTCGTCGCGATGTCCGGCCTGCCGCCCGCCGACCGGGTGGAAGTCTGCTTCGCCGGACGTTCAAACGTCGGCAAATCCAGCCTGATCAATGCGCTGACCGGGCGCAAATCGCTGGCCCGCGCCTCCAACACCCCCGGCCGCACGCAGGAGATCAACTTCTTCACCCTCGGCGAGGAGAAGTACCTCGTCGACCTGCCCGGCTATGGCTATGCCGAGGCGCCGGTGGCCATCGTCGCCAAATGGCAGGCGCTGCTGAAAAGCTACCTTGCCGGTCGCAGCACGCTGCGCCGCGCCTTCGTGCTGATCGACACGCGCCACGGCGTGAAATCGGTCGACGATGAGATCATGTCCCTCCTCGACCGCTCGGCCGTGACCTTTCAGGTCGTGCTGACCAAGGCCGACAAGGTGAACCGCATCGAGCGCGAGCGGATCATCGAGCAGGTGAAGGGCGCGCTGCAAAAGCACCCCGCCGCCTTCCCCGAACTCGTCGTCACCAGTTCGGAAAAGGGCGACGGCATCGAAACGCTGCGGGCGATCATCGCCGGGCTCGGCTGACGCGCTAGAACGGTGGGGGAAGGAGCATCATGACCGTGAACGATCCGAAGACGCCCGACCCCGACCGCGCCGAACAACCGGTCCCCGACACCCGCACCGGGGCCGAGATCGGCGATCCCGCCGTCTCCTCCGGGCCATCGGCGCTGCCGGGCCGGGGCGGCAAGGACCCTGCCCCGGCCCCGGCCGCCTCTCAGTCGCCCTTCGTGCCGCTGAAGCATCCGGCCTTCCGCATGATCTGGACGGCGACGCTGGTGGCCAATCTCGGCACGCTGATCCAGAACGTGGGCGCGGGCTGGCAGATGGCGCTGCTGACCCCTTCGCATGACATGGTCGCGCTGGTGCAGGGATCGACCACGCTGCCGGTCATGGTGCTGGCGATCGCCGCCGGCGCGCTTGCCGACAACTTCCCCCGACGCCGTGTGATGCTGGCGGCGCAAACCTTCCTTCTGGTGGTTTCGGCGGTTCTGGCGGCGGTGGCCTTCCTCGGCTGGCTGACGCCGTGGACGCTTCTGGCCTTCACCTTCCTTCTGGGCTGCGGCAACGCGATGCACCTGCCCTCATGGCAGGCCTCCATGCGCGATCTCGTCCCGCGCGAGGATCTTCCCGCAGCCATCACCCTCAATTCCATGAGCTTCAACCTCATGCGCTCGGTCGGCCCGGCGATCGGCGGGCTGGTGGTGGCCAGCCTCGGCCCCGCGGCGGCCTTTGCGCTCAATGCCGCCAGCTATACGGCGGTGATATTCGCGCTGGCCCGCTGGAACAGCCCGCAAGAGGTGCGTAGCCTGCCGCCCGAAAAGCTCGGCCATGCCATCGCGGTGGGCCTGCGCTATGTCGCGCTGTCGCCGAACCTGTCGCGGGTGATCCTGCGGGGGCTGATCTTCGGCTCGGGGGCGGTGGCGGCGCTGGCGCTGCTGCCGGTCATCACCCGCGACATGCTGCAGGCCGAGGCGCGGACCTTCGGCGCGATGCTCGGGGCCTTCGGCCTCGGGGCGATCGGCGGCGCGCTGGCCGCGCCCCGGCTGCGGGCGCGCCTGCGGATCGAGACGATCATCGCGCTCGCCTTTGCGGTGAACGCGGCGGGGTTGCTGATCGTCTCCGTCTCGCGGACCGAGGCGCTGACGGTCGTCGGGCTGATGCTGGCCGGGTCGGCTTGGGTGTCGGCGCTGTCGCTGTTCAACGTCTCGGTGCAGCTTGCCACGCCCCGCTGGGTCGTGGGTCGGGCGCTCTCCATCTATCAGACGGCGACGTTCGGGGGCATGGCCATCGGCAGCTGGGCGTGGGGCGCACTGTCCGACGAGGTGTCGATCCCGGCCGCGCTGATCGCGGCGGCGGTTCTGCTGCTGGGCGGCGGCGTGCTGGGGCGCATCTGGCCGATGCCCGACTTTTCGGAAACGAATCTCGATCCCGCGAACCGTTTCAACGCGCCGGCGCTGCGGCTGGATCTGCAGCCGCAATCCGGCCCGATCATGGTGATGGTCGATTGGGAGATCGCGCCCGAAAACACGCAGGCCTTCCTCGCCGCCATGACCGACCGCCGCCGGGTGCGCATCCGCGACGGCGCGCGTCAATGGTCGCTGCTGCGCGATCTGGAAAATCCCGACATCTGGGTGGAGACCTATCACGTTCCCACTTGGGCCGAGTATATCCGCCACAACACCCGCCGCACGCAGGCCGATGTCGAAAGCTTCGATCGCCTTCTTCAACTGCACAAGGGCCCCGAACGCCCGCATGTGCACCGCATGATCGAACGCCAGACCGTGCCCCTGCGCGACGATATCATCATTCCCCCCAAGGTTCCCTGAGGCTTGGCAGCCCGCGGCAAAGCCGCTAGTCCTGTTGCCGAACCCCGAGGATCCCCGATGAAGAAGCAGCTTGCCATGATGCGTGACTCGATCGCCACCGCGAAGACCCTGTCCGAAGCCCTGCCCTATCTGCAGCGCTATGCCGGGGCCGTGGTCGTGGTGAAGTTCGGCGGCAACGCGATGGGCGACGACGATGCGATGGCCGAATTCGCCCGCGACGTGGTGCTGATGCGGCAGGTCGGGGTGAACCCGGTGGTCGTGCATGGCGGCGGGCCGATGATCAACGATCTTCTGGCCCGTCTGGGCATCAAGAGCGAGTTCGTCCGCGGCAAGCGCGTCACCGACAAGGCCACCGTCGAGGTGGTGGAGATGGTGCTGTCCGGCCTCGTGAACAAGCGCATCGTGCAGGCGATCAACGATCAGGGCGGGCGCGCCGTCGGCATTTCCGGCAAGGATGACGATCTGATGGTCGCCGTGGCGGACGATCCGGAACTGGGCTTCGTCGGCCGCCCGGTGGAGATGAACGTGCAGGTGCTGCGCGATCTCTACACCGCCGGAATGATCCCGGTCGTCGCCCCCGTCGCCACCGGGCTCGAAGACAACGAGACGTTCAACGTGAATGGCGACACCGCCGCCGGGGCCATCGCGGGCGCGCTGAAGGCCGACCGCCTTCTGCTGCTGACCGATGTGTCGGGCGTGAAGAACAAGGCGGGCGAAGTCGTCACCCAGCTCAGCCCCGAGGAAGTGCGCGCGATGATCGCGGACGGCACCATCGCCGGCGGCATGATCCCCAAGACCGAGACGGCGCTTCAGGCCGTGGAGGAAGGGGTGCGCGGCGTCGTCATCCTCGATGGGCGGGTGCCCAATGCCTGCCTTCTGGAACTCTTCACCGACCACGGCGCCGGCTCCATGATCCGCATGACCGAGCCGCGCGTGAAGCCGCGGATCCGCTGATGCCGCGGCTTGTCCTGATCCGCCATGCCAAATCGGGTTGGGACGATCCCTGCCTGACCGACCATCAGCGCCCCCTCGCCCCACGCGGGCAGGAGGCCGCGCCCAAGATCGGCGCATGGCTGGCGGCGCAGGGGGTGATGCCGGACGAGGTTCTGTGCTCGGATGCCTGCCGGACACGGCAAAGCTGGGATCTGATCGCCCCGCATCTGGGCGATGTGGTGCCGGCGCTGGTGCCTGCCCTCTATCATGCGGGGCCGGACGTGATCCTGCGCCACCTGCGCGGCGCCACTGGGCAATGCGTGGTGATCGTCGGGCACAATCCGGGCATCGGCGAGTTTGCGGGGATGATCCTGCGCACACTGCCGGACCACGCGGCCTTCGCCGCCTACCCCACGGCCGCAACGCTGATCGCGGATCTGCCCGGCGACGGCTGGGGCGCGGCGAGCTACGGCTCTGCCACGCCCGTCGCCTTCACGGTGCCGCGCGATCTCTGATCCCCGGCCTAATGGCCGAGGATCTGGCTGAGGAACATCCGCGAACGCTCGGATTGCGGGTTGTTGAAGAACTCGGTCGGGGTGTTCTGCTCCACGATCTGGCCCTGATCCATGAAGACGACGCGGTTCGCCACGGCTTGGGCAAAGCCCATTTCGTGCGTGACGCAGATCATCGTCATCCCCTCTTCGGCGAGCGAGATCATTGTGTCGAGCACCTCCTTGATCATTTCGGGATCGAGGGCGGAGGTCGGTTCGTCGAACAGCATGATCCGCGGCTTCATGCAGAGCGAGCGGGCGATCGCCACGCGCTGCTGCTGCCCGCCCGAAAGCTGGCCGGGATATTTGTTCGCCTGATCCGGGATCTTGACCTTGCGCAGGAAGTGCATGGCCGTTTCCTCGGCCTCGGCCTTGGGGACCTTGCGGACCCAGATCGGCGCGAGCGTGCAATTCTCGAGGATCGTCAGATGGGGGAACAGGTTGAAGTGCTGGAACACCATCCCGACCTCGGACCGGACGGTGTCGATGTTCTTCAGGTCGGATGTCAGTTCCGTCCCGTCCACGATGATCTGGCCGGCCTGATGCTCCTCCAGACGGTTGATGCAGCGGATCAGCGTCGATTTCCCCGACCCGGAGGGGCCGCAGACCACGATCCGCTCGCCGCGATGCACGGTCAGGTTCACGTCGCGCAGGACATGGAACTGTCCGTACCACTTGTTCATGCCGCGGATCTGAATGGCGATTTCCTCGCCGACCTGCATGTGCCGCGTATCGACGGCGCGTTCGATGGTTTCCATGGACGTGTTCCTTAGCGGTGTTCGCGTTTCAGGCGGCGCTCCAGATGCATGGAGTAGCGCGACATGCCGAAGCAGAAGAGGAAGAAGATGGTCCCGACGAAGATATACGGCTCCCAGTAGATGCCCTTCCAGTCGGTGGAGGCGCGGACCGCGTCGGTGATGCCCTTCAGCGGATCGAGAAGGCCGACGAAGATCACCAGCGTCGTATCCTTGAACAGACCGATGAAGGTGGAGACGATGCCGGGGATGGAGATCTTCAGCGCCTGCGGCAGCACGATCAGTCGCTGCGCCTGCATGTAGTTCAGGCCAAGCGCGTCAGCCGCCTCGTACTGACCGCGCGGCAGCGCCGCGAGGCCGCCGCGCACCACTTCGGCGATATAGGCGGCCGCGAACAGCGTCACCATGATGATGACCCGCAGGATGATGTCGAAATTCGTGCCCGGCGGCAGGAAGTAGTTCAGCAGGAGCGACGCCGTGAACAGCAGCGTGATCAGCGGCACGCCGCGAATGAACTCGATGAAGCAGACCGACAGCGTCTTGATCAGGAACATATCCGACCGCCGCGCCAGCGCCAGCGCGATGCCCATCGGCAGCGACAGCGTGATGGCCGCAACCCCGATCGTCAGCGACAGGACGAACCCGCCGAACCGGTCGGAACGCACGCTCTCCAGCCCGATCGGCAGGATCGAGGCGAAGAGATCGCGCAGCGGCCCGCACAGCACCAGCCACCACAGCAGGGCGACGACCACCCCGGCAAAGGGCGCCAGAAGCGGCGCGCGGTCGCGCAGCAGACGCCATGCGCCATAGCCGAGCACGAAGCCGAGAAGCACCATCACCGGCTGCCAGATCGACCCGCCCCAGAGCAGCCAGAACCCGACGAACGGATACAGCAGCGAAAAGAGCGTCAAGCGGCGCGGCACCGCCGGGAACAGAACCGGGGCCAGTGCGACGAACAGCAGCACCAGCGCCAGCACCGGCCGCCAATAGAGTTCGGACGGGTAGAACCCGAAGAGGAATTGCGTCCAGCGGTCGCGGATCACGGCCCAGCAGGCGCCGGTCGCATCCGGGCCCCAGCGTTCGGCGATGATCTGGCGGCATTCGCCCAGCGTCTGAGCGTTCCAGACGCCATGCAGGAACCACGGCAGCAGCCCGCGCAGCAGAAAGAACACCGCCACGAGGCCCAACACGGTCAGCACCGTGTTCAGCCAGCCGGCGAACAGATTCTCGCGCAGCCAGCGCACCGCCCCGGCCTGCCCCGCAGGGGGCGGCGCTTCGGACAGCATGGTGTCGCGGACGAAGGGAACGGTCTGGGCATGCGTATCGCTCATCTCAACGCTCCTTCAGGCGGACACGGGAGTTGTAGACGTTCATCACCGCCGAGATGACGAGGCTGATCGCAAGATAGATCAGCATCATCAGAAGGACGCATTCCAGTTCCCTCCCCGTCTGGTTCAGGGTGATGCCGCCCAGCGTGCCGCGCAGGTCGAGATAGCCGACCGCGATGGCGAGCGAGGAGTTCTTGGTCAGGTTCAGGAATTGCGAGATCAGCGGCGGAATGATGACGCGCAGCGCCTGCGGCAGGATCACGAGGCTCATGGTGCGGCCGGGGCGCAGACCGAGGGCGAAGGCCGCCTCGCTCTGGCCGCGCGACACGGCGAGGATGCCCGCGCGCACGATCTCGGCGATGAAGGCACCGGTATAGAGCGACAGGGCCAGCCACAGCGCCATGAACGAGTTCGGGACATTGACGCCGCCGGTGAAGTTGAAGCCGGAGATCGTCGGCACCAGCAGATGCACGCCCATCACCCACAGCAGAATCACGAGGGGAAGCACCACGATCAGCAGCGATTTCCACCATGTGACGGGGCGACGCCCGGTCTCGGCCTGAATGGCTGCCGCATGTCGGTTCAGCCGGCTGCGGACGAAGAGCGAGATCGCCAGCACCACCACCACCGCCAGAAGCGACAGGTTGACCGGGAACAGCCCGAGATCGAGCGAGCCGAAGCCGTTATCCACCCCGATGGCGGGAATGGCGGTGTAACGGTTGGTGACGGCGAACAGACCGAAGAGCAGGCCGCGCCCCTCGTCGCCGCGGAAGACCGACGGCGCGGGCGAGGCTTCGGTGAATACGGTGTAGAAGAGCAGGATCCACAGCAGGATCGGGACGTTGCGGAACATCTCCACATAGACGGTCATCAGCCGCGCCACGAGCCAGTTGGACGACAGGCGCAGCACGCCGACCGCGATGCCGACCACCGTGGCCAAGGCGCAGCCCATCACCGCGATCAGCAGCGTGTTCATCAGGCCCACGATCAGGGCGCGCAGATGCGTGCTGTCCTGCGTATAGGGCACCAGCCGCTGCGCGATGTCATAGCCCGCGCGGACGGACAGGAAGCCGAAGTCGAAATCCTTCCCCAGTGCGGCAAGGTTGCGCACCGTGTTGTCGACCAGCCATGCGGCGATCGCCACGAACAGGGCGAAGACGACCAGCTGGATCGTCATCGACCGGTATCGCGTGTCATAGATCAGCATGCTCAGCCGGAAGGATTCCTTCGGCTTCTCCACGGCATCGGCCATGAACACCCCCTGTATCGGATCAGCCGCATGGTTTCGGCGATGTTACGCCGCGGCGATCGCGTTCTGTGTCGGATGGGGCGGGGGCACGCATGGCGCCCCCGCCGGAAGGATCAGCGGAAGGGCGGCGCGTAGAGCAGCCCGCCTTGCGTCCATTGGGCGTTCAGCCCGCGGGCAAGGCCGATCGGCGTCTGCTCACCGATGGTGGCAGCGAAGATCTCGCCGTAGTTGCCACCGACGGAGATCGCGTTGGCCGCCCAATCGGCATCAAGGCCCAGCATCTCGCCAAGGGTGCCCTCGGTGCCCAGCAGACGGCGCACTTCCGGGTTCTGCGAGCTGGCGGACAGCTCTTCGATATTGGCAGAGGTGACGCCGTATTCCTCGGCGGCGACCAGAGCGTTCAGCGTCCAACGGACGATGTCGTTCCACTGGCTGTCGCCTTGGCGCGTGGCCGGCCCGAGCGGCTCTTTGGAGATGATCTCCGGCAGGATGATGTGATCGGCGGGCGTCGCGAAGGCGGCGCGCGTCGCGGCAAGGCCCGAAGCATCCGTGGTATAGGCATCGCAGGCACCGGCAAGGTACTGCTGCTCGCCCTCGGCGTTCGACTGCACGGCGACGGGGGTATAGCTCATGCCGTTGACGGCGAAGTAATCGGCAAGGTTCAGCTCGGTCGTGGTGCCGGTCTGGATGCAGATCGTCGCACCGTCGAGTTCCTTGGCCGAGGTGACGCCCAGATCCTGATGAACCATGAAGCCTTGGCCGTCATAGTAGTTCACGCCCGCGAAATCGAGGCCGAGATCGGCATCCCGCGAGAAGGTCCACGTGCTGTTGCGCACCAGCACGTCCACTTCGCCCGACGCGAGCGCGGTGAAGCGCGTCTCGGAGGTGGTGGGCACGAAGCGCACCTTGTTGCCATCGCCGAAGACCGCGCCCGCAATGGCCCGGCACAGCGAGATATCGAAGCCCGACCAGTTCCCGCTGGCATCCGGCGCGGCAAAGCCGGTCAGACCCGGGTTCACACCGCAGATGAGTTCGCCCCGCGCCTTCACATCGTCCAGCGTTGCAGCCGAAGCCGCGCCCGCCGCAAGCCCCATGGCCGTCAGCGTTCCCAGAATTGCAATCTTCGTCATGGATACCTCTTGCTGATGGGGCCACTGCACCGGCGTCCCCTTTTTCCCTCTGCGTCCGGTTCGACGCGCTGCCCCACTTTCCGATGGGATCTTCGCACCCGTCAACCCGCCCCGATGGAAGTGCTGCCTTCTTCGCAGGCAGATGCTTTCACCGGGTCAGCACGCCCAATTGTTGGGCATGATTGTTACCGACACAATAGGAAAAATGCCTCAGCTTCCAGAAACCCGGTTTTTTTCTGGGCTTCCATGGCGGCGGATTCGGGGTCGATGCCCCATTTTTCAGCTTGGAATGTCTCATCGAGGCGCGACAGATCGAAGGCCGTCGTGCCATCCAGCCGGCGCGCCGCGACCGCAAGCGCCAGCACCAATGACCCCGAGATTGCGACGAGATCGTGAAGGGCCGCAATCTCGAAATCGGAACGGGCCGCGACATGATCGCGCAGCCGTACGAGGGAGGGTTCGGGCTGCGCTACGGGGATCACGCCCGCCGTCACCGCAAGGGGGCTGCCGAGATCCGCCGCCGCCCAATCCAGAAGTGGATCCCATGCGCGCTGCCGGGCCACCAGCTCGTCCGGCTCCTCCGCGCGGTAGCACAGAAGATCGCTGCCGCCATAGCGGGCCAGTTCCTCGATCACGAGGGCGCGCTGCGGCCCCACCTTGTCGATCGCGGAATTGGCCATGCGGGTCGCGGGCATGGTGTGGGGGCGCACTTCGCCCTCCTGCGCGTCCCATTCGGCGGCGATGCGTTCGGCCAGCGCCCGCGTCGGCAGGCGCAGCGGCGCCTTGGCCGGGGTGCGCACGGGGCGTCCGTCCAGATGGACGGCATGGCCCCCCTCTTCGGCCACGGCGGAGGCCTTGGTCCAGAACCGCTTCGGCGCCCAGCTCATCTCAGCCCTCGAACGGATCGGCCGGAACGTCGCCCGGTTTCATGTCCAGCAAGCGGAAGGCGCGGTCCATATGGTCCGGAAGCTCCGCGACGAAGGTCATCTCGGTCTTCAGGATCGGATGCTCGATCGTCAGCTGGCGGGCGTGCAGGTTCAGCTTTCGGCTCATCTCGCCGCCGATGCCGCCGCCCCAGCCGTCGCCCATGTTCTCCTGCCCGCTGCCACCGTATTTGCCGTCGCCAAGGATCGGGTGGCCCATCTCGGCCATATGGGCGCGCAACTGGTGGGTGCGGCCCGTCACCGGCTCCAGCGCCATCCACGACATGCGCGTGCCAAGGAACCAAAGCACGAAATAGTCGGTATGGGCGCGCTTGGCGTCGGGATGCTCGGACATCTTGGCCGGATGCACGCAGACCATCTTCTCATCCCGGCCCCCGGCCTTCATCAGCCCGTATTTGATGGAGCCTTTCTTGGGCTGCGGAACGCCCGCGACCAGCGCCCAGTAGATCTTGCGCGCGTTGCGGTGGCGCAGCGCCTCGGACAGCGCACGGGCCACGCGGTCGGTGCGCGCCAGCATCAGGACGCCCGAAGTATCCTTGTCCAGCCGGTGCACCAGCTTCGGCTTGTCCTTGTAGCCGAACTTCAGCGCCTCGGCGAGGCCGTCGACATGGCGGTTGCCCTGCCCCGAGCCGCCTTGGCTCGGAAGGCCCGCAGGCTTGTTCAGCACGATGATATGTTCGTCGCGGAAGATGACCGCGTCCTGAATCATCTGCGCATCGGCCTTGGTGATGCGGCTCGGCAATTCGCGCCGATCGTCGTTCGGATCGGGCAGCGGCGGCACGCGGATCACCATCCCCGGCTCTATGCGGTCGGAGGCCTTCACCCGGCCCCCATCGACCCGGATCTGGCCGGTGCGGCACATCTTTTCCACCGCGCCTTGGGTGACATGGGGGAAGCGCCGCTTGAACCACTTGTCCAGCCGCTGCTCACCTTCATCGACCGACACGGTCAGCATCTTCACGCTCATGCGAGCACTCCTCGGGCAAGGGCCGCACCGGCGAGCACCGCCAGCAGCGACAGGATCACGGATGCGGCGACATAGGCCGCCGCCTGAAGCGCCGCGCCCCGTTCCCACAGGGTCAGCGCGTCCAGTGAGAAGGCGGAGAAGGTCGTGAACCCGCCCAGCACCCCCGTCAGCAGGAAAGGCGAGAACCGCTGCCCCCCCTTCAGCGCAAGAAGCACCGCCAGCGCCCCCATCAGGGCCGAACCGAGAAGGTTCACCGTCAGCGTGCCCCAAGGGAAACCGGGGGCCATGCGCGTGGCCGCAACATTCACGAGATAGCGCAGCGAGGCACCGATGGCCCCGCCCGCCGCGACATATGGAAGTGTCTGGAGCATCGGCGCTGTCTCCGCCCCCCTTGTGCTTTTGTCAACCGTCGCCCTGCCGTTTGATCCGCAGGCGGGCGAAATACTCGCTGCGCTTCTTCAACTCCCGCTCGAACCCGCGTTCGGGCGGGGTGTAGAAGACCGGACGCTTCATCCCGTCGGGGAAATAGTTTTGACCGGAGAAGGCGTCCTCCTGATCGTGATCATAGGCGTAATCGGCGCCATAGCCCATCTCGCGCATCATGCGGGTGGGGGCGTTGCGGATATGCAAAGGCGGCGGCTCGCTTCCCGTCTGGCGGGCCGAGGCGCGGGCGGCCTTGTAGGCGGCATAGACCGCGTTCGATTTCGGGGCGAGCGCGAGATGCACCAGCGCCCCCGCCAGCGCCAGCTCCCCCTCCGGGCTGCCGAGCCGTTCGAAGGTGTTCCACGCATCGAGGCAGACGCGCTGCGCCTCGGGATCGGCCAGCGCGATATCCTCTACCGCCATGCGGGTGATGCGGCGCGCAAGATAGCGCGGGTCCTCGCCCCCCTCCAGCATCCGCGCGAACCAATAGAGCGCGGCATCGGGGTCCGATCCGCGAACCGATTTGTGCAGCGCGGAGATGAGGTTGTAATGCTCTTCGCCGTTCTTGTCGTATTTGGCCGCCCGCCGCATCAGACGCGCCGACAGGGCGGGCCGGTCCAGAACACAGTCGAGGGTCCACGCGCCCACCTGCTCGATCAGGTTCAAAAGGGCCCGGCCATCGCCATCGGCCATCTCCAGCAGCGACTCGCGGGCCGGGCCGTCGAGCGGCAAGGCACGGCCCAGTTCCTGCTCCGCCCGCTGGGCCAGACGCTCCAGATCGGCCAGCGTCAGGCGTTCCAGCACGATGACCTGCGCCCGCGACAAAAGCGCGGCGTTCAACTCGAAGGATGGGTTCTCGGTCGTGGCACCGACCAGAAGGATCGTGCCGTCCTCCATATGCGGCAGGAAGCTGTCCTGCTGGGCCTTGTTGAAGCGGTGGATCTCATCGACGAACAAAAGCGTGCCCTGCCCGTTGGCGCGGCGCATCCGCGCCCCTTCGAACACCTTGCGCAGGTCGGGAACGCCGGTGAAAATCGCGCTGATCTGCACGAAGGCAAGGTCCGTTTCGGCGGCCAGAAGGCGGGCGATGGTCGTCTTGCCGACGCCCGGCGGCCCCCAGAGGATGAGGGACGACAGACTGCCCGCCGCCAGCATCGCGCCCAGCGGGCCATCCTCCGACAGGATCCGCCCCTGCCCCACCACATCCGTCAGGCGCCGCGGGCGCAGAAGATCGGCCAACGGGCGATGGCCGGATTGGGCGGGCGTGTCGGGAAGGTCGTCGAAAAGATCCGGCATGGGGCCAAGATATGCCGCCCCGGCGGTGCGGGGAAGTGCGCGGGCCCTATCGCCCATAAAAAAGCCCGCCGAAACGGCGGGCTTTCTGTCGGTCTTGAAACCCGGGCTTATTCAGCCTCGATCGCTTCCAGACGGGCGCGGTCCGCGGCGCCTTTGGCCGAGGTGTCGCGGTCCACGAACTCGATGATCGCCATCGGAGCCATGTCGCCGTAACGGAAACCAGCCTTCAGGATGCGGATATAGCCGCCCTGACGATCCTTGTAGCGCGGGCCGAGGATGTCGAACAGGCGCACGAGGTGCTTGTCTTCCTTCAGCGCCGCACGGGCCTGACGACGGGCGTGCAGGTCGCCGCGTTTGGCCAGCGTGATCAGCTTTTCGACGATCGGGCGCAGTTCTTTCGCCTTCGGCAGGGTGGTCTTGATCTGCTCGTGCTCGATCAGGGCACCCGACATGTTGGCGAACAGCGCCTTGCGGTGTTCATGGGTCCGGTTGAGGCGGCGGTAGCCACGTGCGTGACGCATGGGTCATCTCCTTCTTTTGCTTTGTCCGGCAGGCTGCGGGGCCTGCTCACCTTGGGGCGGAATTGCCCATGTTGTCCCCCGCATATCGGGGCATTTCGGGGGCCGAAGCCCCCTTGTCTCAGAACTGGTCTTCGAAACGCTTCGCCAGATCTTCGATGTTCTCCGGCGGCCAGTCCTCGACATCCATGCCGAGGTGCAGACCCATGCCCGAGAGCACTTCCTTGATCTCGTTCAGCGACTTGCGGCCGAAGTTCGGGGTGCGGAGCATCTCGGCTTCGGTCTTCTGGATCAGATCGCCGATATAGACGATGTTGTCGTTCTTCAGGCAGTTCGCCGAACGGACCGACAGCTCCAGCTCGTCGACTTTCTTCAGCAGGAGCGGGTTGAACTCCAGCCCCTCATCGGCGTCCGAACGCGTCGCCGCTTCCGGTTCGTCGAAGTTGACGAAGATCGACAGCTGGTCTTGCAGGATACGCGCGGCATAGGCCACGGCGTCGTCCGGCGTGAGCGAACCGTCCGTTTCGATCTTCATGGTCAGCTTGTCGTAGTCCAGAACCTGCCCCTCACGGGTCGGCTGCACTTCATAGCTGACTTTCTTGACCGGCGAGTAGATGGCATCGATCGGGATGAGACCGATGGGCGCATCCTCGGGACGGTTCTTGTCCGCCGAGACATAGCCCTTGCCGGTGTTGACGGTCAGTTCCATCGACACGTCGGCGCCATCGTCGAGGTGGCAGATGACGTGATCCTTGTTCAGGATCTCGATGCCGTTGGTTTCCGCGATGTCGCCGGCGGTCACGACGCCCGGACCCTTGGCATTGATCGCCAGACGTTTCGGTCCTTCGACCTCCATCTTGATGGCGATGCCCTTGAGGTTCAGAACGATGTCCGTGACGTCCTCACGCACGCCCGCGACCGAGGAGAACTCGTGCAGGACGTTGTCGATCTGGACCGACGTGATGGCGGCGCCCTGCAGCGAGGACAGCAGCACGCGGCGCAGGGCGTTGCCGAGCGTCAGGCCGAAGCCACGCTCCAGCGGCTCGGCCACGACGGTGGCGATCCGGCCTGCATCCGCGCCCGGCTTCACGCCCAGCTGCGTCGGCTTGATCAGTTCCTGCCAGTTCTTGTGGATCATGCGTGTCGCCTCCATACCAGTTCCTTGCCCATGTCCGTAAGCGAGGAACGCCCGAGGATCAGAAATGACGAAACCGGGCCGCGCGATCCGCACGGCCCGATCCTGTAATGTGCGCGATTAGACGCGGCGACGCTTCGGCGGACGGCAGCCGTTATGCGCCATCGGAGTCACGTCGCGGATCGAGGTGATGTTCAGGCCGACCGCGGCCAGCGCGCGCAGCGCCGATTCGCGTCCCGAACCCGGACCCTGCACTTCGACTTCGATCGTCTTCAGACCATGCTCCTGCGCCTTGCGGGCTGCGTCTTCGGCAGCCATCTGCGCGGCGTAGGGCGTGGATTTACGCGACCCTTTGAAGCCCATCGTACCGGCGGACGACCACGAGATCGCGTTGCCCTGCACGTCGGAAATCAGGATCTTGGTGTTGTTGAACGAGGAGTTCACGTGAGCAACGCCTGCGGCGATGTTCTTGCGCTCCTTGCGCTTCATGCGGACCTTATCACGAGCCATCTGTCACGCCCCCTTATTTCTTCTTGCCGGCAATGGCCTTCGCGGGGCCTTTGCGGGTGCGAGCGTTGGTGTGCGTGCGCTGGCCGCGAACCGGCAGGTTCCGACGGTGACGCAGGCCGCGATAGCAGCCGAGGTCCATCAGACGCTTCACGTTCATCGACACTTGGCGACGCAGATCGCCTTCCACCGTGAGGTTGGCGTCGATGTATTCGCGGATCGCCAGCACTTCGGCGTCCGAGAGTTCGTTCACACGACGGGTGCGGTCGATGTTCGTCGCCGCGCAGATCTCTTCGGCGACTTGGTCACCGATGCCGTGGATATAGGTCAGGGCGATGGGGACGCGTTTCCCCGTCGGAATGTTGACGCCAGCAATACGTGCCACGCGTAGTCCTTTCCAGGTTGCGGATCCGTAGCGCCGGATCCTTTTTTCACAACTCCGCCCCGCAGGCGGGACGATCCTCACCCCGAATGGGTGAAACGATCCACGGCGATTCCCGCGGGACGCCGTGGACTATGGGATTTTCGGCCGGGCGTCAACCCCGGTCCAGCGCGCCCGCGATCGCGGCCGCCACATCCTCGACGCTGGCCAGCGCATCGACGCGCCGCAGATCGCCCTTGGCGTGGTAATAGCCCACGAGCGGCGAGGTCTTCTTGTAGTATTCCATCAGGCGGTGACGCAGCGAATCCTCGTTGTCATCCGCCCGCCGCACGAGGTTCGTGGACCCGCAGACATCGCAGACCCCCGGCACCTTCGTGGGATGCGTTTCGTCGTGATAGACGGCGCCGCAATTGCCGCAGGTGTAGCGGCCGGTGATCCGGCGGACCAGAACCGCGTCATCGACTTCCATCGCGATCACGGCGTCCAGCGTTTCGCCCATCTGGGACAGAAGCTCGCCCAAGGCATCGGCCTGCGCCAGCGTCCGGGGAAAACCGTCGAAGATATATCCGCCGCCCTCGCCCTGCTGCAGCTTCTCGCGGATCAGACCGATCACGATCTCATCGGTGACGAGCCCGCCGGCATCCATCACCGCAGCGACCTTCAGCCCCATCTCCGACCCGCTGCTGCGCGCCTCGCGCAGCATATCGCCGGTCGACAGCTGAACCATGCCCCGTTCCTGCACAAGGCGCTTGGCCTGGGTTCCCTTCCCCGCCCCGGGAGGGCCAAGCAGAATCACGTTTGTCATTGGATATCCTTAGCGACGTGTGGGCGCACGCTTGCCGGTCCGCTTGCGGCCCCGAAGCTGCGACCGTTCGATCAGCCCCTCATACTGGTGTGCGAGAAGGTGGGACTGGACCTGCTGGATCGTGTCCATCGTCACCGACACGATGATCAG
Organism: Falsirhodobacter algicola; assembly: GCF_018279165.1. Taxonomy (GTDB): domain Bacteria; phylum Pseudomonadota; class Alphaproteobacteria; order Rhodobacterales; family Rhodobacteraceae; genus Falsirhodobacter; species Falsirhodobacter algicola. Next base: position 2,014,086 of record NZ_CP047289.1, on the reverse strand, counting down.
CACCGACGTGCCGCCGAAATAGAACGGGATCGTCAGCTGATGGCGGATGATCTCGGGCAGAAGGCAGACGAAGGCGAGATAGGCCGAACCGAGCACGAGAACGCGGTTCACCACATAGGTCAGGTATTCCTCGGTACGTTTGCCGGGGCGGATACCGGGGATGAAGCCATTCTGGTTCTTCAGGTTGTCCGCCACGTCATCGGGCTTGAAGGCCACGTTGAGCGTGTAGAAATAGGCGAAGAACACGATCATCGCGACGAAGAACAGCAGATAGAGCGGCTGCCCCGGCCCGAAATAGGCGAGGATCGTCGACATCACCGGACCCGTCTGCGATCCCGAGAAGGTCGCGACCGTGGTCGGCAGCAGCAGCAGCGACGAGGCGAAGATCGCGGGAATGACGCCCGACGGGTTCACTTTCACCGGGAGGTGGCTGGAGCCGCCGTCATAGACCTTCATCCCAACCTGACGGCGCGGATACTGGATGTGGATCTTGCGCAGCGCCCGCTCCATGAAGACCACGAAGCCGATTACCGCCACGATCATCACCGCGACACCGATGATCACCGCCGGGGACACCGCACCCGACCGCCCTTGGCTCAGGAACTGGCCGATATGCAGCGGCAATTCGGCCAGAATGCCGACGAAGATGATGAGCGAGATGCCGTTGCCGATCCCGCGCGAGGTGATCTGCTCACCCAGCCACATCAGGAACATGGTGCCCCCGACCAGCGTGATGACGCAGGAGGCTTGGAAGAACAGGCCCGGATTGGTGACGAGATCGCCCGCTTCGAGGCTGCGTGCGATGCCATAGGCTTGGAAGGTCGCCAGAACCACGGTGAAGTACCGCGTGTACTGGTTGATCTTCTTGCGGCCCTGCTCGCCTTCTTTCTTGATCTGCTCCAGCTGCGGCACCATCGACGCCAGAAGCTGAACGATGATCGAGGCCGAGATATAGGGCATGATCCCGAGGGCGAAGATCCCCATGCGGGACAGCGCGCCGCCGGTGAACATCGACAGGATGCCGCCGAGACCGGCCGCAGCGCCGTCCATGAACTGCCGCAGGGCCAGACCGTCGATCCCCGGAACCGGGATATAGGTCCCGATCCGATAGACGATCAGAAGGCCGATGGTGAAGAAGATGCGCCGACGCAGCTCGGACGCCTTACCCAAGGCCCCCCAGCTGAGGTTCGACGCCATTTGCTCTGCAGCAGATGCCATGCCCGTTCTCTCTCAAGATAGCGCCGCCGATCCGGGTCGGGTCGGCGGCGCGGGAAACGCGGTTCGGTCGGAAGCCCTGCCGGGCCGGACCTTACTCGGCTGCGGCCGCGACCGGCGAGGTGAGGGTCAGCGTACCGCCGGCCTTCTCCACCGCTTCGACCGCCGATTTGGACGCGCCCGACACCGTCAGGTTCAGCTTCGCCGTGATCTCACCCTTGGCGAGAACGCGGATGCCGTCGCGCAGGTGCGAGGTCAGACCCGCAGCCACCAGCGCCGCTTCGTCGATCGCGTTCGACGCGTCCAGCTTGCCGGCATCGACGAACTTCTGGATCAGGCCGAGGTTGACGACGGCGTATTCCTTGCGGTTCGGCTTGGTGAAGCCGCGCTTGGGCAGACGACGGTAGAGCGGCATCTGGCCACCCTCGTACCCGTTCAGCGCCACGCCCGAGCGGGACTTCTGACCCTTGATACCACGGCCGCCCATCTTCCCCTTGCCGGAGCCGGGACCACGCGCAACGCGTTTCTTCTTGCGGGCCGCGCCTTCGTTGTCGCGGAGTTCGTGCAGTTTCATGTCGCTATCTCCTGTGCCGGAACTGCCCCGCCAGCGACGGACAGGGCAAACGCGGCGTATGAATGATTCCGGGCCCCGAACAGGGGCCACCGGTCGCGTATAGCCGTTCGGGCCGGACGCTTCAAGCGGGACGGCACGGACGAATTGTCCATGCCCCCAATGAAAAACGCCCCCGTCTCCGGGGGCGCATCTCTTAGTTCCGTTCCTCGATGATCTTCACGAGGTGCGGGATCTTGTTGACCATCCCGCGCACGGAGGGGGTATCCTCCAGTTCGCGCGTGCGGTTCATCTTGTTCAGCCCCAGGCCCTTCAACGTGGCCGTCTGGATGGCGGGGCGGCGGGCGGCCGAGGCCACCTGCTTCACGACGATGGTTGCCATTGTCGCTTCTCCTTACGCTTCCACGACTTCGGCGTCGGGCTTCTTCAGGATGTCGGCGACTTTCTTGCCGCGACGGTTCGCCACCATACGGGGCGAGGATTCCTGCTTCAGACCGTCCAGAGTCGCACGGATCATGTTGTAGGGGTTCTGCGAACCCAGCGACTTCGCCACCACGTCCTGAACGCCGAGCATTTCAAACACGGCGCGCATCGGACCACCGGCGATGATGCCGGTACCCGCATCGGCGGCACGCATCACGACCTTACCGGCGCCGTGGCGACCGTTGGTGTCGTGGTGCAGCGTGCGCCCGTCACGGAGCGGCACGCGAATCATTTGCCGTTTGGCCTGCTCGGTCGCCTTGCGGATCGCCTCGGGCACTTCTTTCGCTTTGCCCTTGCCGAAGCCGACGCGGCCGCGCTGGTCGCCGACCACCACGAGCGCAGCAAAGCCGAAGCGTTTACCACCCTTCACGGTTTTCGACACACGGTTGATCGCCACGAGACGATCGGCGAATTCCGGGGTTTCCTCGCGTTCGCGACGGTCCCGACGGTTCTCACGTTCTGCCATAATCGTCTCCTTAGAACTTCAGGCCGCCTTCACGCGCAGCCTCGGCCAAAGCCTTGATCTTGCCGTGAAAGAGGAAGCCACCACGATCGAAGTAGCACTCTTCGATGCCAGCCTTCTTGGCCCGCTCGGCAATTGCCTTGCCGATGGCCGTCGAAGCTTCGACGTTGTTCTTGCCGATCAGACCGAGATCCTTCTCCATCGTGGAGGCGGATGCCAGCGTGACGCCATTCACATCGTCGATCAGCTGGACGCTGATGTTCTTGGACGAACGATGGACGGACAGGCGCGGACGCCCATTTGCCATCGCTTTCAGTTTGTTCCGGACGCGCAGGCGGCGCTTCAGGAACAGCTCGCGTTTTTTCAAAGCCATTTTCTAGCGCCCCCTTACTTCTTCTTGCCTTCCTTGCGGAACACGAACTCGTCCTTGTACCGGATACCTTTGCCTTTGTAGGGCTCGGGACGCTTCCAGTCACGGATGTTCGCGGCGACCTGACCAACTTGCTGTTGATCAATGCCTTCCACAACGATTTCGGTTTGCTTCGGGGCGGTGACGGTGACGCCAGCCGGGACCTCGAAGTTCACTTCGTGCGAATAGCCCAGCGAGAGCTTCAGGACGTTGCCGGCCATCGCAGCGCGGTAACCCACGCCTTGAATCTCCAGCTCTTTCTTGAAGCCCGTGGTCACGCCCGCCACCAGGTTTGCAACCTGGCTGCGGACCATGCCCCACTGCTGGCGCGCCCGCTTGGACGTGCCGCGCGGCGTGACCGTCACGGTGTCGTCTGCGGTGCTGAGCGTTACGTCATCCGTAGCGGTGAAGCTGCGGGTCCCTTTCGGGCCCTTCACTTCGACCGTTTGACCGGACACCGACGCCGTCACGCCCTTGGGCAGTTCGACGGGTTTCTTGCCAATACGAGACATCAAACCCTCCTTAGAACACGGTGCAGAGCACTTCGCCGCCAACATTGGCGGACCGTGCGGCTGCATCGGACATGACGCCTTTCGGCGTGGAGATGATGGACACGCCCAGACCGTTGCGCACGGAGGGCAGATCCTTGGATGCCATGTACACACGGCGGCCAGGCTTGGAGACGCGCTTGACTTCGCGGATCACCGGGGTGCCCTCGAAGTACTTCAGGCTGATGACGAGTTCGCCCTGCCCGTTTTCGGTCTCGTTCTTCTCGTAGCCGCGGATGTAGCCTTCGTTCAGAAGGACATCCAGCACCCAGGCGCGCAGCTTGGAGGCGGGGGTCGACACGGTCGACTTGCCACGCAGCTGTGCGTTGCGGATGCGGGTCAGCATATCGCCGAGGGGATCGTTCACAAACATCGACGCTCCTCCTTACCAGCTGGACTTGACCATGCCCGGGATCTGACCGAAGGAGGCCAGTTCGCGCAGCATGATCCGCGAGAGTTTAAGCTTACGGTAGTAAGCATGGGGACGGCCCGTCAGCTGGCAGCGGTTGTGCAGCCGGGTGGCGGACGAGTTGCGGGGCATTTCCGCCAATTTCAGCTGCGCTTTGAAGCGCTCTTCCATCGGCAGGTCTGCGTTCTTGGTGATCTCTTTGAGGGCGGCGCGCTTGGCAGCATGTTGCTTCACCAGCTTCTCGCGCTTGACCTCACGTTCAACCATGGATTTCTTGGCCATCTGGTCTTTCTCCGCTCAGCCGATGAAGGGCATGTTGAAGTGCTTCAGCAGCGCTTTCGCTTCCGCATCCGTCTTCGCCGTCGTGCAGATGATGATGTCCATGCCCAGGATCTCGTCGACTTTGTCGAAGTTGATCTCGGGGAACACGATCTGCTCTTTCAGGCCCATGGCGTAGTTGCCACGGCCGTCGAACGAATTGCCCTTCACACCGCGGAAGTCGCGGACGCGCGGCAGCGCGATCGTGATCAGACGGTCCAGGAACTCGTACATCTTGTCGCCGCGCAGCGTGACCTTGCAGCCCAGCGGCATCTCTTCACGAACGCGGAAGCCGGCGATCGACTTCTTGGCGTGCGTGATGACAGCCTTCTGGCCGGCGATCAGCGACAGCTCTTCGGCTGCAGCTTTCACCTTCTTGGTGTCCTTGACGGCTTCGCCGACGCCCATGTTCAGGACGATCTTGTCCAGACGCGGGATCTGCATGTCGTTCTTGTAGCCGAATTCCGACTTCATCGCGCCGCGGATCGTGTCCTTGAACAGCGTCTTGAAGCGGGGGGTATAGGTGGCAGCGTCAAGCATCAGATCGCCTCCCCGGTGGTCTTGGCGAAACGCACCTTCTTGCCGTCTTCCTCGCGGAAGCCGACGCGGGTGGCTTTGCCGTTCTTGTCCAGCAGCGACAGGTTCGACAGGTCGATCGGCATCGCTTTCGGGATGCGGCCGCCCTGGGAGCCTTGGGTCTGCTTCGTGTGACGGATCGCGATGTTCACACCCTCGACCACGGCTTTGTTGTCCTTGGGCGAGACGGACGCGATGGTCCCTTTCTTGCCCTTGTCCTTGCCGGTGAGGACGATGACCTCATCGCCTTTCTTGAGCTTCGCAGCCATCAGAGCACCTCCGGCGCCAGCGAGATGATCTTCATGAAGTTCTTCGCGCGCAGCTCGCGAACGACCGGCCCGAAGATGCGGGTGCCGACCGGTTCGCCCTGGTTGTTCAGGATGACGGCGGCATTGCGGTCGAAGCGGATGGCGGTGCCGTCTTCACGGCGGACTTCCTTGGCGGTGCGAACGACGACGGCCTTGCGGACGTCACCCTTCTTCACGCGGCCGCGCGGAATGGCTTCTTTGACGGACACCACGATGATGTCGCCAACGGAGGCATACCGGCGGTGCGAACCACCCAGGACCTTGATGCACTGAACCCGGCGCGCGCCGGAGTTGTCAGCAACATCCAGATTGGTCTGCATCTGGATCATAAAAGGTTCTCCCGACCTTTGGAGAGCGGCGGACCGCCCCCAGGGTTTCGTTGAGGGAAGGTCAGACCGTTTCGGTCACGACCGTCCAGCGTTTCGTCTTCGAGATGGGTGCGCATTCCTCGATGCGGACTTTGTCACCCACCTTGAATTGGTTCTCCGCGTCATGGGCGCGGTATTTCTTCGACAGACGCACGGTCTTCTTCAGCAGCGGGTGCTTGAAGCGACGCTCGACGAGCACGGTGATCGTCTGTGCGTTCTTGTCGCTCGTGACGGTGCCTTGCAGGATACGTTTGGGCATCTATCGGGCTCCTCAGTTCGCCGCCGCGTCAGCGGCTTTCTGGTTCAGAACCGTCTTGATGCGGGCGACGTCGCGACGGACGACACGCATGCGGGCGGTGTTCTCAAGCTGGCCGGTGGCCTGTTGGAAGCGCAGGTTGAACGCTTCTTTCTTCAACGCAACGAGCTGCTCGCGCAGCTGGTCCGGCGTCTTGGACGTGAATTCTGTGGCGGACATGCGCCATTCCTTTCCGTCTCACCAGAAGGCCCTGTGCAGGTAACCCTGTGCCTGGTGGGTTTCATCAAAAACCCGAACCCCCGGGGCGACCCCGGGGGTTCAGGCGAATTCTTACCAGTCCTCGCGAACGACGACCCGGCTGGTGACCGGAAGTTTCATCGCTCCAAGGCGGAGCGCTTCCCTTGCCACAGATTCGGGTACGCCGTCAATCTCAAACATCATGCGGCCGGGTTTCACCTTCGCCGCCCAGAAGTCAACGGAGCCTTTACCCTTACCCATCCGAACCTCGGTGGGCTTGGAGGTGACCGGGACATCCGGGAAGATCCGGATCCAGACACGACCCTGACGCTTCATGTGGCGGGTGATCGCGCGGCGGGCCGCTTCGATCTGGCGCGCCGTGACGCGCTCCGGCTCGGTCGCCTTCAGGCCAAAGGTGCCGAAGTTCAGCAGGAAGCCGCCTTTGGCTTCCCCATGAATGCGGCCCTTGTGCTGTTTGCGGAACTTAGTCCGTTTCGGTTGCAGCATCTCTCGTGCTCCTTACGCGCGCTCGCGGTCGCGGCGGGGACGCGGTGCGGCACCCTCCTGCGACTCGGCCTGACGGCGGTCATGCGCCTGCGGGTCATGCTCAAGGATCTCGCCTTTGAAGATCCACACCTTCACGCCGATGATGCCATAGGGCGTCATCGCTTCCTCGGTGGCATAGTCGATGTCGGCGCGCAGCGTGTGCAGCGGCACGCGACCTTCACGATACCACTCCGTACGCGCGATCTCGGCACCGCCAAGACGGCCCGACACGTTCACACGGATGCCAAGGGCGCCGATGCGCATGGCGTTCTGCACGCCGCGCTTCATGGCGCGACGGAAGGACACCCGACGCTCCATCTGCTGAGCGATCGATTCGGCCACCAGCTGGGCGTCCAGCTCCGGCTTGCGGACCTCGACGATGTTGAGGTGCAGCTCGGACGCGGTGAACTGCGTCAGCTTCTTGCGCAGGCCTTCGATGTCCGCGCCCTTCTTGCCGATGATGACACCGGGACGGGCAGCGTGGATCGTGACGCGGCACTTCTTGTGCGGACGCTCGATGATGACCTTGGAGATGCCGGCTTGCTTCACTTCCTTGTGGACGAAGTCGCGGATCTTCAGGTCTTCGAGAAGCAGATCGCCGTAGTCCTTGGAGTCCGCATACCAGCGGCTATCCCAGGTACGGTTGACCTGCAGGCGCATCCCAATGGGGTTTACCTTCTGACCCATTACGCAGTCTCCCCTTTCTGACGCACCTTGATGGTCAGTTCGCTGAAAGGCTTCATGATCTTGCCGAACCGACCGCGCGCACGCGGGCGACCACGCTTCAGCGTGATGTTCTTGCCGCAATAGGCTTCCGCCACGACCAGCTCATCCACGTCCAGGCCGTGGTTGTTCTCGGCGTTGGCGATGGCCGACTGCAGGCATTTCAGCACGTCTTGGCTGATGCGCTTCTTGGAGAAGGTGAGGTCGGCGATTGCCTTGTCGACCTTCTTGCCACGGATCAGAGCCGCCACGAGGTTCAGCTTCTGCGGCGAGGTGCGCAGCATCTTGGCTTTCGCCATCGCCTCGTTTTCGGCCACGCGGCGCGGATTCTTTTCCTTGCTCATGGCTTACTTCCTCTTGGCTTTCTTGTCAGCCGCGTGACCGTAATAGGTCCGCGTCGGCGAGTATTCACCGAACTTCTGGCCGATCATCTCCTCGGTCACGGCGACCGGGACGTGTTTCTTGCCGTTGTAGACACCGAACGTCAGACCGACGAACTGCGGCAGGATGGTGGAGCGACGCGACCAGATCTTGATCACTTCGTTCTTGCCCGAGGCACGCGACGCTTCTGCTTTCTTCAGCAGATAGGCATCGACGAACGGGCCTTTCCAGACGGAACGCGACATGGATTAACGCCCTTTCTTCAAGTGACGCGAGCGAACAATGTACTTGTCCGTCGTCTTGTTCTTGCGGGTGCGGTTGCCCTTGGTGCCCTTGCCCCACGGCGTGACCGGGTGACGGCCGCCCGAGGTCCGACCTTCACCACCACCATGCGGGTGATCGATCGGGTTCATGGCGACACCGCGCACCGTCGGGCGGATGCCCTTGTGGCGCATACGGCCGGCCTTACCGAAGTTCTGGTTCGAGTGGTCCGCGTTCGACACGGCGCCGATCGTGGCCATGCACTCCTGACGCACCATGCGCAGCTCGCCCGAGGACAGGCGGATCTGAGCGTAGCCACCGTCACGGCCGACGAACTGGGCGTAGGTGCCCGCGGCGCGTGCGATCTGACCGCCCTTGCCGGGCTTCATCTCGACGTTGTGCACGATCGTACCGATCGGCATGCCCGAGAAGGGCATCGCGTTGCCGGGCTTCACGTCCGTCTTCGCACCGGCCACAACCGTGTCACCGACAGCGAGACGCTGCGGCGCGAGGATGTAGGACAGTTCGCCATCATTGTAGCGCACGAGCGCGATGAAGGCGGTACGGTTGGGGTCATACTCGATCCGCTCAACCACGGCGGGAACGTCGAACTTGCGACGTTTGAAATCGACGACGCGGTAGAGACGCTTCGCGCCGCCACCCTTGTGCCACATCGTGACGCGTCCGGTGTTGTTCCGGCCACCCGTCTTGGTCAAACCCTCGGTGAGGGCTTTGACCGGGCGGCCTTTCCACAGCTCCGAACGGTCGATCAGAACCAGCCCACGCTGGCCAGGCGTCGTCGGCTTATACGACTTAAGTGCCATGTTTCCTGTCTTCCGTACAGCTGGGACCCCGAAAGGCGGGGTCCGGTGAAGGGCTCCGAAGATCCCCGTCGTAAAAATCAGAGGCCCCGGACGAATCCGGGGCCACTTGATTCGTTGCGCCTTCTATCAGAGGCCGGTCGCGACGTCGATAGTGTTACCCTCTTCGAGGGTGACGTAGGCTTTCTTCTTGTCGCTCCGTTCGCCGGGACGACCGCGGAACCGCTTGGTCTTCCCTTTGAGGATCGTCGTGTTCACGGCCTTGACCTTCACGCCGAACACCGCTTCCACGGCTTCTTTGATCAGCGGCTTGGTCGCGTCCTTGCGAACTTCGAAGACAACCGCGTTCGCCTCGGAGGCGAGGGTCGCCTTCTCGGTGATGATCGGCTTCTTGATCACGTCGTAGAGTTCGGGTTTCACGCTCATTTCAGGCGAGCCTCCAGGGCTTCGACACCGGCCTTCGTGATCACCAGGGTGTCACGCTTCAGGATGTCATAGACGTTCGCGCCCATCGTCGGCAGGATGTCCACGCCTTCGAGGTTGCGGGCGGCCGTGGCGAAGTTCTCGTTCACGTCGGCGCCGTCGATGATCAGGACACGCTTCCAGCCGAGTTCCTTGACCGCCTTCGCGAGGAAGGCCGTCTTGGCTTCGGCAAGGTTCAGGTCCTCGAGCACGATCAGATCGCCCGTTGCCGCTTTGGCCGAAAGCGCATGCTTCAGGCCGAGGGCACGGAACTTCTTGGGCAGCTCGTGGGCGTGGCTGCGGGGCGTCGGGCCCTTGTACACACCACCGTGACGGAAGGTCGGCGCCTTCTTGGAACCGTGACGTGCGCCGCCGGTGCCTTTCTGGCGATAGATCTTCTTGGTCGAGTAGGACACGTCGGACTTGCCGAGCACCGAGTGGGTGCCCTGCTGAGCCTTCGCGCGCTGCCAGCGGACGACGCGGTGCAGGATGTCGGCGCGCGGCTCGAGGCCGAAGACCTCATCCGCGAGGTCGATCGACCCCGCCTTGCCGGCGTCAAGCTTGATGACGTCGAGTTTCATTTCGCTTCTCCTTCGTCGGAGGCATCGGTGGTCGCAGCATCGGCTTCGGCCAGCGCAGCCTCTTCGGCGGCGGCAGCTTCAGCAGCGGCAGCGGCGCGAGCGGCTTCTTCCTCGGCGGCAGCGGCAGCAGCGGCTTCTTCAGCGGCGCGGTGCGCAGCTTCGGCAGCCGAACGCAGAGCGGCCGGCAGGATCACGTTGTCGGGAACCGGCTTCTTGACGGCATCCTTGACGGTGACCCAGCCACCCTTCGAACCGGGGACCGCGCCTTTGATCATGATCAAGCCGCGCTCGCTGTCGGTCTTGACGACCTGCAGGTTCTGCGTGGTGACACGGACGGCACCGAGGTGACCGGCCATTTTCTTGCCTTTGAAGACCTTGCCCGGATCTTGGCACTGGCCCGTGGAGCCGTGCGAACGGTGCGAGATCGACACACCGTGCGAGGCGCGAAGACCGCCGAAGTTGTGACGCTTCATCGCACCGGCAAAACCTTTACCGATCGAGGTGCCCGCCACGTCGACGAACTGACCCGCGAAGTAATGGTCCGCGACGATTTCTTCGCCGACATTGATCAGGTTTTCGGGCGAGACGCGGAATTCCGCGATCTTGCGCTTCGGTTCCACATTCGCCTTGGCGAAGTGGCCGCGCTGCGCTGCCGAGGTCCGCTTGGCTTTCGCGGTGCCGGCACCGAGCTGAACGGCCGAATAGCCATCCTTCTCGACCGTGCGCTGCGCGACGACCTGAAGCGTGTCGAGTTGGAGGACCGTCACCGGAACTTGGCGACCGTCTTCCATGAACAGCCGGGTCATGCCCAGCTTCTTAGCAATGATTCCAGAGCGCATGAGTACTACCCCTTACACCTTGATTTCGACGTCAACGCCGGCGGCGAGGTCGAGCTTCATGAGCGCGTCCACGGTCTGCGGAGTCGGATCAACGATGTCGAGAAGACGCTTATGCGTACGGATTTCCCACTGGTCGCGCGACTTCTTGTCGATGTGCGGACCACGGAGAACCGTGAATTTCTCGATTTTGTTCGGCAGCGGGATCGGGCCGCGCACTTGTGCGCCGGTCCGTTTGGCTGTCGACACGATTTCCTGCGTGCTGGAATCCAGCACCCGGTAATCGAAGGCTTTCAGCCTGATGCGGATGGTCTGACCTTGCATTTTACATGCCCTTTGGGGCCCGGCGGGAAGACGGGGCCCAAAGGCCCCGCCCCCTCTTCCGGTGCGGTTGAATTAAGCGATGATTTTCGACACGACGCCGGCGCCGACGGTGCGGCCGCCTTCACGGATAGCGAAGCGCAGCTTCTCTTCCATGGCGATCGGGGCGATCAGTTCGACGTTGAACTTCAGGTTGTCGCCCGGCATCACCATTTCGGTGCCTTCCGGCAGCTGCACGGTGCCCGTGACGTCCGTCGTGCGGAAGTAGAACTGCGGACGGTAGTTCGCGAAGAACGGCGTGTGACGACCGCCTTCTTCCTTCGTCAGGATGTAGGCTTCCGCTTCGAACTTCGTGTGCGGCTTCACCGAGGCCGGCTTGCACAGCACTTGGCCGCGCTCGATGCCCTCGCGGTCCACGCCGCGCAGCAGCAGGCCGACGTTGTCGCCCGCTTCGCCTTGGTCCAGCAGCTTGCGGAACATCTCGACGCCCGTGCACACCGTCTTCTTGGTGTCGCGGATACCGACGATCTCCAGCTCTTCGCCGACCTTGACGACGCCGCGCTCGATACGGCCCGTAGCCACCGTGCCGCGACCCGAGATCGAGAACACGTCTTCGACCGGCATCAGGAAGGGCTGGTCGACGGCGCGTGCCGGCGTCGGGATGTATTCGTCCACGGCCGCGATCAGCGCGCGGATCGAGTTCTCGCCGATTTCCGGATCACGGCCTTCCATCGCGGCCAGAGCCGAGCCTTTGATGATCGGAATGTCGTCGCCCGGGTAGTCGTAGGAGGACAGAAGCTCGCGCACTTCCATCTCCACCAGCTCCAGCAGCTCTTCGTCGTCCACTTGGTCGACCTTGTTCAGGTAGACGACCATGAACGGGATGCCGACCTGACGGCCCAGCAGGATGTGCTCGCGCGTCTGCGGCATCGGGCCGTCGGCCGCGTTCACCACCAGGATCGCGCCGTCCATCTGGGCAGCACCGGTGATCATGTTCTTCACGTAGTCGGCGTGGCCGGGGCAGTCGACGTGTGCGTAGTGACGCGTCTCCGACTCGTACTCGACGTGCGCCGTCGAGATCGTGATCCCGCGGGCTTTCTCTTCCGGCGCGCCATCGATCTGGTCATACGCGCGGAAGTCGCCGAAATACTTCGTGATCGCCGCCGTCAGCGTCGTCTTGCCGTGGTCAACGTGACCGATCGTGCCGATGTTGACGTGCGGTTTCGTCCGTTCAAACTTTGCCTTTGCCATCGTGGCTTCCTCTTGATTCGATTCCGCAGCGGCGGGGAAGGCCCCGCACTACAGGAACGGTGCTGCGACTGCAACACCCGACACAATGGAAGGGCGGGGTTTCCCCCGCCGCTCCGATTACGCGTATTTCTTCTGGATCTCGTCCGAGATGTTCTGCGGAACGGCATCGTAATGGTCGAACAGCATCGTGAACACCGCGCGGCCCGAAGACATGGAGCGCAGGTTGTTGATGTAGCCGAACATGTTGGCCAGCGGCACCATTGCGGTGATGACGTTGGCGTTGCCGCGGCTGTCCTGACCCTGAACCATGCCCCGACGCGAGGTCAGGTCGCCGATGATCGAACCGGTGTATTCTTCCGGAGTCACGACCTCGACCTTCATGATCGGCTCAAGCAGCTTGGCGCCCGCTTTCTTCATCCCGTCGCGCATGGCGGCGCGCGATGCGATCTCGAACGCGAGGACCGAGGAGTCGACATCGTGGTAGGCGCCGTCGATCAGAGCGACCTTGAAGTCGATGACCGGGAAGCCTGCCAGCGGACCGGAATCCATGACCGACTTGATGCCCTTCTCGACGCCCGGGATGTATTCCTTCGGAACCGTCCCGCCGACGATCTTGGATTCGAACGAGTAGCCCTCGCCCGGCTCCGTCGGGGTGATGACCAGCTTCACGCGCGCGAACTGACCCGTACCACCGGTCTGTTTCTTGTGCGTGTAGTCGATCTCAGCCTCGCGCGAGATGGTCTCGCGGTAGGCCACCTGCGGCGCACCGATGTTCGCCTCGACCTTGAACTCGCGGCGCATACGATCCACGAGGATGTCGAGGTGAAGCTCGCCCATGCCCTTCATGATCGTCTGACCGGATTCGAAGTTCGTCTCGACGCGGAAGGACGGATCCTCGGCGGCCAGACGTGCCAGTGCCAGACCCATCTTCTCTTGGTCGGCCTTCGACTTCGGTTCGACGGCGATCTCGATCACCGGCTCGGGGAACGTCATAGTTTCCAGAACCACGGCGTTGTTCGGATCGCAGAGCGTGTCGCCCGTCGTCGTTTCCTTCAGACCCGCGAGTGCGATGATGTCGCCGGCAAAGGCTTCGTCGATCTCTTCACGGTTGATGGCGTGCATCATCATCATACGGCCGACGCGTTCGCGCTTGCCCTTCGTCGCGTTCAGCATCGAATCGCCCTTGCGCAGGACGCCCGAATAGATGCGCGTGAAGGTCAGCGAGCCCACGAAGGGGTCGTTCATGATCTTGAAGGCCAGCGCCGAGTAGGGCTGATCGTCATCGGCCGAACGCGGGATGTCGCGCGTTTCCGTGTCGTCGCCCGGTGCGAAGCCCATATAGGCGGGCACGTCCAGCGGCGACGGCAGGAAGTCGATGACGGAGTTCAGCAGCGGCTGAACGCCTTTGTTCTTGAACGCCGAACCTGCGGTGACCGGCACGAAGGACAGCGACAGCGTCCCCTTGCGGATCAGCTTGCGCAGCGTCGCCTCGTCGGGCTCGTTGCCCTCGAGGTAGGCTTCCATCGCCTCGTCGTCTTGCTCGACGGCCGTTTCGATCAGGTTCGCGCGCCACGTATCGGCGAGCTCCTTCAGATCGTCGCGGATCTCTTGACGGGTCCAGGACGCACCGAGGTCTTCACCCCGCCAGGTCCATTCTTCCATCTTGATCAGGTCGATGATGCCTTCCAGCTGATCCTCGGCACCGATCGGCAGTGCGATCGGCAGCGGGGTCGCGCCGGTGCGGTCCTTGATCATTTCGACGCACTTGAAGAAGTCCGCGCCGATCTTGTCCATCTTGTTGACGAACACGATCCGCGGAACCTTGTAGCGGTCGGCCTGACGCCAGACGGTCTCGGTCTGGGGCTCGACACCCGCGTTGGCGTCCAGAAGGCAGATCGCGCCGTCCAGAACCGCCAGCGAACGTTCGACTTCGATGGTGAAGTCGACGTGGCCGGGGGTGTCGATGATGTTGAAGCGGTACTTCGTGTCCGAAGTACCCTCTTTGGTGGGATCTTCTTGGCGCTGCCAGAAGGTGGTGGTCGCAGCCGAGGTGATCGTGATGCCACGCTCCTGCTCCTGCTCCATCCAGTCCATCGTCGCGGCGCCTTCGTGCACCTCGCCGATCTTGTGGGACTTGCCGGTGTAGAACAGGATCCGCTCCGTCGTCGTCGTTTTACCGGCGTCGATGTGAGCCATGATCCCGAAGTTGCGGTAGCGTTGCAGCGGGTAGTCGCGTGCCATTGGTTCGGTCCTCAGGCTGATGGGTTACCAGCGATAATGGCTGAACGCCTTGTTGGCGTCGGCCATCTTGTGGGTGTCTTCGCGCTTCTTGACAGCGGTACCACGGTTGTTCACGGCATCCGAAAGCTCGGCGGCCAGACGCTCTTCCATGGTGTTCTCGTTGCGCTTACGGGCGGCGGTGATCAGCCAGCGGATCGCGAGGGCTTCGCGACGCTCCAGACGGACCTCGACCGGGACCTGATACGTGGCACCACCGACGCGGCGCGAACGCACCTCGACGGACGGCTTCACATTGTCCAGCGCTTCGTGGAACGCTTCGACCGGCTCGCGCTTCAGGCGGGCCTGAACGCGGTCCAGCGCGTTGTAGACGATCGATTCGGCGACGGATTTTTTGCCGTCGATCATCAGGTTGTTCATGAACTTGGTCAGAACCCGATCACCAAACTTGGCGTCGGGCAGGATTTCGCGCTTCTCGGCGGCGTGACGACGGGACATCTCTCAGAACCTCACTTCGGACGTTTCGCGCCGTATTTCGAACGGCGTTGACGACGATCTTTGACGCCTTGCGTGTCCAGCACGCC
Source organism: Falsirhodobacter algicola (assembly GCF_018279165.1). Taxonomy (GTDB): domain Bacteria; phylum Pseudomonadota; class Alphaproteobacteria; order Rhodobacterales; family Rhodobacteraceae; genus Falsirhodobacter; species Falsirhodobacter algicola. The sequence goes on along the minus strand of NZ_CP047289.1, from coordinate 1,998,920 downwards.
GCGCAGGATGTGGTAGCGCACGCCCGGAAGGTCTTTGACCCGGCCGCCGCGGATGAGCACGACGGAGTGCTCTTGCAGGTTGTGCTTCTCGCCCGGGATGTACGAAATCACCTCGAACCCGTTGGTGAGACGGACTTTCGCAACCTTCCGCATAGCGGAGTTCGGTTTCTTCGGCGTCGTGGTGTAGACGCGGGTGCACACACCACGCTTCTGCGGGCACGATTCCAAGTGCTGGGACTTGGAGCGGTTCTTCTTCGGCTCCCGCGGTTTGCGGATGAGCTGTTGGATCGTCGGCATTCGGTTCCCCGTTGCTTCCTGTTGCGTAAACGCCTGCCCGGATCCTGTCGGGGGGCGCCAGTTCAGGGCGTTCTGATAAAACGCCAAAACCGCCTCCATCCCGCGATGGGATGGCGCGGTGGAATTCCAGAGGATCGGGGCATGGCCCGGATCATGATCACTTCGAAACCCGGAGGTCGTCGCGGCGGGCGAACCCGCAATTCAGTATCGCGCGTATACGGGGGATCACCCGCCTTGTCAACGCGGCCAGATGCGGAAGGGCCCCCGAGGGGGCCCTTTGCAAGATCATTCGTCGGCTTGGGCCGTGCCCGGCGCTGCCAGCGGCACGGCGGCCTCGGCAGCGGCGCGGCGCGCCTCGATCACGTCCGAATCGCGCTTGGCAGCGACCTGCTTCACGCGGCTCGTCGCCCCGCCCGTCCCGGCCGGGATCAGACGGCCCACGATGACGTTCTCCTTCAGGCCCACGAGCTTGTCGCGCTTGCCCTGCACCGACGCTTCGGTCAGCACGCGCGTCGTCTCTTGGAACGACGCCGCCGAGATGAAGCTGCGGGTCTGCAGCGACGCCTTGGTGATCCCGAGCAGGATCGGCTCGGCCTGTGCCGGGCGCAGACCGTGCACGTCGGCCTTGGCATTGACCTCGTCAAGCTCGGACTTGTCGACATGCTCGCCCTTGAGCAGCGTCGTCTCGCCCGAATCGAGGATCTCGTACTTCTGCAGCATCTGCCGCACGATCACTTCGATATGCTTGTCGTTGATCTTCACGCCTTGCAGTCGGTACACGTCCTGCACTTCGTCGATCATGTAGTTGGCCAGAGCCTCGATCCCCATGATCCGCAGGATGTCGTGCGGAGCCGGGTTGCCGTCCATGATGTAGTCACCCTTCTGCACGAAGTCGCCTTCCTGCACCGGGATGTGCTTGCCTTTCGGCACCATGTACTCAACCGCGGCCATGCTCTCGTCCACCGGCTCGATCGTGATGCGGCGCTTGTTCTTGTAGTCCTTGCCGAAGCGCACGTAACCATCGTGCTCCACGATGATCGCGTGATCCTTCGGACGACGGGCTTCGAACAGTTCCGCCACGCGCGGCAGACCCCCGGTGATGTCCTTGGTCCGCGCGCCTTCGCGCGGGATACGGGCCACCACGTCGCCGGCCTTCACGTCCTGACCGTCTTCGACGGACAGAATCGCATCCACCGACATCGGGTAGGAGATGGGGTTGCCCCCCTCGCCGCGCATCGGCTCGCCGGTTTCCGGGTCCATGATGATGATCTCGGGCTTCAGCTCGTTGCCCTTGGGGGCCGCGCGCCAATCCGAAACGATCTTCTGGCTCATACCGGTCGCATCGTCGGTGTCCTCGCGGACCGACAGGCCCGAGACGAGGTCGACGAAGCGGGCCACACCCGTACGCTCGGCGATGATCGGCAGGGTATAGGGGTCCCATTCGACCAGCTTGGTGCCGCGCTTGATCACGTCGCCGTCGCGGACGTGCACCTTGGTGCCGTAGGTCACCTTGTGCGTCGCACGCTCCTGCCCCGCATCGTCGATGATGACGAGCTGCATGTTGCGGCCCATCGCCACCTGTTCACCAGCCGCGTTTTCCAGCAGCTGCGCGTTGCGGAACTCCACCCGGCCCTCTTGCGAGGCTTCGAGGAAGGACTGCTGGCCACCTTGGGCCACGCCGCCGATGTGGAAGGTCCGCATCGTCAGCTGCGTGCCCGGCTCACCGATGGATTGCGCCGCGATGATGCCGACGGCCTCGCCTTGGTTCACCAGCGTACCGCGGGCAAGGTCGCGCCCGTAGCACATGGCGCAGACGCCCTCTTCGGCTTCGCAGGTCAGCGGGCTGCGGATGCGCACCGAAGCGACGTTCGCTTGGTCCATCGCGTCGGCCTTGCGCTCGTCGATCAGCTCACCCTGCGCGACCAGCACCTCGTCCGTGCCCGGAACGAAGATGTCGTCGGCCGCGACACGGCCCAGCACACGCTCGGACAGCGGGGCGACGACTTCGCCTTCGTTGACCGCCGCCGAAGCGGTGATCGCCTGCTCGGTGCCGCAATCGTGCGAGCGCACGATGCAGTCCTGCGCCACGTCCACCAGACGACGCGTCAGGTAACCCGAGTTCGCCGTCTTCAACGCGGTGTCCGACAGACCCTTCCGGGCGCCGTGGGTCGAGTTGAAGTATTCAAGAACGGTCAGACCTTCCTTGAAGTTCGAGATGATCGGCGTCTCGATGATCTCGCCGTTCGGCTTGGCCATCAGGCCGCGCATCCCGCCGAGCTGCTTCATCTGCGTGACCGAGCCACGCGCACCTGAGTGGGCCATCATGTAGACCGAGTTCGGCTCCATCTCGGCGCCGTTCTCGTCGTAACGCGTGGCGGAGATGGTGGTCATCATCGCCTCGGTCACCTTGTCGTTGCACTTGGACCATGCGTCGACGACCTTGTTGTACTTTTCGCCCTGAGTGATCAGGCCGTCCATGTACTGCTGCTCGAAGTCCTTCACCTGCTCCTGAACCTCGTTGACGATGGTCCATTTGCTGTCGGGGATCAGCATGTCGTCCTTGCCGAACGAAATGCCGGCCTTGAAGGCCTCGCGGAAGCCCATGCCCATGATCTGGTCGCAGAAGATGACCGACTCCTTCTGACCGCAATAGCGGTAGACGGTGTCGATGACGTTCTGGACGTCCTTCTTGCGCAGCAGGCGGTTCACCAGCTCGAACGGAGCCTTGGCGTTCAGCGGCAGCAGGTTGCCCAGACGCAGACGGCCCGGCGTCGTCTCGTAGCGGCGGACGACTTCGTTGCCTTCGTCGTCGATCTGCTTGATCCGCGCTTGGATCTTGGCGTGCAGATGCACCTCGCCGGCGGCGAGCGCATGCTCCACTTCCTCGACCGAAGCGAAGGCCATGCCCTCACCCTTCATGCCGTCGCGCTGCATGGTGGTGTAGTAGAGACCGAGCACCATATCCTGCGACGGAACGATGATCGGCGCGCCGTTGGCGGGCGACAGAACGTTGTTCGTCGACATCATCAGAACGCGCGCTTCCAGCTGGGCCTCGAGGCTCAGCGGGACGTGCACGGCCATCTGGTCGCCGTCGAAGTCGGCGTTGAAGGCCGAGCAGACCAGCGGGTGAAGCTGGATCGCCTTGCCCTCGATCAGCGTCGGTTCGAAGGCCTGAATGCCCAGACGGTGCAGCGTCGGTGCGCGGTTCAGCAGCACCGGGTGTTCGCGGATCACCTCGTCGAGGATGTCCCAGACCTCGGGACGCTCTTTTTCGACCAGCTTCTTCGCCTGCTTCACGGTGCTGGACAGGCCCTTGGCCTCCAGACGCGAGTAGATGAAGGGCTTGAACAGCTCCAGCGCCATCTTCTTGGGCAGGCCGCACTGGTGCAGCTTCAGCTCCGGCCCCGTCACGATGACGGACCGGCCCGAGAAGTCGACCCGTTTCCCCAGAAGGTTCTGACGGAAACGACCCTGTTTGCCCTTCAGCATGTCCGACAGCGATTTCAGCGGGCGCTTGTTGGTGCCCGTGATCACGCGGCCGCGGCGGCCGTTGTCGAACAGCGCGTCCACAGCTTCCTGCAGCATCCGCTTTTCGTTGCGCACGATGATGTCGGGCGCACGAAGCTCGATCAGACGCTTCAGACGGTTGTTGCGGTTGATGACGCGGCGATAGAGGTCGTTCAGATCCGACGTGGCGAACCGGCCGCCGTCCAGCGGGACGAGCGGGCGCAGTTCCGGCGGGATCACCGGCAGCACGGTCAGGATCATCCACTCGGGGCGGTTGCCCGATTCGAGGAAGCTTTCGACGATCTTCAGACGCTTGATGATCTTCTTCGGCTTCAGCTCGCCCGTGGCTTCCTTCAGATCCTCGCGCAGCTGATCGGCCGTCGCTTGCAGATCGATCGCGGCCAGCATCTCGCGGATGGCCTCGGCACCGATATTGGCCGTGAAGGCGTCGGCACCGTACTGGTCCTGCGCGTCGAGGAATTCATCCTCGGTCATCAGTTGACCATAGGTCAGATCGGTCAGACCGGGTTCGATGACGACGTAGTTCTCGAAGTAGAGAATCCGCTCCAGATCGCGCAGCGTCATGTCCAGCATCAGACCGATGCGGGACGGCAGCGATTTCAGGAACCAGATATGCGCGACCGGGGCCGCCAGTTCGATATGGCCCATCCGCTCGCGGCGGACCTTCTGCAGCGTCACCTCGACGCCGCATTTCTCGCAGACGACGCCGCGATATTTCATGCGCTTGTACTTGCCGCACAGGCACTCGTAGTCCTTGATCGGCCCGAAGATGCGCGCGCAGAACAGACCGTCACGTTCCGGCTTGAACGTGCGGTAGTTGATGGTCTCGGGCTTCTTGATCTCGCCATAGGACCACGACAGGATCCGCTCCGGCGAGGCCAGGGAGATCTTGATCTCGTCGAAGGTCCGGACGGGAGCCACCGGATTGAACGGATTGGTGCTCAGTTCCTGGTTCATCTTGTGTCCTTAAAACAGGGATGGGGTGAGTGGGGCGGAGACCGCCCTCACTCTTCCTCCGAATCCAGGAGTTCCATGTTGAGGCCCAGGCCGCGGACCTCCTTGACGAGAACGTTGAACGATTCCGGCACGCCGGCTTCGAAGTTGTCCTCGCCCTTGACGATGCTCTCGTACATCTTCGTCCGTCCGGCGACGTCGTCCGATTTCACCGTCAGCATCTCCTGCAGGGTGTAGGCGGCGCCATAAGCTTCCAGAGCCCAGACCTCCATCTCCCCCAGACGCTGACCACCGAACTGCGCCTTACCACCCAGCGGCTGCTGCGTGACGAGCGAGTACGGACCGGTCGAACGGGCGTGCAGCTTGTCGTCCACCAAGTGGTGAAGCTTCAGCATGTACTTCACACCGACCGTGACGGGACGGGCGAACTGCTCCCCGCTGCGGCCATCGAAGACGATCGACTGACCGCTTTCGTTGAAGCCCGCACGGCGCAGCGCGTCGTTCACATCCGGCTCCTTGGCGCCGTCGAACACCGGGGTCGCAATCGGAACGCCCTTGGTCACGGTGCCCGCCATCTCGAGGATGTCGTCGTCGTCGCGTTCGCCGAAGGCCGCCTCGTAGGTCTCGTCGCCATAGGCCAGACGCATGGCTTCCTTGACCGGGGTCAGGTCGCCCTTGCGGCGGTATTCCTGCAGCGCCTCGTCGATCTTGATCCCGAGACCGCGCGCGGCCCAACCCATGTGGGTTTCAAGGATCTGTCCGACGTTCATCCGCGACGGCACGCCCAGCGGGTTCAGCACGAGATCGACCGCGGTCCCGTCGGCGAGGAACGGCATGTCCTCCACCGGCACGACCTTGGAGATGACGCCCTTGTTGCCGTGACGACCGGCCATCTTATCGCCCGGTTGCAGCTTGCGCTTCACCGCCACGAAGACCTTGACCATCTTCATCACGCCCGGAGGCAGATCGTCGCCGCGACGCACCTTCTCCACCTTGTCCTCGAACCGGTGGTCGAGCTGGCGCTTCTGGGCCTCGTACTGCTCGTGCAGGGCTTCGATGTCCTTGGCTTCGGATTCCTCGGCCACGGCCAGCTGCCACCACTGCCCCTTGGACAGCGTGCCCAGCAGATCCGCGTCGATGGTCGAGCCGGACTTGATGCCCTTCGGACCCTTCACCGCGGTCTTGCCCAGCAGCAGCGTGCGCAGACGCGAGTAGATGTTGCGGTCGAGGATCGCGAGTTCGTCGTCGCGGTCGCGCGACAGACGTTCCACTTCCTCGCGCTCGATCTGCAGCGCGCGTTCGTCCTTGTCCACACCGTGACGGTTGAAGACGCGGACCTCGACGATCGTGCCATAGGCGCCCGGGGGCAGACGCAGCGAGGTGTCGCGCACGTCCGAAGCCTTCTCACCGAAGATGGCGCGGAGCAGTTTCTCCTCCGGCGTCATCGGGCTTTCGCCCTTCGGGGTGATCTTGCCGACCAGAATGTCGCCCGGCTGCACTTCGGCGCCGATATAGACGATGCCGGCCTCGTCGAGGTTGCGCAGGGCTTCCTCGCCGACGTTCGGGATGTCGCGCGTGATCTCTTCCGGCCCGAGCTTGGTATCGCGGGCCGCGACCTCGTATTCCTCGATGTGGATCGAGGTGAAGACGTCATCCTTCAGGATGCGCTCCGAGATCAGGATCGAGTCCTCGTAGTTGTAACCGTTCCACGGCATGAACGCGACGATCACGTTCCGGCCGAGGGCCAGTTCGCCCATGTCGGTGTTCGGGCCGTCGGCGACGACCTGACCGCGCACCACCTGTTCGCCCACCTTCACCAGCGGACGCTGGTTGATGCAGGACGACTGGTTCGAGCGTTTGAACTTGCGCAGACGGTAGATGTCCACGCCCGGCTCGCCCGGCTCCAGCATCTCGGTCGCGCGGACGACGATACGGGTCGCGTCCACTTGGTCGATCACACCGGCGCGGCGGGCCATGATGGCCGCACCGGAATCGCGGGCGACGACCGCCTCGATCCCCGTGCCGACGAAGGGAGCGTCCGACTGCAGCAGCGGAACCGCCTGACGCTGCATGTTCGAACCCATCAGAGCACGGTTGGCGTCGTCGTTTTCGAGGAACGGAATCAGCGAGGCCGCAACCGAGACCAGCTGTTTCGGCGACACGTCGATCAGGTCCACGGCCTCCGGCGGGTTCAGCATGAACTCGCCCGCGCGGCGGGTGGAGATGAGATCGCTGGTGAAGCGGCCATCGGCGTCGATCGTGGCGTTGGCCTGCGCGACGGTGTGGCGCATCTCCTCGGTCGCGGAGATGTAGACCACCTCGTCGGTGACTTGGCCGTCCACCACCTTGCGGTAGGGCGTTTCGATGAAGCCGTACTTGTTCACCCGCGCGAAGGTGGCCAGCGAGTTGATCAGACCGATGTTCTGACCTTCGGGCGTCTCGATCGGGCACATCCGGCCATAGTGAGTCGGGTGAACGTCGCGAACCTCGAAGCCCGCACGCTCCCGCGTCAGACCCCCCGGCCCGAGCGCCGACAGACGCCGCTTGTGCGTCACTTCCGACAGCGGGTTCGTTTGGTCCATGAACTGCGACAGCTGCGAGGAGCCGAAGAATTCACGCACCGCCGCTGCCGCGGGCTTCGCGTTGATCAGATCCTGCGGCATGATCGTGTCGATCTCGACCGAGGACATGCGTTCCTTGATCGCGCGCTCCATCCGGAGCAGCCCGACGCGGTACTGGTTCTCCATCAGCTCGCCGACCGAACGGACGCGGCGGTTGCCGAGGTGGTCGATGTCGTCGATCTCACCCTTGCCGTCGCGCAGTTCCGTCAGCGCCTTGATGCAGGAGATGATGTCGTCGCGGTCCAGCGTCCGCTGCGTGTCCGGCTTGTCGAGGTTCAGGCGCATGTTCATCTTCACGCGGCCCACCGCGGAAAGATCGTAACGCTCGGCGTCGAAGAACAGCGTCTCGAACAGGTTCGAGGCGGCTTCGACGGTGGGCGGTTCGCCCGGACGCATGACGCGGTAGATGTCCATGAGCGCGCTGTCGCGGTTCATGTTCTTGTCCGCCGCCATCGTGTTGCGGATGTAGGGGCCGACATTGACGCCGTCGATGTCGAGGACCGGGATCTCGGTGATGCCCTGATCCAGCAGCACCTTCAGGGTGCCGCCCTTCACTTCGCCGCTGCGATCGTATTCCATCGTCAGCTCGTCACCGGCTTCGACGTAGATCTCACCGGTTTCTTCGTTGATGATGTCCTGCGCGACATAGCGACCGATGATGCGGTCGAAGGGCAGCAGCAGCTCCTTCACGTCGCCGTCGTCGATCAGCTTCTTGACCATGCGCGGCGTCATCTTGTCGCCGGCCTTGCAGATCACTTCGCCCGTGGCGGCATCCACCAGATCGAACGCCGGACGCGTGCCGCGCACACGTTCGGGGAAGAAGCGCGTGACCCAGCCCTTGTTCTTCTCGTAGGTGTAGCTGACCGTGTCGTAATACTGCGACATGATCGCTTCCTGGTCGAGGCCCAGGGCATAGAGCAGCGTCGTCACCGGCAGTTTGCGGCGACGGTCGATGCGTGCGAACACGATATCCTTGGCGTCGAATTCGAAATCGAGCCACGAGCCGCGATAGGGAATGATGCGGCAGGCGAAGAGCAGCTTGCCCGAGGAGTGGGTCTTGCCCTTGTCGTGGTCGAAGAACACACCCGGCGAGCGGTGCATCTGGGACACGATCACCCGTTCGGTCCCGTTGACGATGAACGTGCCGTTCGACGTCATCAGGGGCATGTCGCCCATGTAGACGTCCTGCTCCTTGATGTCCTTGACCGAGCGGTTGCCCGAGGTTTCATCGACATCGAAGACGATCAGACGCAGCGTGACCTTCAGCGGCGCGGCATAGGTCATGTCGCGCTGCTGGCACTCGTCCACGTCGTATTTGGGCTTCTCAAGTTCGTATTTCACGAATTCGAGGACCGCCGTCTCGTTGAAGTCCTTGATCGGGAAGACCGACTGGAAGACGCCTTGGATCCCCTCGCCATCGGACGCCTTCGGGCCTTCACCCGACTTCAGGAAAAGATCGTAGGAGGATTTCTGAACCTCGATGAGGTTCGGCATTTCCAGAACTTCACGGATTTTTCCGAAGTAACGGCGGATGCGCTTCTGGCCAACGTAGCTCTGAGCCATGCTCAAGGTCACCTTTCGTGTCTCGCGGGCGTGCGACCGTCGGGGACCGGGCGCGCGCCGCTTGCGAAGCAGGGGGTTGAGGTTCCATTCATGCCCGCCGTCCCACCGGCAGGCTCCCGAACCTTGAACCGCGCCTTGGGCGGGACTTTCGCGAAAGCCCCCTCCAAGACAGGTTCGGCTGGGCCCGAAAAATTCGGACCCAGCCTTCGTTCATGCGGCGATGCCAGAAGGCACCGGCCGGATCAGCGCAGTTCGGCTTTCGCGCCGGCTGCTTCCAGCTTTTTCTTCATGTCTTCGGCTTCGGCTTTCGCCACGCCTTCTTTGATCTTGCCACCGGCTTCGACCAGGTCCTTGGCTTCTTTCAGGCCAAGACCGGTGATGCCGCGCACTTCTTTGATCACGTTGATCTTGTTGGCGCCGGCGTCGGTCAGGACGACGTCGAATTCGGTTTTCTCTTCCTCGGCCGGAGCAGCAGCGCCAGCAGCCGGACCGGCCATCATGACGGCGCCACCGGCAGCCGGCTCGATGCCGTATTCGTCCTTGAGGATCGTTTTCAGTTCTTGGGCTTCGAGCAGCGTGAGGTTCACGATTTGCTCAGCGAGTGCTTTCAGATCAGCCATGTTCTGTTCCGTTCGTTAAGATGGGTTCCAACGTGGGTGTAATCAACCACGCAGGCCAAGAGTTGCTCAGGCGGCTTCCCGCTCCTCCAGGGTGGAGAGGATGCCGGCGATGTTCGAAGCAGGCGCGCCGATGGCACCAGCGATGTTCGAGGCGGGCGCGCCGATGCAGCCGACGATCGAAGCAATGAGCTCCTCACGCGACGGCATAGCGGCCACGGCTTTCACACCGGCCGGATCCAGAACCGTCTCCCCCATGGCGCCACCAAGAATGACGAACTTGTCCGTCGTCTTGGCATAGGCATCCGCGACCTTCGCAGCAGCGACAGGATCCTCGGAATAGGTCAGAACGGTCATGCCCGTAAGCAGGTCACCCATCGCAGCGGCGGGTTTCCCTTCAAGGGCGATCTTGGCGAGCTTGTTCTTGGCAACGCGTACGGATCCGCCAACTTCGCGCATACGCGCGCGCAGATCCTGCATCTGTGCAACCGTCAGACCTGCATAGTGTGCAACGACCACCACGCCAGAGCTTTCGAAGATCTGGCCGAGTTCCTCGACCACTTGCTCTTTCTGGGCTCTATCCACAGGTTCACTCCAAGTATGGGGGTTTCCCCCCGGCTCAATTGTGCTTCCACCCGGGGGCGGAAACGTCGGGTCCCAAAGGGTCCCGAGGCCATGATCGCCCGAGGAAATTCCCCGGAAGTCAGTCTCGACAACCCATCTCAGGCAGGAAATTAAGCGGATCGCTCCGCACCCACCGTCTAGGACGAATACAGCACCCCGCGACGAATCGCGCGGAAGCTGTAGGGGCTTGCTATAGCCCCTCCCCCGGCCCCGATCAAGAACGAAAAAGGCCGCCGACCCCGAGGGGCGGCGGCCTTCGCATCATTCCGGCAGGATCAGTTGCCCGTGGCCGATGCCAGATCCAGCGACACGCCCGGACCCATGGTCGAGGAGAGCGAGACCTTCTTGACATAGGTGCCCTTGGCGCCCGCGGGTTTCGCGCGCGACACGGCTTCCACGAAGGCGCGGACGTTCTCGGCCAGCTTGGCCTCGTCGAACGACACCTTGCCGATACCGGCATGGATGACGCCGGCCTTTTCGACCTTGAACTGAACTTCGCCGCCTTTGGCGTTGCCCACGGCGGTCGCCACGTCCATCGTCACCGTGCCGACCTTGGGGTTCGGCATCAGGTTGCGCGGGCCGAGGATCTTACCCAGACGACCGACCAGCGGCATCATGTCCGGCGTCGCGATGCAACGGTCGAAGTCGATGTTGCCGGACTGGATGGATTCCATCAGGTCTTCGGCGCCCACGATGTCGGCACCAGCGGCTTTCGCTTCGTCCGCTTTCGCGCCGCGCGCGAACACGGCGACGCGGACGGTCTTGCCCGTGCCGTTCGGCAGCGTGACCACGCCGCGGACCATCTGGTCGGCGTGACGCGGATCGACACCGAGGTTCATCGCGATTTCCAGCGTCTCGTCGAACTTGGCCGTAGCCGTGCCCTTGATCAGCTTCACCGCATCCTCGACGGAGATCATGTCCTTGCCGTCAAAGGCGGTGCGAGCGGCTTTCGTACGTTTACCAATGGCCATGACTTACCCCTTGACCTCGATGCCGCAGGACTTGGCCGAACCGAGGATGATCTGCATCGCAGCTTCCACGGAGTTGGCGTTCAGGTCCTTCATCTTCGCTTCGGCGATCGTGCGGATCTGCGCAACGGTCACGCTGCCCGCGGTCTCGCGGCCCGGCTTTTCCGAACCTTTCGGACGGTTGCGCTTGCCCACCGACGGAAGGCCAGCGGCCTTCTTCAGCATGTACGACGCCGGCGCCGTCTTCAGCTCGAGGCTGAACGACTTGTCCTGGTAGTAGGTGATGATGGTCGGCGTGGGCGTGCCCGGCTCGATATCGGCGGTCTTCGCGTTGAATTCCTTCACGAAGGCCATGATGTTCAGACCGCGCTGACCCAGTGCCGGGCCGACGGGCGGGGACGGGTTGGCTTGCCCCGCTTTGACTTGCAGCTTCAGCTGCCCAATGATCTTCTTGGCCATGTGGCCTCTCCTTTTTCACAGCGCCCGAAGGCGCGGTTTAGTGGTCCGGCGCTTCCGCCTCCCACAAGATCGCTCAGCTGACTTTCGACACCTGAGTGAATTCCAATTCGACCGGCGTCGCGCGGCCGAAGATCGACACCGTCACCTTCAGGCGCGAGTTGTCGTCGTCCACATCCTCGACCTGACCGGCGAAGCCCTCGAACGGGCCGTCGGTGACGTTCACCGTTTCGCCGACCTGATAGCGGATCAGGTTCCGCGGCGCCGCCGCCTCGCCCGTTACATCGGTGCGGTTCAGGATGTCGTTCACCTCGGCGTCGCGCATGGGCATCGGGCGCCCCTGCGGACCGAGGAACCCCGTCACCCGGTTGATGGAGGTGATGAGGTGATAGCCGCGATTCGTCATCTCCATGCGCACCAGCACATAGCCGGGCATGAAGCGCCGCTCGCTCGTCACCTTCTTGCCGCGACGGACCTCGATCACGTCCTCGGTCGGGACGACGACCTCCTCGATCTCATCCTCGAGGCCGGCTTCCACCACGGCTTGCTTGATCTGCTCGGCAATCTTCTTCTCGAAGTTCGAGAGGACGCTCACCGAATACCAACGCTTCGCCATGCCAGCCTATCTCCAATCTCGGGCGGGGGTACCGCCGGGAACAAAAAACAGCGCGCAACCGAATCGCTGCGCGCCCTCTTTGGTCATCCAGCGCGGAATACCGGCCCCGCACCTCGATGACAAGTCGATTCAGAACGCCGCCAGAATCGCCGACAGCGCCGTGCGGATGCCCACATCCATCAGCGAGAAGAAGGTCGCCGTCAGTGCGGCAAGGACCAGCACCATCACCGTGGTCAGCGTCACCTCGCGGCGCGTCGGCCAGACGACCTTGCCCACCTCGGTGCGGACCTGCTGGATGAACTGCATCGGATTTGCCATGATCTCGTCCTTCAAACGCTCGCGCGCTGATACACGCTTCGGCGGGTTGGATCAAGGGCGGGAACTGGCAGGAGTTGAGGGACTCGAACCCACGACCCTCGGTTTTGGAGACCGATGCTCTACCAACTGAGCTAAACTCCTGTCGAGGCGGTGGCTACGACATCGTAGCGCCGGATGCAAGACCAAAAGGAAAGGGCCGCCCCGGTTGGGGCGGCCCTCGATCGGCGCGATGCCGAGGCGATCACATATCTTCAAGGATCGTGATCAGCTCGCCTTGGTCGAGGCCGTCGCCGTTCACTTCCTCATTGATCTCGTTGATCTGAATCGGCGTCAGGGTCGAGATGTCGAGGTTCGGCTCCAGCGTCTCCAGCTGCTCGATCGCGCCGGAGGACAGTTGAAGGTCGCCCGGTGCGGCGGTCTGCGCCGAGGCGGCACCGGCGAGAGCGATAAGGGCGGCGGCGGTCGTCGTCATGATCGTCTTCATCTTCATACTCCAAACACTGTGTCACGTTCTCCGCTTCGTCAGCGGTCACGGCGTCCCAACACCCGATCCTTGGAAACGGTTCCCACCGGACATGCAAAAGCCGCCCGAGTGGGGCGGCTCGCATCGTCGGGGACGAGATCCGATCAGTTGTGCAGGATCGTCGCCAGGTCCGAGCTGGTCAGGCCTTCGTTCGAGTTGACCGCGCGGTTGATCAGTTTCGCCTGGATCGGCGAGAGATCGGAAGCCTGAACGGAGGGCGCCAGGGTATCAAGCGTCACTTGGGCTTGCGAGGAGAGCGTGGTGGCGGAAGCCATACCTGCAAAAACAACGAGTGCAGCAGTAGCGAGAGCGATGCGTTTCATGATCATGTTCCTTTGTATCGATCTATGTCGACTTCGTGTCGGCTCTGCGTATTTGCGCACTCGTTTCGAATTTTGAAGGCCAATTTGCCCTGTCGCACAGTTACAAAAACGTGACGCGGCCGTTATTTTCGAAAATTCTAACTATGTCAGTGCCTTATGGCTACGTGCACAGACCTGGCGTTTTTGCATGGCGGATATGCAGTGATGCACGAACCGCTTGAATACGAAAAAGGCCGCCTCCCCGGGGGGAAGCGGCCCATGCCGTCGGTCCTGAAGGGACCTATCAGGCGATGATTTTCGACACGACGCCGGCGCCGACGGTGCGGCCGCCTTCACGGATAGCGAAGCGCAGCTTCTCTTCCATGGCGATCGGGGCGATCAGTTCGACGTTGAACTTCAGGTTGTCGCCCGGCATCACCATCTCGGTGCCTTCCGGCAGCTGCACGGTGCCCGTGACGTCCGTCGTGCGGAAGTAGAACTGCGGACGGTAGTTCGCGAAGAACGGCGTGTGACGACCGCCTTCTTCCTTCGTCAGGATGTAGGCTTCCGCTTCGAACTTCGTGTGCGGCTTCACCGAGGCCGGCTTGCACAGCACTTGGCCGCGCTCGATGCCCTCGCGGTCCACACCGCGCAGCAGCAGGCCGACGTTGTCGCCCGCTTCGCCTTGGTCCAGCAGCTTGCGGAACATCTCGACGCCCGTGCACACCGTCTTCTTGGTGTCGCGGATACCGACGATCTCCAGCTCTTCGCCGACCTTGACGACGCCGCGCTCGATACGGCCCGTAGCCACCGTGCCGCGACCCGAGATCGAGAACACGTCTTCGACCGGCATCAGGAAGGGCTGGTCGACGGCGCGTGCCGGCGTCGGGATGTATTCGTCCACGGCCGCGATCAGCGCGCGGATCGAGTTCTCGCCGATTTCCGGATCACGGCCTTCCATCGCGGCCAGAGCCGAGCCTTTGATGATCGGGATGTCGTCGCCCGGGTAGTCGTAGGAGGACAGAAGCTCGCGCACTTCCATCTCCACCAGCTCCAGCAGCTCTTCGTCGTCCACTTGGTCGACCTTGTTCAGGTAGACGACCATGAACGGGATGCCGACCTGACGGCCCAGCAGGATGTGCTCGCGCGTCTGCGGCATCGGGCCGTCGGCTGCGTTCACCACCAGGATCGCGCCGTCCATCTGGGCAGCACCGGTGATCATGTTCTTCACGTAGTCGGCGTGGCCGGGGCAGTCGACGTGTGCGTAGTGACGCGTCTCCGACTCGTACTCGACGTGCGCCGTCGAGATCGTGATCCCGCGGGCTTTCTCTTCCGGCGCGCCATCGATCTGGTCATACGCGCGGAAGTCGCCGAAATACTTCGTGATCGCCGCCGTCAGCGTCGTCTTGCCGTGGTCAACGTGACCGATCGTGCCGATGTTGACGTGCGGTTTCGTCCGTTCAAACTTTGCCTTTGCCATGGCGGGGACCTCGATGCTTCGGGGGCCCCCACGGGGCCCGGTTTCCTCCGCGCGGCAAATATCCGTCAGCGCGCGGAAAATCAAGTCTCAGTTGAGCGTATCCTCGGCCATATCGGCGGGTGCGGGCACCGCGTTCTGGGGGATGTCGAACCAGTCCGGGTTCTGCTGGAACCACTCCTCCACCTTCTTGGCGGCGTTGTAGGCCAGACGTTCCATCTGGCGGTCGCGGCCACGGATCAGGCCCGATCCGAGGATGTTCGCCCCCGCATCTTCCCAGACCGTGATCTGCCGCCCTTCGGTGTTCAACTTCTGCTGCGCCGCGTCGTCCCAGACATTGGCCGTGATCACCAGCACCGATTTCGGCGCGGCGATGACCGGAATGCCCGGAGGCGCCAGCGCATACCCGTCGACGCTGATCCCGATGTTATAGAGCTTGGAGCCGCGATAGCGCCCGAAGCGGTCATCCACCGCCTTGCGCATCGCCTCTTCCCATTCGTCGGGCGTGGCGGTGCGGCTGATCGGCACCTTCTCTGCATTGTCGGCCACGGCGATGTTCAGGCCCAGACGGAAATTGCCCAGATCGACGGGCGGCTCCTCCAGATCGCTGCGCCCGCAGGCCGTCAGCGCCAGCAGGCCGAGTGAAAGAAAGATCGCGCGCAGCATCTGGTCTCCGTCCTTGCGTGCAACAGGCATAGCGCGCCCGGCCCGATGCGGCAAGCGACGGGCCGCCGCAGGCCGCCCCCTCAGGCGAAACGGTTGTTGCGGGGGAAACCGCGCGGGGCCATGCGGCCGGCGGTGGCGCGGGCGCCCAGCCATTCCGACAAATCCGTCTCCCGCCGGGTTCGGCCGCCATCGAGCCGCCACGAGATGCCATCCGCCAGCGCGAAGCTGATCGCATCCGACAGCCCGCCATCCTTGTATTTCTGAAGGCGCACGCCCTTGCCCTTGCCCATTTCCGGCAGCTCGGCTACGGGGAAGACCAGCATCTTCCGGTTGTCCCCCACCACGGCGACATGATCGCCCGTCACCGGCCGCACCAGCGCGGTCCGCACCCCGTCCCGCACCGTCAGCACCGCCTTGCCGGCCCGCGTCTGCGCTACCGCCTCGTCCGAGGGCAGGATGAACCCGTCCCCCGCGGTGGAGGCGATCAGCCAGCGTTCGCCTGGTTTCCAGACGATCAGGTCCGAAATCTCGGCCTCGTTCGGCAGGTCCACCATCAGGCGCACCGGCTCCCCCATGCCGCGCCCACCGGGCAGGTTCGCCCCGATCAGCGTGTAGAATCGCCCGTTCGACCCGACGAGCACGATCTTGTCCGTCGTCTCGGCGTGGAAGATGAAGCGCGGGCCGTCGCCATCCTTGAACTTCACGTCCTGATCCAGCGCGACATGGCCCTTCATTGCCCGGATCCACCCCATGCGCGAGCAGATGACCGTGATCGGCTCGCGCTCGATCATCGCCTCGAAGGGCACGTCCTCATGAACGCCCGCCTCGGCGAAGGAGGAGCGGCGCGCGCCCAGCGGGGTGGCCTTGCCGAAGGATTTCTGGATGCCCGACAGTTCCTTGCCGATGGCCTTCCACTGGCGCGTCTCGCTGTCCAGCAGCGCCTGCAACTCGGCCTTCTCGGCGGTCAGCGCGTCGCGTTCGGACAGAAGCTCCAACTCCTCCAGACGGCGGAGCGAGCGCAGGCGCAGGTTCAGGATCGCCTCGGCCTGCACATCGCTCAGCGTGCCCTGCCCCGAGGGGGAGACGTAATCGGCCTCCGACGTCGCCTTGGGATGACGGCCGCCCCAATCCTCGGCCATCAGGGCGCGCTTGGGATTGTCGTCGTAGCGGATGATGTCGATCACCCGGTCGAGGTTCAGGAAGGCGGTGATCAGCCCCTCCAGCACCTCCAGTTGATGATCGATCCGGGCCAGCCGATGCTCCGACCGGCGCACCAGCACGTCGCGGCGATGATCGAGGAAGGCGCGCAGCACCTCCTTCAACGAACAGACGCGCGGCGTGCGCCCGTCGATCAGCACGTTCATGTTCAGGCTGAACCGCGTCTCGAGGTCCGAGTTCTTGAACAGCATGCCCATCAGCATGTCCGGCTCCACCGTCCGGGCGCGCGGCTCCAGCACGATGCGGATATCGTCGGCCGATTCGTCGCGCACATCGGCCAGCAGCGGCACCTTGCGGGTCTGGATCAGTTCGGCCAGCCGCTCGATCAGCTTGGATTTCTGCACCTGATAGGGGATCTCGGTGACGACGATCTGCCAGTTGCCGCGGCCCAGATCCTCCCGCTCCCAGCGGGCGCGGATGCGGAAGGCGCCCCGCCCGGTGCGATAGGCCTCGAGGATCTGCTGGCGCGGCTCCACGATGATGCCGCCGGTCGGGAAATCGGGGCCGGGCACCAGATCGATCAGCGCCTCGTCGGACACGTCCGGCGTGCGGATCATCGCCTGACAGGCGTCGATCAATTCGTGCAGGTTGTGCGGCGGGATGTTCGTCGCCATCCCCACCGCGATCCCGCTGGCCCCATTGGCCAGAAGGTTCGGGAACGCCGCCGGCATCACCACCGGCTCTTCCAGCGTGCCGTCGTAGTTCGCGCGGAAATCGACGGCGTTCTCGGCCAGCCCTTCCATCAGCGTCTCGGCGATGGGCGTCAGCCGCGCCTCGGTGTAGCGGGAGGCGGCGGGGTTGTCGCCGTCGATGTTGCCGAAGTTCCCCTGCCCGTCCACCAGCGGATAGCGGACGTTGAAATCCTGCGCCAGCCGCGCCATCGCGTCATAGATCGCGGCATCACCATGCGGGTGATAGTTGCCCATCACATCGCCCGAGATCTTGGCCGATTTGCGGAAGCCGCCGCTGGGCGACAGGCGCAGCTCGCGCATGGCGAACAAGATGCGCCGATGCACCGGCTTCAACCCGTCGCGCGCATCGGGCAGCGCCCGGTTCATGATCGTGGACAGCGCATAGGTCAGATACCGCTCGCCGATGGCGCGCGACAGCGGCTCGAAGCTCAGGGCGGATTCGGGGGCGGGGGCGTCTTCGGTCATGCCTCTCCTGTAGCCGCCCAGCCCGAAGCGGTCCAGAGGCGGAACCTTTTTACCCCCGACGCGATTGTGACCGTATCTAAGCGAATTTTTGCCGACCCCCGGGAGGACATCACCATGATCCGCATGACCGTCGCGCTGAGCGCCGCCGTCTATCTGACGCTGCTGATCGCGGGCCAGCCGGATGGCGCCGTCCGCGCCGGACTGATGGAGGCGAAGGCCGCCCCCGCCATGCAGACCTATCGCTACATCCCCGTCCCCGAGGCGACCGCCGCCGTGATGCAGGTCACCTCCCCCGCCGCGGCCGCCGCGCCGATGCCCGCGGCCGAGGAACGGCTGCCCACCGCCTTCGTCACCGCGACGGCGCTGAACCTGCGGGCCGGGCCGTCCACCTCCGATGCCGCGCTGGACCGCCTGCGCGAGGGGGAGGAGGTTTCCGTCCTGCAGACGGAGGGCGGCTGGACGCAGGTCCGCCTCGAAGGCGGCGGCGGCGAGGGCTGGGTCGCCACCCGTTATCTGAGCGGCGCGGCCCTGCGCATGGCCTCCAACTAGGCATTTGTCTTTGCCGCGCGCCGGCCCCATAACGGGCGCCATGACACAGCGTTCCATCCTCATCACGGGTTGTTCCTCCGGCATCGGGCTCGATGCGGCGCGCGGGCTTCGGGCACGCGGGTGGCGCGTCTTCGCCACCTGCCGCAGCGCCGAAGACTGCGAACGCCTCGCCGCCGAGGGGCTGGAGAGCCTGCCGCTCGATCTCGACAGCCCCGCCTCCATTCAGGCCGCGCTGGACGAGGTGCTGACCCGGACCGGCGGCACGCTGGATGCGCTCTACAACAACGGGGCCTTCGCCTGCCCCGGCGCCGTGGAGGACATTCCGCGCGACGCCCTGCGCGCCGTGTTCGAGACGAACCTCTTCGGCACCCACGATCTGACGCGCCGCGTGATCGCGGTGATGCGCAAACAAGGGCATGGCCGCATCCTCAACTGTTCGTCCGTGCTGGGCTTCGTCGGCGCGAAATGGCGCGGCGCCTATGCTGCCAGCAAATTCGCGATGGAAGGGCTGACCGACATCCTGCGGATGGAGATGGCGGGCACGGGCATCCATGTGGTCCTGATCCAGCCCGGCCCCATCACTTCGGATTTGCGGCGCAAGGCCATCCCGCATTTCGAACGCTGGATCGACTGGCGCGCCTCGGCCCGGGTGGAGGAATATCGCGGCCTGATGCACCGCCTTTATGAAGACAAGGGCGCCGACCGTTGGGAGCTTCCGGCCTCGGCGGTGACGGACGCCATCCTGCGCGCGCTGGAGGCCGAGCGCCCCCGTGCCCGCTACCGCATCACCGTGCCGACCAAGGCCATGGCCGTGGCGCGGCGTCTTTTGTCGACGCGCATGCTCGACCAATTGCTGACGAGGGCGTGATGGACGGCGTTTCCACCCGTGCGATGTTGATCCTTGGCTGCGTGACGGCCATCGCCTTTCTGGTGATCGCGTCGATCCTGCTGGGGGGGCTGCTGCCGCAGGTGGACCGGCGGCGACGGCGCTGGCTGCTCTGGGCCCGCGCGGGGATGCAGGCGCTGGCGGCGGCGGTCGTTCTGCTGATCGCATGGCTCGTCCGAACGGCCTGATGCGCGGGCGGTTGCCTTCCGGCGCCTTTCGGTTTGTAGTCGCGCCCGACCGCCAGCTATGCAGGCCAGCAAGAATAACGATGCCCCTTCGGGGGCGAAGATGGAGAAGCGGATGAAAATCCTTGTCCCGATCAAACGCGTGATCGACTACAACGTGAAGGTTCGCGTGAAGGCGGACGGCACGGGTGTCGATCTGGCGAATGTGAAGATGTCGATGAACCCCTTCGACGAAATCGCCGTCGAGGAGGCGGTTCGTCTGAAGGAGAAGGGGATCGCGACCGAAGTGGTGGTCGTGTCCGTAGGCGTGAAGCAGGCCGGCGATACGCTGCGCACCGGCATGGCGATGGGGGCGGACCGCGCCATCCTCGTGACCGTTGAGAACGATCCTGAGCCGTTGGCTGTGGCCAAGATCCTTGCCGCCATCGTCCGCGACGAGGCCCCGCAATTGGTGATCACCGGCAAGCAGGCGATCGACAACGACATGAACGCGGTCGGTCAGATGCTCTCGGCGCTCCTTGGCTGGGGTCAGGCGACCTTCGCCTCCAAGCTGGAGGTGGAGGGCGATGCCGCCACCGTCACGCGCGAAGTCGATGGCGGGATGCAGACGCTGCGCGTGGCCCTGCCCGCGATCGTCACGGCCGATCTGCGCCTGAACGAGCCGCGCTATGCCAGCCTGCCGAACATCATGAAGGCCAAGAAGAAACCACTGGAGGAACGGACCGCAGCCGATCTGGGCGTGGATCTGACGCCGCGGCTGACCGTGACCCACACCGCCGAACCTGCGGGCCGTCAGGCGGGGATCAAGGTCGGTTCGGTGGACGAACTTCTGACGAAACTCAAGGAAACGGGGGCGCTCTGATGGCCGTTCTTCTTCTGGCAGAAGCGGGAAGCCGCGATGCGACGGCGCGTGCGCTGACGGCGGTGAAAGATCTGGGCGAGGTGACGATCCTCGTCGCAGGCCCCTCGGCGGATGTGGCGCAGCTTTCGGGTGCCGCGCGGGTGCTGCACGCCGATGCGGAACATCCGCTGGCCGAACCGCTGGCCACGCTGATCGCGGGCCTTGGCGGGTTCGACGTGATCGCGGCCCCTTCCACGGCGATGGCGCGCAACGTGCTGCCGCGCGTGGCGGCGCTTCTGGATGTGATGATCATCCCCGACGTGCTGTCGGTGGAGGGGCCGGACACCTTCCAGCGCGGCGTCTATGCCGGCAACGCGGTGCAGACCGTCCGCTCCTCCGATCCGGTGAAGGTGCTGACCGTGCGCACGACGGCCTTCGAGCCGGCTACGGCGCAGGACGGCGTTCCGGTGGAAACGGTCGCGCTGACGGATGCGGGCCTCTCGACATGGGTTGCCGATCACGTCTCGGCCTCGGACCGGCCGGAACTGACCTCGGCCGGCATCGTGGTTGCGGGCGGGCGCGGCATCGGCTCCGAAGAAAACTTCCGCATCGTCGAGGCGCTGGCCGACAAGCTGGGCGCGGCGGTGGGCGCATCGCGCGCGGCCGTGGATGCGGGCTATGCCCCGAACGATTGGCAGGTGGGCCAGACCGGCAAGGTCGTGGCGCCGGACCTCTATATCGCCTGCGGCATCTCGGGCGCGATCCAGCACCTTGCGGGCATGAAGGACAGCAAGGTCATCGTCGCGATCAACAAGGACGAAGAGGCGCCGATCTTCCAAGTCGCCGATTACGGCCTCGTCGGCGACATCTTCGAGCTGATCCCGGAGCTGACGGCGAAGCTCTAATGCTCCTCGCCGAAGCGCCGTGCCACCAGCGCCTCCAGCGCGTCGGCCAGCGCTTCGGCCTCCGGCCCGGTCGTCACGACCCCGATGCTCGTCCCGCGCGAGGCGGCGAGCATCAGCAGCCCCATGATGGAATCCCCCGACACGTCCATCCCGTCCTTGGAGACGGTGGCGGCGGCGTCGAACTCCTCCACCACCTCCACGAACTTGGCCGAGGCGCGGGCATGCAGCCCCTTTTCGTTCACGATGCGCAAGGTACGTTGGATCACGTCGCAGCCTCGCCGAGATCGAGGCTGTTGATGTATTTGCGCCCGGCATCGAGCGCGAGTTCGACCGCATCGCCGACCGACAGATCGCGCGATTTCGCCAGCTTGATCAGCATGGGAAGATTCGCGCCATAGACGATGCGCCGGTTGCGCACCGCGCAGGCCGGCAGCGACAGGTTGGAGGGCGATCCGCCGAACATATCCGTCACGAGCACGACTCCGCCGCCGCTGTCCACGGCTTCCGCAGCCGCGCAGATTTCGGCCTGTTTCGCGATTCGGTCATGTTCGTCCTCTATCGTGATGGCGGTCATGGCAGACTGTTTGCCCACGACATGCTCCACCGCCGAGAGGTACTCCCGCGCCAATCCGCCATGTGCCACGATCACGATTCCGATCACGCGTTCATCCCGCCTGCGTTGGATGGCGCTCCACCACCCTGCGTTCCAGTTCTCGATGCCGTTTTGACACCGGCCAGCCGCGCTGTGCAAGCAGATTGCCGAGCATCTCGGCCAGTGCGACCGATCGGTGTTGCCCGCCGGTGCACCCAAAGCCGATGGTCAGATGCGCCTTGCCCTCATCCAGCTGTGCAGGAAGCAGGAACAGCACGAGGTCCGACACCCGGCGGAAGAACTCCTCGAACCGTGGATCGGCGCTGATATGGGCGACCACATCCGCATCGCGCCCGTCCTTCTCGCGCAGGCCCGGCACCCAATGCGGGTTCGACAGGAAGCGGCAATCGAAGATCATGTCCACGCCGCGCGGCGCCCCCCGCTTGTAGGAGAAGGACTGGATCTGCACCGACATGGGCGCGGCGGACGCGCGCCCGAACCAGCGCCCGATTTCGGCCTTCAGATCATGGGGGGACATGGCCGTGGTGTCGATCAGCACATCCGCCCGCACCCGCACGGGGGCCAGAAGGTCGATCTCGCTCGCGATCGCCTCTTCGGGGGCCTCGCCCAAGGGGTGGCGGCGGCGGGTCTGGTTGTAGCGGTGCACCAGTTCATCGGTAGAGCAGTCGACATAGACGACATCCAGCGCGGTGTCGGGATTGCGCGTCAGCCGGTCGATCAGTTCGATCAGCGAGGTCGCGTTGAAATCCCGGTTGCGGATATCGAGGCCGAGGGCGATCGGCCCCACCGGCGCGCCTTCCACCAAACGCGGCACGAGGCTGAGCGGCAGGTTGTCGATCACCTCGTAGCCCAGATCCTCCAGCGCGTTGATCGCGGTGGACCGGCCAGCCCCGGACGGGCCCGTCACCAGCACGAGCTGATGGCTTCCCGGCGTTCGCGGCCCTTCTGTTGCAGCATGTTCGGTCACTCGGCCCGCCCCGCCTTCAGATACTGAAGAATTCCCCATGCAAGGTGATCGCCAAACGGACCGAGCACAAGGGGCAAGCGGACCCCGCACACGATGGTATGATGCCGCACCGGCAGACGCTGCGGCTCATCCCGGCCCAGATCGACCGCCAGATGCAGCGGCGCGGGCGCATGGGCCGCGTTCAGGATGCCGATGCCCCGCGCCTCGATCCGCCCGGCCAGCGCGGCGGGCGCATCGGCCAGAAGGGTGCCGTCATCGCAGCGCAGCACCACGCGATCATCGGCGATCAGCACCGCCCCCGCCGCCATCAGCCGCAGCGCCAGCGCCGATTTGCCGCTGCCCGAGGGGCCGAGGATCAGCACCCCCCGCCCATCCACCGCCACGGCCGAGGCATGGACCGTCATGCCGGAAGCACCACGACGAGACGCGCGCCGCCCTCGGCCCGGTTCTCGGCCCAGATCGCGCCGCCATGCGCGGTGACGATCTGCCGCGAGATGGCAAGGCCAAGGCCCGAATGCATCCCGAACTGGCGCTGGGGGCGCTGGCTGTAGAAACGGTCGAACACCCGGGTCAGCGCCTCTTCGGGAATGCCAGGGCCGGCATCCTCCACCACCACGACCGCCGTGCCGTCGCGCGTGGAGAGCGCGACCGCCACCTCGTCGCCGGGCTGACTGAACGAGGCGGCATTGTCGATGAGGTTCACGAAGACCTGCGCCAGCCGGTCCTCCAGCCCCGTCAGCCGCACCGGGACGGTGGGCAGCCGCGCCGTCAGCGCCACGCCCCGGTCGGCCATGCGCGGGGCCAGATGCTCGCAGATCTGACCCAGAAGAAGCGTCAGATCCAGCGGCTCCTCCCCCTCCTTCACCAGCTCGCTGTCCAACCGCGAGGCGGCGGAGATGTCGCTGACCAGCCGGTCCAGCCGCCGCACATCCGTTTCGATGATCTCCATCAGCACCGGGCGCTGATCCTCGCGCGCGATGCGCAGCGTCTCCACTGCCGAGCGTAACGAGGCGAGCGGGTTCTTCACCTCATGCGCGACATCGGCCGCGAATTGTTCATTCGCGTCGATCCGGTCGTAGAGCGCCGCCACCATGTCGCGCAGCGCCTCGGAGAGGCGGCCGATCTCGTCGCTGCGATCGGTCATGTCGGGAAAGGAGATGCGCCCCGGCTCGGCCGCGTCCTCGCGGTGGCGGGCGGCCTGCGTCAGATCCCGCAGCGGCCGCCCGATCATCCGCGCCAGCACGAGGCTGGAGCCGACCGCGATCAGCAGCGCCGCCGGAATCGCCCCCCATGGCAGATGCCCCATCGCCGCGACCGCCGCACAGGTCAGCCCCGTCGCGGCCAGATGCAGCGCCAGCATGCGCCACCACAGGCGCGAACATCCCGTCGCGGTGGAGCCCTGAGACGCCATCACGCCTCGTTGTAGCGGTAGCCGATGCCGTAGAGCGTCTCGATCGCGGCGAAGTCGGGGTCCAGATGGCGCAGTTTCTTGCGCAGACGCTTGATGTGGCTGTCGATGGTGCGATCATCGACGAAGACCTGATCCTGATAGGCGGCCTGCATCAACTGCTCGCGCGTCTTCACGAAGCCCGGATGCTGCGCCATCGTCCGCAGCAGCAGGAATTCGGTCATGGTCAGGCCAACATCCTCGCCCTTCCACGTCACGGAATGGCGCAGCGGGTCCATCCGCAGATGCCCCCGCTCCATCATCTGCGCCCCTTCGGCCGCGCCCTCGTCCGAGGTGAGGGCCTTTTGCCGCCGCAGCAGCACCCGCGCCCGTTCCACCAGAAGCCGCTGCGAGAAGGGTTTGCGCACATAATCGTCCGCCCCCATCCGCAGGCCGAGGATCTCGTCGATCTCGTCGTCCTTGGAGGTGAGGAAGATCACCGGAATCGCCGAGAACTGCCGCAGCTTCTGCAAGAGTTCGATCCCGTCGAGGCGCGGCATCTTGATGTCGAGAATCGCGATATCGGGCGGGGTGCGCCGAAACGCCTCCAGCGCGGCATGGCTGTCCGAGAAGGCATCGACGTGAAAGCCCTCCGCCTCCAGCGTGATGGTCAGCGAGGTGAGAATGTTCCTGTCATCATCCACAAGGGCGATCCGTGACATAGATGACCTTTCCAACCTTCGTCCGCAGCGGCGATCCTTGGCTCCTTCTTCCATCTGGCATCTGCCGTGACAACAGAGAATCCAAGACCCCGCCAGCACCCGCCCCCGGTGCGACTGATTGCGCTAACCCCGGATGATTGCGCTAACATACTGTTTTTGCGCTGTTATTTGGAACATACCGCTCCTATGCTCTGATGGCCGCGCCATCGGGGCGCGACGGCAATGAAGGTGCCGATCGCGGCACACTGAGGGGGGAGCATCACCATGACCATCGGACGCGTGAACCGGGAACAGCGGCTGGAGGATCAGGGCATCACCGGTCTTGGCACCGTCCACTACAACCTGACCGAACCTGCGCTGATGGAAGCGGCGGTTGCGCGCGGCGAAGGGCACCTTGGTCAGGGGGGCACGTTCCTCGTCTCCACTGGAGCGTTCACCGGCCGCTCGCCCAAGGACAAGCACATCGTGCGCACGCCCGGCGTCGAAGACAGCGTCTGGTGGGAGAACAACGCCCCGATGGCGCCGGACGCCTTCGAGCGGCTGCATGCCGACATGCTGGCCCATATGAAGGGGCGCGATGTCTTCGTGCAGGACCTCTATGCCGGGGCCGACCCCGCGCACCGGTTGGATGTGCGCGTCGTGACCGAACTTGCGTGGCACGGGCTGTTCATCCGCCATCTGCTGCGCCGCCCCGCGCGTGCGGAACTCGACGGTTTCGTGCCCGAATACACGATCATCAACTGCCCCGTCTTCAAGGCCGATCCCGCGCGCCATGGCTGCCGATCGGACACGGTGATCGCGCTGAACATCGAACAGAAGCTGATCCTGATCGCCAATACCGAATATTCCGGCGAGAACAAGAAATCCGTCTTCACGCTGCTGAACTATCTGCTGCCGGACAAGGGCGTGATGCCGATGCACTGCTCGGCCAATCACGCGGCAGGCGATCCTGCCGATACGGCGGTGTTCTTCGGCCTGTCGGGCACGGGCAAGACCACGCTCTCGGCCGATCCGGCGCGGGTGCTGATCGGCGATGACGAACATGGCTGGTCGGACCGCGGCACCTTCAATTTCGAAGGCGGCTGCTATGCCAAGACCATCAACCTCTCCCCCGAGGCCGAGCCCGAGATCTACGCCACCACCCGCCGCTTCGCGACCGTGATCGAGAACATGGTCCACGATCCGGACACGCTGGAACTGGATTTCGAGGATGACAGCCTGACCGCGAACATGCGCTGCGCCTATCCGCTGGATTACATCTCCAACGCGTCGGATACCGGGCTGGGGGGGCATCCGCGCAATGTCGTCATGCTGACCTGCGATGCCTTCGGGGTGCTGCCGCCCATTGCGCGGCTGACGCCGGCGCAGGCGATGTATCACTTCCTGTCGGGCTTCACCTCCAAGGTGGCGGGGACCGAGCGCGGGGTGACCGAACCCTCGCCCACCTTCTCCACCTGCTTCGGTGCGCCCTTCATGCCGCGCCGCCCCGAAGTCTATGGCAAGCTGCTGCAGGAGCAGATCGCCCGGCATGGGGCCGCCTGCTGGCTGGTGAATACCGGCTGGACGGGGGGCGCCTATGGCACGGGCCGCCGGATGCCGATCAAGGCGACGCGGGCGCTGCTGACGGCGGCGCTGGACGGCACGCTGGATGCGGTGCAGTTCCGCAAGGACCCCAATTTCGGGTTCGAGGTGCCGGTGGATGTGCCGGGCGTCGATGGTGCGCTGCTGGATCCGCGGGGGACATGGGCCGATGGTGCGGCCTATGACGCGCAGGCGCAAAAGCTCGTCACCATGTTCGCCGAGAATTTCGCCCAATACGTCCCGCATATCGATGCGGATGTGAAGGCGGCGGCCATCGGCTGACCGCCCGCGCGGGGCGGCGCGCGCCGCCCCCTACATCAGCGCCTGACGGATCAGGTTCACGCCCGTCAGCACCAACAGCACCTGCGTCCACCAACGGAAACGCTGCTGATCGAGGCTGTCCTGCAACCGGTAGCCCAGCAGCATCCCGAAGAAGGCCGGCACGATCAGCACCGCCGAGAAGAGAAGCCGGTCGCCCGTCATCAGCCCCGTCCCCAGATGCGCGCACAAGAGCGAGACGGCGCCGATCAGGAACACCACCCCCTGCATCCGCATGTTCATCGCCTTGGGGTAATCCATCGCCAAGAGATACAGGATCAGCGGCGGCCCCCAGATGCCCGAGACCCCGCCATAGAGACCCGCCGCCGCACCTAGCCCCCATTGCGCGATGTTCGCCCGCTCGGGCCGGATCGTCAGATGCCGCCCCGACAGCTGAAGCAGGGCATAGGCCGTCAGCGGCACCCCCAAGAGCAGCAGGAACGCGACATGGGGAATATCCTCGGCAAAGGGCGCGGAGACGAAGATGAAGACCACCGTCGCCACGATGAAGCGCCACAGGCCCAGCCCCGCCTCCAGTGCCGGGCGGGGGCCGTCGCGCAGCGTCTGGTGGATGTTCGTGCTCAGGACCGGCAGGATCAGCCCCGCCAGCGCATATTCCGGCGGCAGGAACGTCGAGAAGAGCGAGATCATCACGATCGGCATGGCAAAGCCCACCGCCCCCTTGATGACCCCGGAGGCGAGCGTCACCCCCATCGCGGCCCAGAAGGCCCATTGCGGCAATCCCACGATCTGATCCATGCGGCACCTCCCTGCTGCGCGGATATCCATCCGCCTGTCAGGGCGAAGATGCAAGCCGCAGCAGAAGGTCGATCAGGCGGGCCCGCGCCTCGGGCAGGGGCCGGTCCAAGGCGCGCGTCAGGAAATGCCCCGTCAGGGCGAACCCGTCGCGCCAGCCCTCGGCCCCGCCGCCCTGCCCCAAGAGCGCCTGCGGCAGGGGCAAGAGCCGGTCGGCCCACGCTCCGGCCCCCTGCCGCGACACCGCCCGCCCGGTGCGCGGGCTGACGAAGGCCAGATCGTCGGCGCTGCCCGTCACGGCGCAGCGCGTCAGATCGAGGGCGAAGCCCGTCTCCTCCAGCAGACGCAATTCCCACCCCAGATAGGCCGTGCCCCAATCGGGCGCGCCCAGCGTATCGAGAAGCGGCAGCGTCGCCGCGAACAGCGCGGGATGCGGCGCGCGTTCCGGCAGCGCGAGCCGCAGCATGGCGCAGACGGCGTTCAGCCCGGCCAACGCCAACCGGTCGGACAGGACGTTCCGGCTGCGGATCGGTTCGGCATGAAAGGTGCCCAGCTGATCGTCCAGCCGCGCGCGCCACGCAAGCGCGAGTTGATTGCCCGGCTGCAGCACCGGCGCCATGCGCCGCGCGCCGCCGCCATGCACCAGCCCGGCATGCCGGCCATGGGCCGCCGTGAACACCTCTATGATCGCGGCGCTTTCCCCGTGCCGACGCACGGACAGAAGAACGCCCTCATCCCGCCATTCCATGCGGTATCAAGTATCGGAAAGTCCCGGCGCGTCCAGCAATGTCCGGCCATGGCGATCCTCCACCTCGATCACCCAGAGGTCGGGATCGCCCGCGCGCTGGCGCACGATCAGCGCGTCCATGTCGGATTCGGCCCCTTCGGCCAGCACGATCCATGCCCGTGCGCCCGTCATCAGATCGAAGCTGCGCTGATAGACGCGCGCCTGCCCATCGAGAGTGGCGAGCTTCACCATCACCGCGCCTGCCGTTTCATCCCCGCGGGCGGTGACGAAGGCGGGGATCGCCTCCTGCCGGAGCCGCGCCAGATAGGCGCGGACCCAGAAATCGGCGGTCAGACGGCTCAAGCGTTGCCGTCTTTGAAATCGAGACCCATCTCGGAATAGCGTTCCGGCTCTTCGAGCCAGTTCGGGCGCACCTTCACCTGCAGGAACAGATGCGCCGGACGGCCGAGGAATTCGGTCAGGTCGATCCGGGCCGCCTGTCCGATGGCCTTGATCGTCTCACCCTTGTTGCCGAGCACGATGCCCTTGTGCCCGTCGCGGGCGACATAGACGATCTGGTCGATGCGGGTGGAGCCGTCGGGACGGTCCTCCCATTTCTCGGTCTCCACGGTCAGCTGATAGGGCAGCTCCTCGTGCAGGCGCAGCGTCAGCTTCTCGCGGGTGATCTCGGCCGCGATGACGCGCATCGGCAGGTCGGCGATCTGATCCTCGGGATAGAACCACTCCCCCTCGGGCATCTGGGCGGCCAGCCATTGCTTCAGCCGGTCCACCCCATGCCCCTTCTCGGCCGAGATCATGAACGTCTCCACGAAGGGGAAGGAATCGTTCAACTCCTTGGCAAGGCCCAGAAGCGCCTCGGCCTTCACGCGGTCGATCTTGTTGATGGCCAGCGCCACGCGCACGCCCTGCGGCACCCGGTCCTTCAGCGCGTCGATGATGGCGGCGGCGCCGTCGGTCAGGCCGCGATGCGCCTCCACCAGCAGGACGATCAGATCGGCATCGGCGGCCCCGCCCCATGCGGCGGCGACCATGGCGCGGTCCAGCCGGCGGCGCGGGCGGAACAGGCCGGGCGTGTCGACGAAGACGATCTGCGCCTCGCCCTCCATGGCGACGCCGCGGATGCGGGCGCGCGTCGTCTGCACCTTGTGCGTGACGATGGACACCTTCGCCCCGACCATGCGGTTCAGCAGGGTGGACTTGCCGGCGTTCGGCTCTCCGATCAGGGCAACGAAACCTGCGCGTGTCATCTCAATTCTCCATCCGCGCCAGAAGCGCCTTGGCGGCCGCCTGTTCGGCGGCCCGTTTGGTGCGGGCACGGGCCTGCTCCGTTTCGCCCGAATCCAGTCGGACCTCCACGGTGAAGACCGGTTCATGATCGGGGCCGGACCGTTCCAGTTCGACATAGCGCGGCGGTTGCTGGGAACGAGCCTGCGCCCATTCCTGCAATGCCGTTTTGGGATCGCGGGCGTCGATCTCGGCGGCGGCGATGCGCGCGCCCCAAAGACGCAGGACCATGTCCCGCGCCGCCTCGAACCCGGCATCCATATAGACGGCGGCGATCACCGCCTCCATCGCATCGCCCAGAAGCGCCTCCTTGCGGCGCCCGCCCGACATCATCTCGGACCGGCCCAACTTCAGCGCCTCGCCGACGCCCGTCTCGCGGGCGACATCGGCGCAGGTCTCCTTGCGGACCAGCGCGTTGAAGCGGGGGGCAAGCTGGCCCTCGGCCGCCGTGCGGTCGGCCCGCACCAGCGCATCGGCCATCGCAAGGCCCAGCACCCGGTCGCCCAGAAACTCCAGCCGCTCGTTTGAGGGGCGGGTCGGCGAGGCGATGGACGAATGCGTCAGCGCCCGAACCAGAAGTTCGGGGCGCTGGAATTCATGCCCCAGACGGGACTGGAGCAGGCGGAGATCGGCAGAAATCTTCACTCAACCGCCTTGAAGAAGCGATCCGGACGCCATGTCCAGAAATACAGCAGCGAGCGCCCCGCCGAGGAGAACATGATCCGGTCCGCGCGGCCCACGAGGTATTCGGCCGGAACCATCCCGACCCCGCCCACAGCCTGCGAGAAGCGGCTGTCTTCGGAATTGTCGCGGTTGTCGCCCATGAAGAAGTAATGCCCCTCGGGCACGGTATAGACATCGGTGTTGTCGGCAAAGCCGTTCGGGTCGATGTCCAGCACGTCATGCGTCACGCCGTTGGGCAGCGTCTCGCGCAGGCGGCGCTTTTCGCAGGTGCCGCCCTGACCGACCGGGGAATTGGCGCAGCGCGGCAGGCTGCCCATCGGGCCCTGCGGGGCCAGCGTCTCGTCGAAGGTGCCCGCATCGGCCTGCGGCACTTCCGTGCCGTTGATATAGAGCACACCGCCCCGCACCTGCACCGTATCGCCCGGAAGGCCGATCAGACGCTTGATGAAATCGCTGCCGTTCACCGGATGGCGGAAGACGACCACGTCGCCGCGCTTGGGTTCGGAGGCGAAGATCCGGCCCGAGATCGGGCAGATCGCGAAGGGGCAGGAATAGCGCGAATAGCCATAGGCCATCTTGTTGACGAACAGGAAATCGCCGATCAGCAGCGTGTCCTTCATCGACCCGGAGGGGATCCAGAACGGCTGGAAGAACAGCGTCCGGAACACGGCCGCGATCAGCAGCGCATAGACGATCGTCTTGATCGTCTCCACGATACCGCCCTTTTCCTCGGTCTTCTTCCTGCGTGCGAACATGGATGGCCCCTTGTGATCGCGGGCTTCATGCGCGGGGACCGCGCATAAGTCAAGTTTCGGTGCCGTGAGCGGGGCGCGCCTCGATCACGACGAAGGCCTGCGCCCATGGATGATCGTCGGTCAGCGTGACATGTACGACCGCCTCATGCCCCGGCGGCGTCATCTCGGCCAGCCGCGCGGCGGCCCAGCCCGTCAGATGCATCACCGGCTGACCGGTCGGCAGGTTCGTCACCGCCATGTCCTTCCATGCGATGCCCATCCGCAGCCCAGTGCCGAGCGCCTTGGAGCACGCCTCCTTCGCCGCCCACCGCTTGGCATAGGTGCCCGCCACATCCGCCCGGCGTTCGGCCTTGGCCTGTTCGGTGGGGGTGAAGCAGCGGGTGCGGAAACGGTCGCCGAACCGGGCCAGCGTCCGCTCCACCCGTTCGATATTGGCAAGATCGGTGCCGATGCCGAGGATCATGCCCCGGCCTGCCCCAAGGGCGCGCGGGCAGCATCCATGCGGCGGCGCATCTCCTCGATCGCAGGGCCGAGGCCGCGGAACACCGCCTCGCCGATCAGGAAATGGCCGATGTTCAGTTCCACCACCTGCGGGAAGGCCGCGAGCGCGGCCACCGTGTCATAGCTGATCCCGTGGCCCGCATGCACCTCCAGCCCCAGCTGATGGGCATGGGCGGCGCCGCGGCGCAGCGCCGAGAGTTCCTCGGCGGCCTCATCCTCGCGGCCCTCGGACAGAAGATCGCAGTAGCGGCCGGTATGCAGTTCCACCACCGCCGCCCCGATCCGGGCCGACGCCTCGATCTGAGCCGGTTCGTGGCCGATGAACATGGACACCCGGCTTCCGGCCTCGCGCAGCGGGGCGATGAAATCGGCCAGCCGTGCGGCATCGCCCGCCACATCGAGCCCGCCCTCGGTCGTGCGCTCCTCGCGCTTTTCGGGCACGATGCAGCAGGCATGGGGGCGATGGCGCAGGGCGATGGCCTGCATCTCGGCGGTGGCGGCCATCTCGAAGTTGAGCGGGACCGTCAGGCCGGCCATCAGCGCCTCGATATCGGCGTCGCGGATGTGGCGGCGATCTTCGCGCAGATGGGCGGTGATGCCGTCCGCGCCGGCGGCTTCGGCCAGAAGGGCCGCGCGCAGCGGATCGGGCCATGCGCCGCCGCGGGCGTTGCGCACCGTCGCCACATGGTCGATGTTGACGCCCAGACGCAGCTTCGTCATCCCTTGCCCCCGCTTTTGCGCAATGCCTCGTTTCTGGCGCGAAGGCGCGCGGTGCGCAAGCCGCGATAGGCCCGCACCAGCCACAGCACCCCCGCATAGGCCCCAAGGCCCGCCGGCACCCCGATCAGCGTGCCGCCCAGCAGATAGGGCAGATAGATCTGCCGGAAAAACAGCTTCAGCCCCGCCCAATGCATGTCCGCCGCCGAAAACAGCGCCCAGAGGTTATGGCCGATATCCGACAGCGCCCGCGCGAAGAAACCGATGATCTGCCAGGACGGCAGCCCCTGCCCCACCCCCAGAAGGTGCTGACCGAGCGAAACCGACATGACTGCAAAGAAGGGCAGCGTCAGCGGATTGTTCACGCAGGACGCCACGAGCGCGGCGAAGATGTTGCCCCGGATCAGCCATGCAAGGCCCACCGCGATGACGTAATCATGGAAAAGATAGGGCCCGAAGCAGGCGAAGATCCCGGCAAAGACGCCGCGCGCCACCCGGCGCGGATCGTCGGGCAGGCGGATGACGCGATGCCACAGGTACTGCCCGGCCCGCGCCCAACCCGACCGGGGCCAGACCGTCTGCCGCAGCTTCTGCCAAAACGTGTGCTCCTGCCGTCGCCGGAAGACCATGACCGTCCTTTCGCTCGATCCGGCATAGGATCGCGCGGCGCGGCGCGCAAGCTATTCGCGCGGCTCCTCCCGGACGAGGCGTCGACGTTCGGCCCGTTCCTCGGCCCGACTGGCGCGCAACTTGTGATAGGCCCGCACCAAAGGCAGCGTCAGCCAATAGAAGGCCGCCCCCGCCACGAGGCCCGGAACGATCCCCCCGATCATGTAGGGGAAATAGATCTCGCGGAAGAACATCACCAGCCGGTCCCAATGCATCTGGCGCGGGGTGAAGATGGCGCTGGTGTTCAGCCAAAGCTGGGTGCCGGCCCGCGCGAAGGCATGGCCGATCTCCGGCAGATCGAGGGCGCCGGGCATGCCCAGCATCCAGTGGCCCAGACCGACCGAGGTGATGGCGATGAAGGGCGTCGTCACCGGATTGCCGATGAAGGTGCCCAGCAGCGCCGCAAGGATATTGCCCCGGATCGCCCATGCGATCGCGATCGCCCCAAGGAAATGCAGCCCGAAGAACGGCGTGAAGCTGATGAAGACCCCGGCGGCGAAACCGCGCGCCACCCGTTCGGGCTGATCGGGCAGGCGGCGCATCCGGTGCAAGACGTATCGCACGGCCCGCCGGAAGCCGCCGCGCGGATAGATCAGTTCCCGCGCCCAGCCCGAGAGGCTGCGCGGCGTGCGCCGCTTGAACACGATCGCGACCCTTTCATGGCTTGCGCCCCAGATCGCGCGCTCGAGCGATCTGGGCCACTTGGCTTTCCGCCTCCAGCGCCGTCATCACAAGATGAAGATGTTCGACATCCCGCACCTCAAGATCGACCCGGATGCGGTAGAAGTCCGACTTGCGATCGGTAAACACAAGATCCGAAATATTGGCCATCTGCTCCCCGATCAGGGTGCAGATCCGGCCAAGCGCGCCTGCATCGTTCGACAACGTCAGGTCCAGCCCGACGGTGTGGATCGGGGCATGGCGGCCCGGCTGCCAATGCAGATCGACCCAGCGTTGGGGCTGATCCTCCAGCTCCTCCAGCGCGGGGCAGTCGATGGCGTGGATCACCACGCCCTGCCCGCGATAGGTGATGCCCACGATCCGCTCCCCCGGCAGGGGATGGCAGCAGGGCGCGCGGCGATAGGTCTGATCGGGCGCAAGGCCCACGACCGGGCGCAGCACCACTTCGTCGGTGCCCTGAGCGATCTCGGGATAGAGCGTCTCGACGATCTTGCGGGCCGTGATCTCGGCCGCGCCGACACGGGCCAGAAGGTCCACCTCGTCGGTGGCGGCCAGACGGCGGGCGGCGGTGCGCAGCGCCTTGTCGGTCATCTTGCGGCCGACCTGATCGAAGGCGGCCCGTGTCAGTTCCTGCCCGAGGCGGACGAAGCGGCTCCGGTCCTCTTCGCGCAGGGCGCGGCGGATCGCGGCCTTGGCGCGCCCGGTGGTCACGATGTCGATCCAGCTGGCCTGCGGGCGCTGCCCTTCGGCGGTGATGATCTCCACCGACTGGCCGTTGCGCAGGCGCGTCCAGAGCGGGACGCGAATCCCGTCCACCTTGGCCGACACGCAGGAATTGCCGATCCGCGTATGGATCGCAAAGGCGAAGTCGAGCGGCGTCGCCCCCTTCGGAAGCTGGATCACATCCCCCTTGGGCGTGAAGCAGAACACCTGATCGGTGTACATCTCCAGCTTCACCGTCTCCATGAAGGCGACGTGATCCTCGTCGCCCAGACGTTCGGCGAGGCTGGTGATCCATTTCGCCGGATCGACGGCGAAGGGGTTCTTGACCCGCTTGCCCTCGCGGTAGGCCCAGTGGGCGGCGACCCCGGCCTCGTTCACCTCGTGCATCTGGCGGGTGCGGATCTGCACCTCCACCCGCTTGCCGTCGCGCCCCTGCACCGTGGTGTGGATGGAACGATAGCCGTTCTGCTTGGGCTGGCTGATGTAATCCTTGAACCGGCCCGGCACCGCCTTCCACCGATGATGGATCACCCCGAGGATGCGGTAGCAATCCGCCTCCCCCTCGCAGATGACGCGGAAGCCGTAGATGTCCGACAGACGGGAGAAGGCGAGATCCTTCTCCTGCATCTTGCGCCAGATGGAATAGGGCTTTTTCGCGCGGCCATAGACGGCGGCGTCGATCCCGGCCTTGTCCAACTCGCCGCGGATGTCGGCGGTGATGTCATGCACCATGTCGCCGGTTTCGCGCTGCAGGGTGATGAACCGGCGGATGATGGAATTGCGCGCTTCGGGGTTCAGCACGCGGAAGGCCAGATCCTCCAGCTCTTCGCGCATCCACTGCATGCCCATGCGCCCGGCGAGCGGGGCATAGATCTCCATCGTCTCGCGCGCCTTCTGGGCCTGCTTTTCGGGGCGCATCGACTTGATGGTGCGCATGTTGTGCAGCCGGTCGGCCAGCTTCACCAGAATGACGCGCAGATCGCGCGACATCGCCATGAACAGCTTGCGGAAGTTGTCGGCCTGCTTGGACTGCGCCGACGACAGTTCGAGATTGGTCAGCTTGGTGACACCGTCCACCAGCTCGGCAATCTCGGTGGAGAAGAGCCGTTCCACCTCGGTATAGGTGGATTTGGTATCCTCGATCGTGTCGTGCAGCAGCGCGGTGACGATGGTGGCATCGTCCAGTTGCTGTTCGGTCAGGATCGCGGCCACCGCCACGGGATGGGTGAAATAGGGCTCTCCGGAATGGCGGAACTGCCCGTCATGCATGCGCGCGCCATAGGCGAAGGCGCGCGAGATCAGCCCCACATCCGTGCGCGGATTGTAGTTGCGGACAAGGGCGATCAGATCGTCGAGGTCGATCATCCCTGCCGCATCCTGCCGATCAGTTCTGACCCTGCGCTTCCATAAGGGCGCGCAGCAGTTTTTCTTCGGACATGTCGTCCTGTGCGGGGCGATCCGATTCCGCACCCATCAGGGCAGCCATGCGGTCTTCCTCGGGCTCGTCCACCTCGATCTGGGTCTGATGCGAGGCGATCAGACGCTCGCGCAGATCATCGGCGGGCTGCGTTTCTTCGGCGATCTCGCGCAGGGACACGACGGGGTTCTTGTCGTTGTCGCGGTCCACGGAGATGGGGGAGCCGGTCGCGATCTCACGGGCGCGGTGCGCTGCAAGCATCACGAGCTCGAAACGGTTCGGAACCTTGTCGACGCAGTCTTCGACCGTTACGCGGGCCATCGGTCTCTCCATTCGTGGGGGCGTGGAACGGCCTATCTAAAGAGAATCAGGGGTCTTGACAAGGGCCGCCACATCACAAGGGGCGCAGCGCCGCGCGATCGGCGGAAGGCAGCGCCGCCAGCATCTGCGCCACCGTCCGCCCCGTGACCGGATGGCGCCAGTCCGGCGCGATCTCGGCCCACGGCTCCAGCACGAAGGCGCGGTCCTGCAGGCGTGGATGGGGCAGGATCAAACGGTCCGGCGCCTCGGACCGCTGACGCTCGGGCGCAAGCCCGGCCCAGTGCCGCCATGTCGCGGCATCCGGCAGCAGCCGATCCCCCATCGCCAGCAGATCCAGATCCAGCGTACGCGCGCCCCAGCGGGCGTTCCGCACCCGCCCGGCCGCAGCCTCGATCCCGTGAAGCCGGTGAAGGAACGCGTCGGGCGCCATATCGCCGGGCAGCCGAACCGCCACCACCGCATTCACATAATCGGGCCCGCTCCCCGCCGGAAACGCCGGGGAGCGGTAGCTGCGGCTGCGCGCCGCAACCGGAAGACGGGCGATCGCCTCCTCCAATATGACATCTGGCGCCTGCCCCGTTTCGGTTGAAAGGTTGCTGCCAAGGGCGACGAACGCCGTCTGCTGGAACATGAGTCGTCAACCTCCAGTTGTATTCCCCCCCAATAAGAGCGATGATCATGCAGCCATCGCCCCAAGGAAGGTCCGAATGCCATATCAGCAGGAACGTCTGGCATTGTTCATCGACGGCGCCAACCTCTATGCGACGACCCGTCAGCTTGGCTTCGACATCGACTTCCGCCGCCTGCGCGACACCTTCGCCACGCGCGGCCGCCTCGTGCGCGCCCTCTATTTCACCGCCATTCTGGACAGCGAGGAACATTCCCCGATCCGGCCGCTGGTGGACTGGTTGCAATACAACGGCTTCGTGGTGGCGACGAAACCGGCCCGCGAACATATCGATGCGAACGGCATCCGCCGCGTCAAGGGCAACATGGACGTGGAAATGGCCGTGCTGGCGATGGAGCTCGCGCCCCGGATCGATCATGCGGTGATCTTCTCCGGCGACGGCGATCTGCGCGCGCTGGTCGAAGGGCTGCAGCGGCAGGGCGTGCGGG
The DNA here is from genome assembly GCF_018279165.1 of Falsirhodobacter algicola. GTDB lineage: Bacteria > Pseudomonadota > Alphaproteobacteria > Rhodobacterales > Rhodobacteraceae > Falsirhodobacter > Falsirhodobacter algicola. Next base: position 1,961,689 of record NZ_CP047289.1, on the reverse strand, counting down.
TCACGGTCGCCTCCTCGATGCAGACGCAGCCGCCCGCCGTGGCCGACGACCTGCGCCGTCAGGCCGACACCTTCCTCGACCTGACCGAACTGCGCCAGTCGGTCATGCGCGAGCCGCGGACGCGGCCGGGGCTGGACCTGCGGGTGCCGGCACCTTAGGTTCGGGGCGGTCGATGTAAGGAACGCCCGCATGTCCCTGCCCCCGCTGATGCTGTACCTCGCCGCCCCGCGCGGCTTCTGCGCCGGTGTCGATCGCGCCATCAAGATCGTGGAAATGGCCCTGCAGAAATGGGGCGCGCCCGTCTATGTTCGCCACGAGATCGTGCACAACAAGTTCGTCGTGGACAGCCTGCGCGCCCAAGGCGCCATCTTCGTCGAGGAACTGGACGAGGTTCCGGGCGACCGGCCGGTGATCTTTTCGGCCCATGGCGTGCCCAAGGCCGTCCCGGCCGAGGCCGCGCGCCGCGAGATGGTCTATGTCGATGCGACCTGCCCCCTCGTCTCCAAGGTCCATATCGAGGCGGAACGCCATCATCAGGACGGCCTGCAGATGGTGATGATCGGCCATGCCGGCCATCCCGAAACGATCGGCACCATGGGCCAGCTTCCCCCCGGCGAGGTGCTGCTGGTGGAAACGGCGGCCGATGTCGCGGGGCTCGAGGTCCGCGATCCCGAACGTCTGGCCTTCATCACGCAGACCACACTGTCGGTCGATGACACCATCGGCATCGTGGAGGCGCTGCGCGCGCGCTTTCCGGCCATCGTCGGGCCGCACAAGGAAGACATCTGCTATGCCACCACCAACCGGCAGATGTCGGTGAAGGCCATCGCGGACCGGATCGACGCGCTGCTGGTGATCGGGGCGCCGAACTCCTCCAACTCGCGCCGTCTGGTAGAGGTGGGCCGCACCGCGGGCTGCGCCTATGCCCAACTGGTGCAGCGCGCCACCGACATCGACTGGCGCGCGCTGGAGGGAATCGCCAGCGTGGGAATCACCGCCGGGGCCTCGGCCCCCGAAGTGCTGGTGAACGAGGTCGTGGACGCCTTCCGCGCCCGGTTCGACACCACGGTGGAACTGGTGGAAACCGCGCAGGAACATGTGGAATTCAAGGTCCCCCGCGTCTTGCGGGAACCCGTGCGACACACCATTTGACATCCGTCGCCGCCGGTGAAACGCTGCGTGGCAACGGAGGAGTAAGACGCATGATTTCCCTGATCGCCACGATGTCCGTCCTTGCCGGTCTGGCGCTTGCGCTGCGGCCGGAACCTGCGCGGGTGCGCGTCGCGGCCAAGGCGCGCCGCTGACCGCTTGCGCGGCGGTCCCGGCTGGGATAGCCCGCGATCATGCCTGATCTTTATGCCTATACGGACGGCGCATGCAGCGGAAATCCCGGCCCCGGCGGCTGGGGTGTGCTCATGCTTGCCAAGGACGGCGATGCCGTCGTGAAGGAACGCACCCTGCAAGGGGGCGAGCCGCTGACCACCAACAACCGGATGGAGCTTCTGGCCGCGATCTCGGCGCTGGAGGCGCTGACGCGCGACAGCACGATCATCATCGTGACCGATTCGGCCTATGTGAAGAATGGCGTGACCAGCTGGATCCACGGCTGGAAGCGCAACGGCTGGAAAACGGCGGATCGCAAGCCGGTGAAGAACGCCGATCTGTGGCAGCGCCTTGATCTGGCGCAGGTTCGCCACAAGGTGGAATGGCGCTGGATCAAGGGCCATGCCGGCCATGCCGAAAATGAACGCGCGGACGAATTGGCCCGCGCCGGGATGGCCCCGTTCAAGAAAAAGCCCGCCCCCTGACGGGACGGGCCTTCGGGATCAGGACAAGAGGCCCCAGATCTCGTTCAGGCACAGCACGACGAACAGGGCCGCCGCAATTCCCAGAAGCCCGTTCGACAGCCAGCCGCTGCGCCATTCCTTCGGCACCCGCGACGAGTTCAAGAGCCAGATCAGCGTCAGCGCAAGGAAGGGCATGAAGAACGCCCCGAGCGCCCCATAGAGCACGACCAGCGCGAAGGGACGGCCGAAGGCCAGCAGCACCATCGGCGGAATCGTCAGCCAGAAGATGAAGAAGCGGAAGGCCGGGGTACGGTCCAGCCCCTCGCGGGTGTCGGCCACCTCGCCCTTGACGTGGTTGCGCCAGAAATCGGCAAAGAGCAGCGACACCCCGTGCCAGACGCCGAGGATCGAGGACAGCGCCGTGGCGCAGAACCCGATCAGGAACAGCTTGGAGACGATCGGACCGAAGCGGTCGCGCAGAACCTCGTCCAGATCCAGAAGGCCCCGATCCCCCGAGGACAGCGCGATCTGCGCCGAATAGAGCATCTCCGCCCCGATCACGAGCATCGCGATCACGAAGATCCCCGTCACGGCATAGGACACGCGGTTGTCGAGCCGCATGACCCCCATCCAAGCCGGGCTGCGCCAGCCTTTGGCGTTTACCCAATAGCCATAGGCGGCCATGGTGATGGTGCCCCCCACGCCGCCGATCAGGCCCAGCGTGTAGATCGTCGCCCCCGGCGGAACGGTCGGGATCAGGCCGGTCAGCGCCGCGCCCACATCCGGCACCACCAGAAGCGCCACACCCACCACGATCAGGAACATCAGCCCGATCAGCACTTTCATCGTGCTCTCGAACACTTCGTATTTGTTGGCCCAGACGAAGCCTGCGCAGACGAGGCCCGAGATGATCGCCCAACCCCACAGCGGCAGGAACGGGAACAGCGCCGCCAGCGGCAGGGCCGTCGCGCTCATGGCCGTGGCGCCGTAGACGAAGCCCCAGATCAGGATGTAGATGCCGAAATACCAACTGGTCCACCGACCGAGCGAGCGCCAGCCGTCCAGCATCGTCGTTCCGGTGGCGAGGTGATACCGCGCCGCCCCTTCGGCCAGCGCGATCTTCACGATGCAGCCGATCACCGCCGCCCAGAGCAGGGCATATCCGAAGCGCGATCCCGCGATCAGCGTCGCGACGAGATCGCCCGCCCCCACGCCCGTCGCGGCCGCGACGATCCCCGGCCCGATCAGTTTCCAATGCCCGGTGCGCGGCGGCATGCCTGCGTCCCGCGGCTTCGAATGGTCGTTCATGTCAGCCATAGGCTCCCTCCAGCACCGCGCATACCGTCGCGGATACCGGTCCGGGACGCGCCTCCTCCGGTCGGCCCCAAACGGGGCGTTCCGTCATGCTTTCGTGATAACGGCCCCAGAACCCGAGTCCAGCCGTTTCGGCAGGGTCAGCCCGCGCAGCAGATCTTCGGCACCGACCGGGCGCTTGCCTTCGCGCTGGGCCAGCGTGATGGTGACGGCCCCTTGGCCGCAGGCGATGGTGAACCCCTCCAGCACCTCGCCGGGCGCGCCTTGGCCGTCGGCAAGGCGGCTGTGCAGCAGCTTCACGCGCTCCCCCTCCACGAGGCACCATGCGCCGGGGAACGGCGAGAGGCCGCGGATCTGGCGATCCACCTCGACGGCCGGGCGGGTCCAGTCGATCCCCGCCTCCGCCTTGTCGATCTTGGCGGCATAGGTCACGCCCGCGTCGGGCTGCGGCACGGCGGCCAGATCGCCCTCCAGCGCCGCCACGATCCCCGCCGCGCCCATGGCGGCCAGCCGGTCATGCACGGTGGCGGTCGTATCCTCGGGGCCGATGGGCGTCGCCTCGCAGGCGATGACCGGCCCGGTATCGAGCCCGGCCTCCATGCGCATGATGCAGATGCCGGTTTCCGCATCCCCGGCCAGAATCGCCCGGTGGATCGGCGCCGCCCCCCGCCAGCGCGGCAAAAGCGAGGCGTGGATGTTCAGACAGCCAAGGCGCGGCGCATCGAGGATCGGCTGCGGCAGGATCAGCCCATAGGCCGCCACCACCGCCACATCCGCCCCGAGGGCGGCGAACTCGGCCTGATCCTCGGCCGAACGCAGGCGCGCCGGGTGGCGCACCGTCAGCCCCAGTTCCAGCGCGCGGCGATGGACGGGGCCGGGGCGTTCCTTCTTGCCGCGGCCCGCGGGGCGCGGCGGCTGGGTATAGACGCAGACCACCTCATGGGCGGCGTGCAGCGCCTCCAACGCCGGGACCGAGAAATCGGGCGTGCCCATGAAGACGACGCGCATCCTACCGCCGCCCCCGCTTTTGCGCCCGCGCGATCAGCATCTTGCGCTTCAGCGGCGAGAGATGGTCGAAATACATCCGCCCGTTCAGATGGTCGATCTGGTGCTGCACCGAGGTCGCCCAGAGATGGACGAAATCCCGCTCCTCCACCGCGCCCTCCACGTTCACAAAGCGCACCGTCACGGCACGGGGGCGCGAGATGGCGGCATGCACCCCCGGCAGGTTCGGGCTCGCCTCCTCATGCTCGCGCGGCTGAACGGAGGCGTGCAGTATCTCGGGGTTGGCCATCAGCACGGCCTGCCCCCGCTCTTCGGAGCAATCGACCACGGCCAGCCGCAGCATCACGCCGATCTGCGGCCCGGCAAGGCCATAGCCGGGCATGGCGTCCATCGTCTCCACCATGTCGCGCCAGATCGCGCGCACCTCGTCCGTGACGGCCTCCACCGGCGCGGCGGGGCTGCGCAGACGCGGATCGGGCCATGACAGGAAGGGACGGATCATGCCTTCTCCCGCGCGCGGTCGCGTTTCAGCTTCTGCATCTTGCGGGTGATCATCTGGCGTTTCAGCGGCCCGATATGGTCGATGAACAGCTTGCCGTCGAGATGGTCGATCTCGTGCTGCACGCAGGTCGCCCAGAGGTCCGCGAACTCCTCTTCATGCTCGGCCCCATCGAGGCCCAGCCAGCGCACGCGCACCCGTGCCGGGCGCTCCACCTCGGCATATTGCTCGGGGATGGACAGGCACCCTTCCTCATAGGTGCTGCGATCCTCCGAGGACCACAGGATCTCGGGGTTGATCAGCACCATGGGCCGAGGCTCGGCCTCCGGGTCCTTGGTGCAGTCCATCGTCAGGATCCGCAGCATCACCCCGATCTGCGGGCCGGCGAGGCCGACGCCGGGCGCGTCGTACATCGTCTCCAGCATGTCGCGGGCCAGATCGCGGATATCGTCCGTCACCGCCGCCACCGGCGGGCAGACCTTCTTCAGACGCGGGTCGGGATGGATCAGAATGGGGCGTATCATGTCCCTGATCTAGGCCAAGCGCGTTGCCGCCGCAATCCTTCCGCTCTAAGCTCGCCGCATTCCAGGAGGCCTCCCCATGAGCTTTGACGAACAGATCGACCGCATCGGCACCCATTCGGTGAAATGGGACATGATGGACACGCTGTATGACGTACCCGAAGGCCGGGGGCTTCCGATGTGGGTGGCCGATATGGAATTCCGCCCCCCCACCACCGTTCAGGCCGAGCTGGAGGCGATGACCGCGCATGGCATCTACGGCTATTTCGGCGATGACCGCGCCTATCTCGATGCGATCTGCTGGTGGATGCGCACGCGCCACGGCTGGGAGGTGCAGCGCGAGGCGATCTTCACCACGCATGGGCTGGTGAACGGCACCGCGCTGTGCGTCGATGCCTTCACGCAGCCGGGCGACGGCGTCGTGCTGATGACGCCCGTCTATCACGCCTTCGCGCGGGTGATCCGGGCGGCGGGGCGGCAGGTCGTCGAATGTCCGCTGGCGCTGTCGGGCGGGCGCTATGTGCTGGATCTGGAGGCGTGGGAGGCGCGGATGACCGGGGCGGAGCGGATGCTGATCCTCTGCTCGCCGCACAATCCCGGGGGCCGCGTCTGGACCGCCGAGGAACTGCGCGCCATCGCCGATTTCTGCCGCCGCCACGATCTGATCCTCGTCTCGGACGAGATTCACCACGACCTCGTGCATCCCGGTCAGCGCCATGTCCCGATGCCGATCGCCGCGCCGGACATCGCGGACCGGCTGGTGATGATGACCTCCGCCAGCAAGACCTTCAACATCGCGGGCGGCCATACCGGCAACGTCATCATCCACGATGAGGCGTTGCGCGCGCGGTTCGCGGCGCGTGTCGCCGCGCTCGGCATTTCGCCCAACAGCTTCGGGCTGCGCATGGCCACGGCCGCCTATACCCCCGAAGGCGCGGCATGGGTCGATGCGCTGATGCACTATCTGGACGAGAACCGCCGCCTGTTCGATGCCGCGATCAACGCGATCCCGGGCCTTACCTCCATGCCGCTGGAGGCGACCTATCTGGCATGGGTCGATTTCTCCGGCACCGGCATGACCCAAGAGGAAATCCTGGCCCGCGTCGAGGGGCAGGCCGGAATCGCCGCCAATCACGGCCCCAGCTTCGGCACCGGCGGCGAGACGTTCCTGCGTTTCAACATCGCCATGCCGCGCGCGATGATCGAAGAGGCCTGCACCCGTCTGGGCGAGGCCTTCGCCGATCTTCAATAGGCGGGCAGGAAACCCGCCACAGGTTCGGCCGTGCGTTCGAAATCCACGGGCGGGCCGTCGCAGATGGGCTGGAAGGATTTGAACTCGCAGACCAGCTCATCCCCGTCGATCACCGAGGCGACGATCAGGCAGTGCCCGATATGCCGCGGCCCGTCGAACAGATCGACCACGCCGCGCAGATGGGTCAGGCGCGCCGCCTCGATCGACAGGCCCCTGTCCCACAGCCGCGTCAGGGGGAACACATCCGGGCCCAGCTGGATGTGCAGCCGCGATCCGCGCCGGCGCTTTCGGATGGCAGCCTGACGCATTTCTTCGCGCAGATCATCGGGCAGGTATTCCAGCATGACGGCCTCCATCGCTCATGTCACAAGTGTCGTTCATGCCGGCGGAAAATCAAGTGAGTCGGCGAAGACGCGCGCATGGGGGAACGACATGACGGATTGGGGCATCTGCATCACGGCCATGGCGCCGATCGACCAGATGCGCGCCTTCGTTGCGCATCACCTCGGGCTGGGCGCGGCCCATATCTGGTTGCATCTGGACGATCCCGAAGATGCCGCCGCCGAGGCGCTGGCCGGGCTGGACCGCGTCAGCACCATCCGCTGCGATGCCGATTGGTGGGGGCCGAAACGCCCCGGACGCCACCAGAACCGCCAGACGTGGAACATGCAGCGGCTTTATGCCGCGGCCCCGCTGCCATGGATCGCGCATCTGGATGTGGACGAGTTCATCCACCCCGCTCGCCCCGTATCCGAGGTGCTGGACGCCGCGGACACGGTCCTCGTGCGGATGCGCCCATGGGAGGCGCTGCACGATGCGGACCTGCCGCCCGACATCTTCACCGCCCGCCAGTTCCGCGCGCCGCTGCGCCGCGCCGCCGAGCGGGACCGCCATTTGGGCGACTGGGCCGAGGCGCTGCCCAGCGGCGCGCTAAGCCATGCCGTCGGCAAGTCCTTCTTCCGCACCGGCGTGCCGGGGCTGGAGCCGCGCCTGCATGGCGGCTTTCTGAACAAGGACAGGATCGACGGCATCCCCTTCACGGACGCCCTGCCGCTTTTGCATTTCCACGCCGAGGACCGGGCGGCATGGCTCGCACGGCTGCCCTTCCGCCTGACGCGCGGGGCCTATCGCAACAACCTCGTGCTGGCGGATGTGCTGACCCACGCGACCGAGGCCGAGCGGGCCGCCTTCTACGACGCCGTCATGAATCCGCCCCCGCCCGCCCGCGCCGCGCTGGCGGCGGACGGTCTGCTGATCGAAGCAGAGCTCGATCTGGCGCGCAAGGCGGCCCGGCTCTAACCGCGCGCCTTGCGGATCGCGCGGTCCAGCGCGTCGAGAAAGCGCGAGCGGTCGGCCTTGGAAAAGGCCCGCCCGCCGCCCTGCCGGAACGGATCGGCGGACCGCAGATCCGCCATCAGATCGCGCGTCGCCAGCACGTTGCCGATATTGGCGGTGGTCAGCGCCTCGCCGTTCGGGCGCAGCACGGCGGCCCCCGCCTCCACGCAGCGGGCGGCCAGCGGGATGTCGTTCGTCACCACGACATCGCCCGCGCCTGCATGATCGGCGATCCACTTATCCGCCTCGTCGGGGCCGGAGGCGACGAACACGCTTTCGATCAGCGGATGGGCCGACGGGCGGATCCCGCCATTGGACACCATGAGCACCCGCACCCCGTGCCGCAGGGCCACACGCTCCACCTCGGCCTTCACCGGGCAGGCATCGGCATCGACATAGACCTCAGTCATAGAGCGCCCGGCTGTGGAAGGTCACATGCTCCTCCATGAAGGTGGAGATGAAGAAATAGCTGTGATCGTAGCCGCGCTGCATACGGAACGCCCCCTCCTGCCGCCGAGCGGCCATGGCTTCGGCCAAGGCCTCGGGGCGCAGCAGATCGAGGAACTGATCCGAACTGCCCTGATCCACCAGAACCGGCCCGTCGAAGCCGCGCTTGCGCATCAAAAGCGTCGCATCATGCGCCGCCCATGCGCTTTCGTCCGGGCCGAGATAGGCCGCGAACTGCTTGCGCCCCCATTCCGAGGCCGTGGGATGCGCAATCGGCGCAAAGGCCGAGACGGAGCGGAACCGGCCCGGAATGCTCATGGCGATGGTCAGCGCGCCGTGCCCGCCCATCGAATGGCCGCTGATCGCCTGCCGCCCCTCATCCAAGGGAAAGGCCTTGAACAGCGCCTCGGGCAGTTCGGTCGTCACATAGTCCCACATGCGGAAATGCGGCACCCACGGGGCCTGCGCCGCATTCACATAAAAGCCCGCGCCCTGCCCCAGATCATAGGCCGCGTCATCGGCCACGTCCGCCCCGCGCGGCGAGGTGTCGGGAAAGACGAGGGCGATCCCCTCGGCGGCGGCCCATTGCTGCGCACCGGCCTTCACCATCGCATTTTCATGGGTGCAGGTCAGGCCGGACAGGAACCACAGGACGGGCACCGGGCCTTCCTCCGCCTCGGCCGGCAGGAACAGGCCGAAGGTCATGTCGCAGCCGGTGGTCCGGGCGGCGTGGGAATAGACCCCCTGCACGCCGCCAAAGGCACGGTTCTCGGCCAGCGTCTTCATCGTCATCCTCCGTCCGCATGGTGAAATGGACGCGCCTCGGCGCATCGCGGGCAAGGTTCCACGCGGCGGCGGCGGATGCAAGGCGGGGGCGCCGCCCTAATCGGGCAGCACCTCCACGCGGCGGTTGCGGGCGCGGCCGGCTTCGGTGGCGTCGGTGTCGCGCGGGGCCAGGCCGCCGACCCCGTCGGCCCGAAGCCGCTCCGCCGCGATCCCCTGCGTAATCAGCCAATCGCGCACCGCCTCCGCCCGGCTGCGCGACAAGGCGAGGTTCGCCGCCGCATCGCCGCTGCGATCGGTATGCCCCACCAGCATGACGCGCGCCTGCGGCGTTCGGCGCAGCCAATCGAGCAGCGGTTCCAGCGCCGGTTGCGCGCCCTGAAGCGCGGATTCGCCGCTGGCGAAATCCAGCCCCTCCAGCACGACGGCCTGCGCGCCAAAGCCCGCCTGCGGCAAGGGCGTGGGCGCATCGGGCGTGACCTCGGTGCGCTGCACGAACGCCTCCACCCCCGAACGGCTGACCGTCACCGCCAGCCGCGCCGCACCGCGCTGGGCCGAGATGAAGCGGAAATCGCCCAGATCGACATGCATCTCCGGCTCGGGGAACAGATCGAGCGCATAGCGGAAATCATAGCCGCCGCAGCGATCGGTGTCGCAATCGAGCAGGATCTCCCACCCGTCGGCCACGATCGCCGCGCGGATCGGTTGCAGGATCGACAGCGTGGTGAACCCCTCGGGCGGGGTCATCTGCCATGCGCTGCGCAGCACCGCGCCTTCGGCCACCGGCGGGGGGGCGCCCTCTTCGGTCCATGGGGCGGTGGGAATGGCGGTGCTGCCGGGATCGGCCGCCTCCTCGCGCGTCAGGGTGGCGGGGCCGGGAAAGGGCGGGGTGAAGGCGGAGGCCGGGGCGGCGGCAAGGCCGAGGCACAGGCACAGATACAGACGGCGGATCACCGAGGCGCCCGGCGGTAATGATAACGTCCGACCTCCGCCATGCCGAGCGCGGCATAGAGCGCGCGGGCCGGGGCATTGTCCGCCGAGACGACGAGGCCCAGCCGCGCCGCGCCCCGATCCGCCGCCCACTGCGCGGCCCCTTGGACGAGGCGGCGGGCAAGGCCGCGGCGACGCTGCTGGGGCGCGACCTCCAGCGCATGCAGCACGGCCAGATCGCCGTTCACAGCGGCAAAGACCGCACCGCCCTCGCAGGCGATGATCGTGCGGGGGCAGCCGCAGCGCGCCATGACCGCAAGCCGCGGCGCGGTGATCCGCCCCGAAGCCGCCCACATCGCCACCGCATCCGGCCCGGGCGGCCATTCGGCCCGAACCGCCGCCGGGGCCGCGAGATCCGCCACTGGTGCCAGATAGAGCGTGACCTCATCCTCCTGTCCATAGCCTGCAGCGACAAGCGCGCGGTCCAGCGCCTCCTCGCCCTCGCGGACCATCACGAAGGGGGGCGGCGCGCCGTCATAGGGCCCTTCGAGCGTCGCGGCCGACACCCGGCCACCCCCGCCCGCCCCATCGCGCAGCACCCACGGCCCCTGCCGCCACTGCCGGGCGGGGGGCCATGTCGGCTCCATCTCGGCCAGAAGTGCGCGTGTCATCCCGGAAAAAGATCGGCCAGCCGTGCCATCGCCGCATTCACACGCGCCGCATCCGTGCCGCGGATCACGAGGTTGGTGCCCACCGCCCCGTTCAGAACGAAGGGATAGCTGCCCATCGACAGGTCCGGGAACTCGGCCGCGAGCGCGCCGAAGGGCGCGGCGATGTCGCCCTCCCCCCGCTCCACCCGCAGGGTCTGCGACAGAAGCGGCGCCCCCTTGGCCAGCGGCGCCAGCACCCCCGCCAGCATCGCCTGAAACACGTCCGGCACCCCGGCCATGACATGCACATTCCCCAGCGTGAAGCCCGGCGCGATGGATACCGGGTTGTCGATCAGCACCGCCGTGTCCGGGATGCGGGCCATGCGCTTGCGGCTGTCGTTGAACTCGCGCCCCGTGCGTTCGTAATGCGCGCCCAAGAGCGCGGCCGCATCGGCCCGCACGTCGATCGGCACACCGAACGCCGCGGCCACGGCATCGGCGGTGATGTCGTCATGGGTCGGCCCGATCCCGCCCGAGGTGAAGACGTGATCATGCGCGCCCCGCAGCGCATTGACCGCCGCGACGATGCCCTCGTGATCGTCCGCGATGAAGCGCACCTCGCGCAGGTCGATCCCCACCAAGGTCAGCTCGTTCGCCAGATGGTGGGCGTTGCTGTCCCGGGTGCGACCCGAAAGGATCTCGTCCCCGATGACGATCATGGCGGCGGTGGGATTGGGCATGGCATCGTCCTTCTGCTTCCGCATTGGTATATGGCGCGGCCGCGCGCACGCAAGTCCGCAGCGCCTCTTGCGCGAATCCGTCCGGGGGCCTACACTCTGCCCCATGCAAGGGTTCATCTACTTCAACATCACCGACCATGCCCGCCTTCCGGCGCGGTTCTTCGGTGCGACCCGCAACGTCCTCGCGCGCCTTTGATGCGGCGGGGTGCCCTTGTGCATCCCAGACGCCGCTGTTTTCCGCATCAAAGCCATCCGACCGCAGGGACGAGCCATGACCGCTCAAGCACGCACGCTCTATGACAAGATCTGGGACGACCACGTCGTCCAGCAGGATGCCGACGGCACCTGCCTCCTCTATATCGACCGCCACCTCGTCCATGAGGTGACGAGCCCGCAGGCCTTCGAAGGGCTGCGCATGGCCGGACGCGCCGTGCACGCGCCCGGCAAGACGATCGCCGTGCCGGACCACAACGTGCCCACCACCAAGGGGCGCGAGCTGCATATCGAAAACGAAGAGGGCCGCATTCAGGTCGGCGCGCTCGACACCAATGCCCGCGCCTCGGGGGTGCATTACTATCCCATCGACGACATCCGTCAGGGGATCGTGCACATCGTCGGGCCCGAACAGGGCTGGACGTTGCCGGGCATGACCGTGGTCTGCGGCGATAGCCATACCGCGACGCATGGCGCCTTCGGCGCGCTGGCGCATGGCATCGGCACGTCCGAGGTGGAGCATGTGCTTGCCACCCAGACGCTGATCCAAAAGAAATCGAAGAACATGAAGGTGGAGATCACCGGCTCGCTGCCCCCCGGGGTGACGGCCAAGGACATCACCCTGTCCGTGATCGGCCTGACCGGCACCGCCGGCGGCACCGGCCATGTGATCGAATATTGCGGGCAGGCCATCCGCGAGTTGACGATGGAAGGCCGCATGACGGTCTGCAACATGGCGATCGAAGGCGGCGCCCGCGCCGGTCTGATCGCCCCCGACGAGACCACCTTCGCCTATTGCAAGGGCCGCCCGAACGCCCCCAAGGGCGAACAATGGGATGCCGCCGTCGCCTATTGGAAGACGCTCTTCTCCGACGAAGGCGCGCATTACGACAAGGTCGTCACCCTGCGCGCCGAGGATATCGCCCCGGTCGTGACATGGGGCACCTCGCCCGAGGATGTGCTGCCGATCACCGGCACCGTGCCCGAACCCGAAAGCTTCTCGGGCGGCAAGGTGGCGGCGGCGCGCCGCGCCCTCGATTACATGGGCCTGACGCCGGGAACCCGCCTGCAGGACATCGAAGTGAACACCGTCTTCATCGGATCGTGCACGAACGGCCGGATCGAGGATCTGCGCGCCGCCGCCGAGATCCTGCGCGGGCGCCGCATCGCGCCGGGCATCCGGGCGATGGTCGTGCCCGGCTCCGGCCTCGTGCGCCATCAGGCCGAACAGGAAGGCATCGCGCAGGTCTTCATCGATGCGGGCTTCGAATGGCGGCTGTCGGGCTGCTCCATGTGCCTTGGCATGAACGACGATCAGCTGAACCCCGGGGATCGCTGCGCCGCCACCTCCAACCGCAACTTCGAGGGGCGGCAGGGCCGCGGGGGGCGTACCCATTTGATGAGCCCGGCCATGGCCGCCGCCGCCGCCGTGACGGGCCGTCTGACCGATGTGCGCGCCTTTGCGGCGCAGGAGGCCGTGTGATGGACAAGTTCACGACGCTTACGGGCATCGCCGCGCCCATGCCGCTCGTCAATATCGACACGGACATGATCATCCCCAAGCAGTTCCTGAAGACGATCCAGCGTTCCGGCCTTGGCCGGAACCTGTTCGACGAACTGCGCTACGAGGCCGACGGCACCGAAAAGCCCGATTTCGTGCTGAACCAGCCCGCCTACCGCTCGGCGGAGATCCTCGTGGCGGGGGACAATTTCGGCTGCGGCTCCTCGCGCGAGCATGCGCCCTGGGCGCTGTTGGATTTCGGCATCCGCTGCGTGATCTCCACCAGCTTTGCCGACATCTTCTTCAACAACTGCTTCAAGAACGGCATCCTGCCGATCGCGCTGCCGCAGGATGTGGTGGATGTGCTGATGGAGGATGCGGGCCGCGGGGCCAATGCGCGCATCACGGTGGATCTGGAACGTCAGGTCGTCACGACCTCGGACGGGAAGGACTTCGCGTTCGAGGTGGACCCCTTCCGGCGGCACTGCCTGCTGAACGGTCTGGACGATATCGGCCTGACCATGGAAAAGGCCGCCGCGATCCAAACCTTCGAGGCAGGGCTCGCCACCTCCCGCCCTTGGGTTTAACCCGATCTTAAGCACGATATGCGAACCCGGACGCCATGCGTGTCCGGGTTTTCCTTTGTCTGCTGCTGCTCTGGCCGATGGCGGTGCCGGCCGGCCCGCTGCGGGTTGCGACCTTTCATGCCGATCTGTCGCGCAAGGGGCCGGGCCTGATGCTGCGGGACATCCTTGCGCGCGATCCGGCGATGCTGGAGGCGGCGGCGCGGCTCGATGCCATTGGGGCCGATGTCGTGCTGCTGCAGGACGTGGATTACGATGCGGCGGGCATGGGCCTTGCGGCCTTCGCTGCGCTGCTGACCACCGAGTATCCCTACCGCTTTGCGCTGCGGCCCAATACGGGCATGGCCACCGGCCTCGATCTGGATGGCGATGGACGGCTGGGCGGGCCGGGCGATGCGCAGGGATTCGGCTTTTTCGCGGGCGATGGGGGGATGGCGGTGCTGTCGCGCTTTCCGGTGCTGACGGATCAGGTCCGCGATTTCTCGGGGTTTCTTTGGGCGGCGCTGCCGGGGGCGCTGCTGTTCGACGGCATGAGCGAAGGGGCGAAGGCGGTGCAGCGCCTCTCCTCCACCGGGCATTGGGAGGTGCCGCTGGAACTGCCCGGCGGCACGGTGCTGCGCCTTCTGGCCTTTCACGCCACGCCCCCCGTCTTCGACGGGCCGGAGGATCGCAACGGCCGCCGCAATCATGACGAGATCGCCTTCTGGCCCGCCCTGATCGCGGGGCGGCTGCCGTTTGCGCCGCCCGCGCCGCCTTGGGTGATCCTTGGGGATGCCAATGCCGACCCGGATGCGGGCGACGGGCGGCATGACGGCATCGCTGCGCTGCTCGCCGATCCGGCGGTGCAGGATCCGTTGCCCGGCACCGCCAGCGCCGACTATCCCGCCACCGGGCCGCTGCGCCTCGATTATGTGCTGCCCATGGCCGGGCTGCGGATCATCGGGGCGGGCATGGGGGACGGCGCGCCGCATCGCCCGGTCTGGGTCGATCTGGACCTGCCCTAATTGTCGGTGACGCGAAAGCCTGCGGGAATGGCGTCGCGCCCCTCCAGCACCAGATCCACCATCACCCGCGCCACGCCGGGGGCCATGCCGAACCCGATCTTGAAACCGCCATTGGCGATGAAATGCCCCGGCCGGTCTGGCCATGGCCCCAGCATCGGCGCGCGCGAACGGGCGCGCGGGCGCAGCCCGGCCCACCGCTCCACGACCTCGGCGCCCGCCAGCACCGGCACCGCCGCCACCGCGCGGGCCAGCAGCGCATCGAGCTGCGCATCGGTGCGCAGATCCGCCGCCTCCCGCTCGGTCGTGGAGCCGATGGCCACGGTGCCGTCCGCATGGGGAATGATGTGCAGCCCGTCTACGAACAGTTGCGGAAGGGTTCGCGCCTCGTGGCGCAGAACCAGCGCCTGCCCCTTGATCCCCGTCCCGACGGTGCGGCCCAGCGCGCGCGACAGATCGTGAAGGCCCGCTGCGCCCGTTGCATGAACCTCGGGGGCCGCGCCCTCCCATTCCGGCACGATCGCACCGCCCGCCGCACGGATCGCCGCCGCCAGCGCGCCCAGCGCCATGCGCGGATGGATGCGGCCCGAGAGCGTATCCTCCACCAACAGCCCCGTCGGCGAGGGCGGCTCCCACGCAGCCCCGGTCGCGGGCCGCACATCCCAGCGCGCCCGCCCCTGCCAAAGCGTTCCGGCCGACACCGCCCGCCCCCGCGCCAGCGCGGCGGCGTCCTCATCGGTCACGGGTTGCAGACGACCGGTGCGGGCATAGCCGGGATCGGCGCCCCCCGCCGCCGCCACCCCGGCCCAGAAATCGGCGGCGTGCAACAGGCTGTCGAGTTGAAACTGCTTCTTGGCGTTCCAGTTTTCGGGGACATGCGGCGCCAGCGCGCCCACCACCCCGCCCGAGGCACCCGCCCCGATGCCCCCCGGATCCACCACGGTGACACGGGCACCGCGGCGCGCCGCCTCCCAAGCGATGGACAGGCCGAAGATGCCGGCGCCGCGTATGACTAGATCGGTCCTCATCCGCCCCTTCTATGCGGCGGCGGGGCGGCTGACCAGCGCGCACCGGGGCCATTGCGCTCCGCGCCCCGGAGGCGCATCAAGAAGGCCGGAGGTGCGGATGCAGGCAGAACTCGACTGGTTGGACGGGACGATCCCGGTATCCACCCGCTTTGACGATCCCTATTTCTCGCTGACCGGCGGCATGGAGGAGACGCGCCATGTCTTCCTTTCTGGCAACGGGCTGCCCGAACGGCTGCGGGCGGGGTTCCACATCGCGGAACTCGGCTTCGGCACCGGGCTGAACCTGCTGGTCAGCCTGATCGCATGGCGGCGGACGGGCCTGCCGGGGCGTCTGCGCTTCACCTCGTTCGAGGCGTTTCCCATGACCGCCGACGACATGGCCCGCGCGCTGGAGGCGTTCCCCGAATTGCGGGCGATCGCGGATCCGGTGCTGCACGCATGGGCCGCCGGGACGGGGCCGCGACGCCGCATCCATCTGGGCGATCTGGAGGCGGAGGTCATCCTCGGCGATGCGCGCGAGACCCTTCCCCAATGGGAGGGCACGGCGGATGCGTGGTTCCTCGACGGTTTCGCCCCGGCCAAGAACGCCGAGCTCTGGTCGGACGATCTGATGGCCGAGGTGGGCCGCCATACCGCGCCCGGCGGCACCTTCGCCACCTATACCGCTGCGGGGCATGTGCGCCGCGCGCTGGATGCGGCCGGCTTCGACGTGGCACGCCGCCCCGGCTTTGGAACGAAACGACACATGACGGCCGGAACCCGGCGACAGGAGGCATCGTGACCCAACCCGATCTGCGCAAGGGCATCGCCTGCATGGTCACCGCCACGCTGGTCTTTGCGGCGCAGGATGCCGTGTCGCGTCATCTGGGCGAGGGCAACAACGTCTTCGTCATCGTGATGATCCGCTACTGGTTCTTTGCCGCCTTCGTCGTCGCGCTGGCGCTGCGCAGCCCCGGCGGGCTGCGGCGGGTGCTGCGCCCGCACCACCTACTGATCCAGATCGCGCGGGGCCTCATCCTCGTGTCGCAGATCTGCATCCTGCTGCTGGCCTTCGTGAAGCTGGGGCTGGTGGCCACGCATTCGATCTTCACCTGCTTCCCGCTGTTGGTGGCCGCCCTGTCGGGGCCGGTTCTGGGCGAGCATGTGGGATGGCGGCGCTGGACGGCGATCGCGGTCGGCGCGGTGGGTGTGTTGGTGATCCTGAACCCATTGGGCGAGCAGATCCTGTCGCCATGGATGATCCTGCCGATCCTCGGCGCGTTCGTCTTCGCCCTTTACGGCCTGCTGACCCGCTATGTCGCGGAAAAGGACGGGGCGACGGTCAGCTTCTTCTGGGCCGGGGTCACGGGGGCGGCGGCGATCACGGTGCTGGGCCTGTGGTTCTGGCAGCCGATGCCGCGCGCCGACTGGCCCTATATGGCGGTTCTGTGCTGCACCGGGATCCTTGGCCACTGGTGCATGATCCGCGCCTATGACTATGCCGAGGCAAGCGCGGTGCAGCCCTTCTCGTTCCTGCAACTGATGTGGATCGCGATCATCGGTGTCGCCTTCTTCGGCGAAACGCTGACCCCGAACGTGGTGATCGGCGCGGCGATCGTGGTGATGGCGGGGCTGTTCACGCTGTGGCGCGCCGAACAGAAGGGCGAACCCCCTACCCCCGTAACTCGTCCGTGACGCGGACCGGGATCGGAGTTCCCGCCAGCTTGGCGCGGTAGATCACCAGCGATTCCACCACGCGCTG
This sequence comes from Falsirhodobacter algicola, assembly GCF_018279165.1. Classification (GTDB taxonomy): domain Bacteria; phylum Pseudomonadota; class Alphaproteobacteria; order Rhodobacterales; family Rhodobacteraceae; genus Falsirhodobacter; species Falsirhodobacter algicola. Next base: position 1,944,358 of record NZ_CP047289.1, on the reverse strand, counting down.
CACATAGGCGCGCGTTTCGGCATAGGGGATGTCCTCCACCCAGTCGACCACGTCCACCGACGGATCGCGCGGATCGCCCATCCGTTCGATCCAGTCGCGCGGACGCCCCGGCCCGGCATTGTACCCCGACGCCACCAGCGCGACCGAGGGGCCGAACTCCTCGATCATCTGCGCCAGATAGGTGGAGCCGAGCCGCACGTTGAACGCCGGGTCCGAGGTCAGACGCCCCACGCTGAAATCATCCCCGAGATCGGCCGACAGCCGCCGCGCCGTGTCGGGCATGACCTGCATCAGGCCCCGCGCCCCGGCGGGGCTGACGACGGCCGGATCGAACTCCGATTCCCGGCGCGAGATAGCGAGCGCGAAGGCCCGCGTCACCGGCAGCCCGTCGGGCACGAGGTCCGGCACCGGGTAATAGGCCGCCGGCAGGATGATCCCGCGATAGGCGGCCATCTTCGCAACCCCAAGGGCGATGTTCGGCTCCCCCTGATCCAGCGCCATGTCCGCCAGCTGCGCCAGCCCCGTGGCATCCCGCGATTCGGCCAGATGCAGGATGAAGCGCCGCCCCAACTGCCAATCCCCCGAGGCCAAGAGCATCTGCGCCGCATGCAGCACCGAGGAGGACATGAACTCCGCCCCGTGCCAGTCGGGCGCGGCATCCCCCGCCAGCATCGCAGGATCGGTATCGAGGCCCAGCCTTTCGGCGGCCAGCAGCCCGTAATAGGCCGAGGAATGTTCCGCCGCCTGCCGGAAGGTGGCCATGGCGGCGTCGTAATCGCCCAGCGCCTCCTCTGCGCGGCCCTGCCAATACAGCGCGCGGGACAGGCTGATGGCGGTGCCGACCCCCTCCTGCAAATGGCGGAAATGCTCCAGCGCGTCGTCCGGACGGTTGAGCTTGCGCAAGGCCACATGCCCGGCCAGAAACTCCAGATCGGCGAAATCCCCGCCCTCGGTCAGCCCGTGCCCAGAGGCGAGGCGATAGGCGAGGTCCGGATTGCTCGTCTCGTATTCCCGCACGAGGTAGATGCGGCCATCGGCCCATGCCTCGGGGCGGCCCAGATCGGCGCCCTGCGCCAGCAGAAGCGCGGCCGCCTCGTCGAAGCGGCCCTTGCGCATGCGCCACGCGAACCGCTCATAGGCAAGCCCCGGATCGGCCGAGAGGCTGGCAGGCACCGCCTCGATCAGGGCATCGACCCCGGCGGCATCCTCGCGCAGGGCAAGGCGGGCAAGGGCCAGCGCCTGCCAGCCTTCGGGAAGGCGCGGCAGCATCTGGCGCACCTGCGCCCCGTCCCCCGCCCAGAGGAAATGATCGGCCCGCGCCGTATCGGCGGCGGTCAGGGCATCGGGATACATGCGCCCCAATTCGTCCTGCTCTTCGGCCGAGAGGGGCAGGGTGTTCCACGCGCGCAGCGCCTCGGCCTGCGAGGCATCGCGCCGGCCAAGGGCCAGCCACGCCCGCGCCAGCCCGATCGCGCCCGCGCCCGTCTGCGGCGGATCGGCGGCGAAGAAGGCGACGATGCGATCCGCATCCCCCGTGGCCACGATCGCCTCCTCGCCCCTCCGTTGCAGCAGCGGAAGGCCCGGCCAGTCGGGGCGGCGCAGCAAGAAGGCCTCGTATTCGGCGGCGGTTCCCTCGCCGCTGCGCAGGCGCTGCCATTCGATGATGTCGCGGGCGATGTCGTCCTGCACCGCGCCGAAGGCGGCGGGCCAGTCCTTCCGATCCGCGGCCTGAAGGGCTGCGGCCAGCCCATCTTCGGCCAAGGCGGGCAAAGGCAGCAGCAGGCATGCGGACACGAGAAGTGCTTTCATGGGGCGCATCCTGCCAAAGCCCCCGCCCCGCGGCAACACACGAAGCCGCCAGCTTGGCAAAGCCTTGCGGGCCGCGTAAGACAGGCTCGTTTGAATGCGGACGAATCCGCCGATGAAGGAGAAGCGTGTCATGATCAAGGGGTCCATTCCCGCCCTCGTGACGCCGTTCAAGGACGGCGCCCTGGATCTGGACACGCTGAAGAAGCTGGTGGATTGGCAGATCGAGGAAGGCTCCTCGGCGCTGGTGCCGGTGGGCACGACGGGCGAAAGCCCCACCCTGACCCATGAAGAGCACAAGATCGTCGTCGCGGCGGTGATCGAATATGCCGCCGGCCGCGTGCCGGTCATCGCGGGCGCAGGCTCCAATTCCACCGCCGAGGGGATCGGCCTCATCCGTCACGCCCAAGAGGCGGGGGCCGATGCGGCGCTGATCGTCACCCCCTATTACAACAAGCCGACGCAGGCGGGCATGATCGCGCATTACCGCGCGCTGCACGACAGCTGCGATCTGCCGATCATCATCTACAACATCCCCGGCCGCTCGGTCGTGGATATGAGCCCCGAGACCATGGGCGAACTGGCCCGCCTGCCGCGCATCGTCGGCGTGAAGGACGCGACCGGAAAGCTGGAACGCGTCAGCCAGCAGCGCATCACCTGCGGGCCGGATTTCGTGCAGCTTTCGGGCGAGGATGCGACCGCGCTCGGCTTCAACGCGCATGGCGGTGTCGGCTGCATCAGCGTCACGGCGAACGTCGCCCCGCGCCTGTGCGCCGAATTCCAAGCCGCGACGCTGGCGGGCGATTACGCCACCGCGCTGTCCTATCAGGACCGCCTGATGCCGCTGCACGAGGCGATCTTCCTCGAACCGGGTCTGGCGGGGGCGAAATACGCGTTGTCGCGCCTTGGCCGGTGCGAACCGGAGGTCCGCCTGCCGCTGCTGCCGGTCAGCGATGGGGTGAAGGCGCGGATCGACGCGGCCCTGCGCCACGCCGGGCTGCTGGCCTGATCTGGACGGGGGCGGCCACGCCCCCTATCTTTCCCCGATGAAGAAATCCGATCCCAACAGCAAGCTGATCGCCGAAAACCGCCGCGCGCGGTTCGACTACGCGATCGAGGACGACATCGAGGCAGGCATCATGCTGCTCGGCTCCGAGGTGAAGAGCTTGCGGCAGGGCGGCTCCAACATCGCCGACAGCTATGCCAGCGTCGAGGATGGGGAACTGTGGCTGATCAACGGCTATATCGCGCCCTATCTTCAGGCCAAGACCTGGGGCCATGAGGAACGGCGCAAGCGCAAGCTTCTGGTGAACCGGCGCGAACTGGCCCGCATGTGGAGCGCGACCAAGCGCGAGGGCATGACGCTGGTGCCGCTGCGGATGTATTTCAACGACCGCGGCATGGTGAAGATCCGCATCGGCATCGCCAAGGGCAAGAAGATCAGCGACAAGCGCGAGACGTCGGCCAAGCGCGACTGGAACCGCCAGAAGGCCCGGCTGCTGAAGCAGGGCTGACTTGAAGCGCGGACGGGCGCGGCGTATCCGGGGGGCGGAGGTGCCCCCATGAACGCCCTGAACGATCCCCGAACCCTTGTCTCCACCGCATGGCTGGCCGACCATCTCGATGATGTCGTCGTGCTCGACGGCTCGTGGCATATGCCGGCGGCGGGCCGCGATGCGCGGGCCGATCATGCGCAGGCACATATTCCCGGCGCCGGTTTCTTCGACATCGAGACGATCCGCGCCGACAGCCCCCTGCCGCATATGGCCCCGGATGCCGAGACGTTCGCATCCGCCGTAGGCGCACTCGGCATCGGCGGGGCGACGCAGGTGGTCATCTACGACACCACAGGCCTCTTTTCGGCCGCGCGGGTGTGGTGGATGTTCCGCCTGATGGGCCATGACGCGGTGGCGGTGCTGGATGGCGGCCTGCCCAAATGGCAGGCCGAGGGCCGGCCCGTCACGGATGAGGCCCCCGCCCCGCAGCCGCGCCGGATCACCCCGATCCCGCAGCCCCAGCGCGTGCGCACCGCCGAAGAGGTGGCCGCCGGTTCCGCGCAGGTGGTGGATGCCCGCGCCGCGCCGCGCTTTGCCGGGGAGGTGGCCGAACCCCGCCCCGGCCTCCGGGCGGGCCATATTCCCGGCGCACGCAACCTGCCCTTCGACCGGCTGCTGAACGCGGACGGCACCCTGAAACCGATTGCGGCGCTGCGCGATGCCTTCGTCGCGGCGGGTGTCGATCTGGAGCGCCCCATCGTCACCTCGTGCGGGTCGGGCGTCACGGCGGCGATCCTTAGCCTTGCGCTGGAACGTCTGGGGCATCCCGATCACGCGCTCTACGACGGCTCTTGGGCCGAATGGGGCGCGCGGCACGATCTTCCGGTGGAGACGGGACATGCTTGAGCGGCTGAAACCGCAACCTGCGGATGCGATCCTGCACCTGATGCAAGCCTTCCGCGACGATCCGCGGCCCGGCCGGATCGACCTTGGCGTCGGCGTCTACAAGGATGCCGCGGGGCGCACGCCCGTCATGGCCGCCGTCCGCCGCGCCGAGCGCCGCATCTGGGAGGAAGAGGAGACCAAGACCTACACCTCCATGGCCGGGGATGCCGCCTTCCTCGATGCGATGCGCCGCATGATCCTTGGGCGGACGGACGGGGCGGCGATCGCCACCGTCGGCGGCACCGGGGCGCTGCGTCAGGCGCTGGACCTCGTGCGGGGAACGACGCCCGAGGCGACCGTCTGGCTCTCGGCGCCGACATGGCCGAACCATCCGGCGCTGATCGACCATGCCGGGCTGCGGCGGGCGGAGTACCGCTATCTCGATCCAGCCACCGGCGGGATCGACCTGCCCGGCCTGATGGAGGATCTGGGCCGCGTCGCACCGGGCGACATCGTGCTGCTGCACGGCTGCTGCCACAACCCCACCGGCGCCAATCCCACCGAGGAGGAATGGGGCATCATCGCCGCCCTTCTGGAGCGCGCGGGGGCGATCCCGCTGATCGATCTGGCCTATCAGGGATTCGGCGACGGGGTGGAGGCGGATGCCGCCGCCACCCGGCGCCTTGCCGCGCAGCTGCCGCAGGCGATGATCGCGGCCTCCTGCTCCAAATCCTTCGGCATCTACCGCGAGCGGGCGGGCGCGCTTCTGGTGCTGGGGGGCGTGCGCGCGCTGGTGCAGGACAATCTGGCCGCGCTGAACCGGATGACGATCTCCTTCCCGCCCGATCATGGGGCGCGGGTGGTGGCGACCATCCTCGACGATCCGGGGCTGAATGCCGAATGGCGGGCCGAACTGGAGGCGATCCGCCTTGGCATGATCCGCACGCGCGAGGCGCTGGCGGGCGCGCTGACCGCGGCCTGCGGGACGGACCGTTTCGCCTTCGTGGCGCGGCATCGGGGCATGTTCTCGCGCCTCGGCCTGCCCCCGGCGCAGGTGGAGGCGCTGCGGCGCGATCACGGCGTCTACATGCTGGGCGACAGCCGCATCAACATCGCGGGCCTGCGGGCCGAGGATGTGCCCCGTCTGGCAGAGGCGGTCGCGGCGACCGGCTGACCCAATGAAAAAGGCCCCGCAATGCGGGGCCTTTCTGTCATCACGCTTCGGCGTCGGATTTCGCGTCGGGCGCGATTTCTTCGCCGGTGGTCTGATCGACCATCTTCATGCCAAGGCGCACCTTGCCGCGATCGTCGAAGCCCAGAAGCTTGACCTTCACTTCCTGACCTTCCTTCAGCACTTCGTTCGGGTGCTGCAGACGCTTGCCCGAGATCTGCGAGACGTGCACGAGGCCGTCACGCTTGCCGAAGAAGTTCACGAAGGCGCCGAAATCGACCAACTTCACGACGCGGCCGGTGTAGATCTTGCCTTCTTCCGGCTCGGCCACGATGGACCAGATCATGTCATAGGCGCGCTTGATCGCATCGGCGTCGTTGGACGCGATCTTGATCATGCCGTCGTCGTTGATGTCGACCTTGGCACCCGAGGTTTCCACGATCTCGCGGATGACCTTGCCGCCCGAACCGATCACTTCGCGGATCTTGTCGGTGGGGATCGTCAGCGTTTCGATCTTGGGGGCATAGGCCGAGAATGCGTTGGCCGAGGTCAGGGCCTTCGCCATCTCGTCCAGGATGTGCATCCGGCCGTCCTTGGCCTGTGCCAGCGCCTGCTCCATGATCGCGGGCGTGATGCCGGCCACCTTGATGTCCATCTGGAGCGAGGTGATGCCGTTCTCGGTGCCTGCGACCTTGAAGTCCATGTCGCCGAGGTGATCCTCGTCGCCGAGGATGTCGGTCAGCACGGCCCATTTGTCACCCTCGAGGATGAGGCCCATGGCGACGCCGGCCACCGGGGCCTTCAGCGGAACGCCCGCATCCATCATCGCCAGCGAACCGCCGCAGACGGACGCCATCGAGGAGGAACCGTTGGATTCCGTGATCTCCGACACGACGCGGATCGTGTAGGGGAAGTCGGTCGCGCTCGGCAGAACGGCCTGAAGGGCGCGCCATGCCAGTTTGCCGTGACCGATCTCGCGGCGCCCGGGGGAACCGACGCGGCCCACTTCGCCGACCGAATAGGGCGGGAAGTTGTAGTGCAGCAGGAAGTTGGAGCGCGAGTTGCCGTGCAGCGCGTCGATGATCTGCTCATCCTCGCCGGTGCCGAGCGTGGTCACGACCAGCGCCTGCGTCTCGCCGCGGGTGAACAGCGCCGAACCATGCGTGCGCGGCAGGATGCCGGTTTCCGACACGATCGGGCGGACCGTCTTGGTGTCGCGGCCATCGATCCGGGCACCGCCCGAGATGATGTCGCCGCGCAGCACTTCGGATTCCAGCTTCTTCAGCGCGGAACCGAGGTTGGCATCGGCCAGTTCCTCGTCGCTCAGGCTGGCCTTGACGGCGGCCTTCGCGGCTTCGACGGCGTCGTGACGCTCGCCCTTGTCCTTGATGGCATAGGCGGCGCGCATCTGCGATTCGCCGGCCTTCTTCACCTTGGCATAGAGCGCGGAGTAGTCGGGCGGGGTGAAGTCGAAGGGTTCCTTCGCGGCCGCTTCGGCGAGGTCGATGATCAGGTCGATCACCGGCTGCATCGCATCATGGCCGAACTTCACGGCGCCCAGCATCTCGGCTTCGGACAGCTCGTAGGCTTCCGATTCCACCATCATCACGGCGTCTTTGGTGCCCGCGACGACGAGGTCGAGCCGCTGCTCGGGGTTGTTGCGCAGGCCCTGCATGTCATCGACCGCCGGGTTCAGCACGTATTCGCCATCGACGAAGCCGACGCGCGCCGCACCGATCGGGCCCATGAAGGGCACGCCCGACAGCGTGAGCGCCGCCGAGGCCGCGATCATCGCAACGATGTCGGGCTCGTTCTCGAGGTCGTGCGACAGCACGGTGCACATCACCAGCACTTCGTTCTTGAAGCCCGGCACGAAGAGCGGACGGCAAGGACGGTCGATCAGCCGGGAGGTCAGCGTCTCCTTCTCGCTCGGCCGGGCCTCGCGTTTGAAGAAGCCACCCGGGATCTTGCCGGCGGCGTAGTATTTCTCTTGGTAGTGGACCGTCAGCGGGAAGAAGTCCTGTCCGGGCTTCTGCTCCTTGGCGAAGGTCACGTTGGCCATGACCGAGGTTTCGCCCAGCGTGGCGATCACGGTGCCGTCGGCCTGACGGGCCACCTTGCCGGTCTCGAGCGTCAGCGTCTCGCCGCCCCACTCGATCGACTTTTTCGTAACGTTGAACATGTGTTTTCCTGTTCTGGCCGGGGGTCCCTCCCCCGGCTTGGCATCCGGACGGCGTTCGTCCGGGGTCCTGATCTTCTGCCGAGCGGCCGGACCCTGCCGCGCGATGCGAAAACGGCGACGCGCCCCGGAGGGCGCGTCGGAAAAGCGTTAGCGGCGCAGGCCCAGACGTCCGATCAGGGACGTGTAACGGCCTTCATCCTTGGCTTTGAGGTAATCGAGCAGCTTGCGGCGTTGCGCGACCATCATGAGAAGACCACGACGGGAGTGGTTGTCTTTCTTATGGGTCTTGAAGTGCTCGGTCAGCGTGGCGATCCGCGACGACAGAACGGCGACCTGAACTTCGGGCGAACCGGTGTCGCCTTCCTTCGTCGCGTATTCTTTGATGAGGCGGTTCTTTTCTTCGACGGTGATCGACATCGGATGTCTCCTTCAATTGGGTGGTGACGGCGCAAGCCAGGATGTCGTCCAGCAGGGCCCGCCCCGACATGCGGGGATACGCGCATATAGGGGAAATCGGCCCGAAAGGGAAGCGTTGTTGCGTTAACCACATGGAAAGATCCCGGCAGACCGCCCCCGGTCCGCGCGCTAGACCGAAAGGCGAACAAGCGTAGAGGGTGGGTATGTTCGGAATCATCGGCCTCGTCGGTGCGGTCATGGCGGGTGCCGCCGCGGACATGTTCATGGGCCTGAAGGCCGATCCCGGCCACGACGCCGACGATGACGCGGAGGCCGCCCCCGAGGGCACCGAGGGGGAGACGCAGGATTCGCAGGGCGATCTGCTGGACGAGGTCCGCTTCGACGGCATGCCCCGTTCCAGCGACATCCCCGAACCGCCCGACCCGGCGGAGAACGTGGTCGGCACCGATGGCGACGACCGCCTTGCGACGGGCGACGGCGACGACACCCTGTCGGGCGGCGACGGCACCGATATCCTTGTCGCGCGGGACGGCGACAACCGCGTGATGGGCGATGGCGGGCAGGATTACCTCTATTCCGGCGATGGGCGCGATACGCTCTTCGGCGGGGATGGCGATGACGCGCTCTATGCCGGTGGCGGCGATGACCGGCTGTTCGGCGGCACGGGCAACGACCAGATGTACGGCCAGATGGGCGATGACACGTTGCGTGGCGGCGTGGGGGACGATTCGCTGATCGGCGGCGCCGGGCAGGATCGTCTGCACGGTCAGGGCGGCAAGGACTGGCTGTCGGGCGACGACGGCGATGACCGGCTGTTCGGGGGGCGCGGCGCCGACACGCTGGATGGCGGCGCGGGGAACGACACGCTGTTCGGCGGCGAGGATCGGGCCGTGGACTACCTCAATGGCGGGCGCGGCGAGGATGTCCTGCATGTCGGCGCGAAGGATGTCGCCACGGGCGGCGACGGCGCGGACACCTTCATTCTGGGCGAAGGCGTGTCCGGCCATCCGGCGACGCTGATGGATTTCGACCCCAAGACCGACGTGATCGAGATTACCCACGAACCCGGACACGCCCCCGTGGTGGAGGTGCTGGACCACGAGACCGGCCAGCGCATCGTGGTCGACGGCACCGATCTGGCGGTGCTGCGCGGCGTCAGCGGTTTCGACGCGGCGTCGATCCGTCTCGTGTCCCTGCACCACTAGAATTGCAATCCGTGGCGGGTGGGGCTATCTCGGTTCGGTCAGACGCGACCGGAAAGGCACTCCGACCCTCATGAACTGGATCTCGAATTACGTCCGCCCGAAGATCAACTCGCTCTTCTCGCGCCGGGAGGTGCCGGAGAACCTGTGGACCAAGTGCCCCGAATGCGGGACCATGCTGTTCCACCGGGAGCTGGCCGACAATCTGAACGTCTGCACCAATTGCGACCATCACATGGCGATCAGCCCCCGCAAGCGTTTTCAGGCGCTGTTCGACGGCGGCATCTTCACCGAGGTCGCGGTGCCCGAACCCGTGGCGGACCCGCTGCAGTTCCGGGACCAGAAGAAATATCCCGACCGCCTGAAGGCGGCGCAGAAATCCACCGGCGAGAAAGAGGCCATGCTGGTCGTGGAGGGTGAGATCGCCCGCACGCCCGTGGTCGCCGCCGGGCAGGACTTCGCCTTCATGGCCGGCTCCATGGGCATGTATGTCGGCAACGCCATCGTGGCCGCCGCCGAACGCGCCGTGGCGCTGAAACGTCCGCTGGTGCTGTTCTCGGCTGCGGGCGGGGCGCGGATGCAGGAAGGCATCCTGTCGCTGATGCAGATGCCGCGCACCACCGTTGCCGTGCAGATGCTGAAGGATGCGGGCCTGCCCTATATCGTCGTGCTGACGCACCCGACGACGGGCGGGGTCACGGCTTCCTATGCGATGCTGGGCGATGTGCACATCTCGGAGCCGAACGCCCTGATCTGCTTCGCCGGCCCCCGCGTGATCGAACAGACGATCCGCGAAAAGCTGCCCGAAGGCTTCCAGCGCGCCGAATACCTGCTGGATCACGGCATGCTGGACCGCGTGACGCACCGCAAGGCGCTGCGCGAGGAGTTGGTGACGATCCTGCGCATGCTGACGGGTCAGCCCCCGGCCGTGCGCGCCGACCTGCCCGCCCCCACGCCGGAACCGGCCCCCGTCACCCCGCCCGCGCCAGACGCGTGAGCGGTTCGGACGCCATCCTGCAGCGCATGATGGCGCTGCACCCCAAGGTCATCGACCTGACGCTGGACCGGATGCACCGGCTTCTGGAAACGCTGGGCCATCCGGAACGGCGCCTGCCGCCGGTGATCCATCTGGCGGGCACGAACGGCAAAGGCTCCACCCAGGCGATGATCCGGGCGGGACTGGAGGCGGCGGGCCTGCGGGTCCACGCCTATACCTCGCCGCATCTGGCGCGCTTCCACGAACGGATCCGCCTTGCCGGCGATCTGATCTCCGAGGCGGATCTGACGGCCCTGCTGGACGAATGCGCCGCCGCCAACGGCCCCGAGGCGATCACCTTCTTCGAGATCACCACCGCCGCCGCCCTCTTGGCCTTTGCGCGCACCCCTGCGGATGCGACGCTGCTGGAGGTGGGCCTCGGCGGGCGGCTGGATGCGACCAACGTCGTGGACAGCCCGCGGTTGACGGTGATCACCCCGGTCTCGATCGACCATCAGCAATATCTGGGCGACACGCTGGCCGAGATCGCGGGCGAAAAGGCCGGCATCCTGAAGCGCGGCGTGCCCTGCATCGTCGGTCCCCAAGCCCCCGAGGGGTTGGAGGTGATCGAGGCGCGGGCCGCACGGCTGGGCGTTCCGCTGCGTGTCCATGGGCAGCACTGGCATGTGCAGGCGGAACACGGCCGCCTCGTGTTTCAGGACGAGGATGGGCTTCTGGATCTGCCGCTGCCGAATCTGCCCGGCCCGCATCAGATCCAGAATGCCGGGGCCGCCCTCGCCGCCCTGCGGCTTCTTGGCCATGACGAGACCGCCTGCGAGGCTGCGGTCACCCGCGCCTTCTGGCCCGCCCGGATGCAGCGGCTGCGCAGCGGACCTCTGGCCGATCTGGCGGCGGGGGCGGAGCTTTGGCTCGATGGCGGGCACAATCCGGCGGGCGGACAGGCCGTGGCGGCGACGCTGGCCGCGATGCCCCCGCGCCCGACGCATCTGATCTGCGGCATGCTGAACACCAAGGATGTGCGCGGCTATATGCGCCCGCTCTCGGCGGTAACCGAATCGCTGACCGCCATCACCATCCCGAACGAGCCGAACACCCTGCCTGCCGAAGCCACTCGCGACGCGGCCCTCGATGTGGGCATCGCGGCGCAGACGGCCGAATCGGTGACGGAGGCGCTGCGGGCGATCCTGCGGCGCGAGCCGCAGGCGCGGGTTCTGATCTGCGGATCGCTCTACCTTGCCGGGGCGATCCTGCGCGAGAACGCCTAGCGGCGGCCGTCCTCGGTCCGCAGCTGGCGCGCGCGGGTCAGGATCGCATCCTCGATCGCGCGCGTCGTCTCGGCGGAGACGGCGCTGCCGCCGCTGGTCTGAAGCGCGACATGCAGCGACCGCGCATCCAGCGCCGCATCCTGCACATAGACCGTGGCCCGATAGGCGCGCCCGCCGCCGGGCGGCGTGCCGTAGCCCGTCGTGAACACCCCCGAGAAGGGATCGACCGACTGCACCGGCAAGAAGCTGAGCACATCCAGCGCCGCCGTCCAGATATAGCGGTTCACTGCAATACGGGTGTTCGTGTCGTTGTTCTTGCCGAACAACTGCCAGATACTGCCGTCGCCGCGCTGCCCGCCGATCGTGTCGCTGTGATAGGGCTCAGCCGCGGCAAGCTGCTCGCGCTGGCGATCCGCAGCTTCCTTGCTGCCGCAGGCCGCGACCAGCAGGACAATTCCGCCAAGGGAGGCGGCGCGCGCGAAGCGGTTCAAGGTCATGCGATCCTCATACTGCAATCCTTGGGTTTTCCTATCGGAGGGGGGCCACTGGAACAAGCGTTTTCCCCCGTGGGGGCACTGTTGCACCATTGCATCACATCATCCTACAAGTTGGAACACGCAACCGTTATCGTTGCTTTACTGGGCAACCGGGCGGAAAACATATGCAGTCCTGATCCGCAAAAGGGTTGGGCCGGCCTTTCTAGGTACAACGAGGGAAACAATGAAAAAGATTCTTCTTGCGACGTCGATCCTCGCCGCGACGACGGGATACGCCGCTGCCGAAGTCTCCCTGACGGGTGACGCACGTATGGGCGTCGTCTTCGATGGCGAAGACGTGCAGTTCTCCGAGCGCGCTCGCGTTCGCTTCAACCTGTCGGGTCAAACGGACACCGGTCTGGAATTCGGCGCAGCCTTCCGTGCGCACGAAGCCAACGACTCGCAGACGGGCGGCTTCGCCAGCGACGTTGAAGACCGTGAGAGCACCGTCTGGATCTCCGGCGCCTTCGGTCAGCTGGAAATGGGCGACGTGGCCTCGGCTGCCGAAGAAGCGATCGGTGACCTCGACGGCGTCGGCTTCTCCGGCCTGAACGACTACTCGGACATCCCGTACATCAACGGCGACGGTTCGACCGCGATCGAACAAGGCCCGGGCGCTCTGTACTCCTACACGATGTCCGGCTTTGAGTTCCACCTCAGCATGACCGACGGCAACCTCGGTTATGGCAGCGACGAAGACAGCGATGAGCGTACGACCGCTTACGCTGTTGCCGTTGCCTACCAAGGCGACAACTACAAAGTCGGCCTCGGCTACCTCGACAACGGCGAGTACGACGAGAACGACGGCAACTACGGCGGCAGCCAAGTCATCCTGTCGGGTGAAACCGACGTGGCTGGCTTCGCGGTCAAAGCCTACTACGCCAGCTTCGACGGCGTGCTCGACGAACTGGACGGCTACGGCTCCGACGTGGACCCGGAACTGGACCACACGATCGGTCTGGGCGTCTCCTACACCTTCGGCGCGACGACCGTCCGCGGCTTCGCCCGTCGTGACGACCTCGACAACGAAGTCAACGGCGACGACAAGCTGGACACGTTCGGCATCGGCGCGATCTACGACCTCGGCGGTGGCGCGACCATCAACGGCGGCGTCGTGAACACCGACCGTTACACGGACGAAGACGGCGACGGCGAAACGCTGGCCGACATCGGCATCAAGCTGGCCTTCTGATCCACACGGATCATTCGGCGGAAAGAGCGGGCGAAAGCCCGCTCTTTTCTTTTATGCGCCGTCCCGCTACGCCTGATTCCATGGCATATACGGACATCCTTCACCGCATCCGCGCCGCCGAGGCGGCTCATGGCCGGCCCGCAGGGTCGGTTCAGCTCGTCGCCGTGTCGAAGCTGCAACCGGACGCCCGGGTGGAGGCGGTTCTAGACAGTGGCCACCGCCTGTTCGGCGAAAATTACGTGCAGGAAGCGCAGGGGAAATGGCCCGCCTTACGCGACCGCTTCGGCCCCGTCACCGTGCATCTGATCGGCCCGCTTCAGACCAACAAGGCCAAGGCGGCGCTTCATCTGTTCGATGCGATCCACACCCTCGACCGACCGAGCCTTGCCAACCGCCTGGCCCGGCTGGCGCAGGAGGCCGGGCACTGCCCCGATCTCTTCGTGCAAGTGAACACCGGGGCCGAGCCGCAAAAGGCCGGCATCCTGCCCAATGAGGCGGACACCTTCATCGCCGCCGCCCGCGCGCTGGATCTGCCGGTGGTGGGCGCGATGTGCATCCCGCCCGAGGGGGCCGACCCGGTGCCGCATTTCGCCCATCTGGCCCGCATCGCGGAGCGCAACGGCCTTGGGGGCCTCTCGATGGGGATGAGCGGCGATTTCGAAGATGCTATCGCTCAAGGCGCGACCCATGTGCGCGTCGGCAGCGCGATCTTCGGCGCGCGCGCCTAGCGTACGCGCAAGACGCAGCCCGGCCGGATGCGCCGGGCAAGCCACAGAATATCCTTGCGCGCCAGCGCGACGCAGCCCGCCGTCGGTGCGCCCCGCCGCCGCCATGTGTGCACGAAGATCGCCGATCCATGCCCCGGTCGCGCGGGCGTGTTCCAATCCGTCACCAGAATCAGATCGTACATCGGATCGGCCCGCCGCAGCGATTCGTGCCGGAACGGGTGCGGACGGCGCACGAGGCGGTTATAGGCCGGGTCCGCCGGATCGTCCGACCACAGATCCCCCGGCCCGATGGGCCGCGCCCAAGCCGGAAGGCCCGCAAGCCGGTCCGCGCGATAGAGCATCCCGATGATCCGGTGATCGCCGCGCGGCGTTGCCATGTCGCCCTCGCGCTTTGCGCCCGTCACGCCGCCGCGCCCGATGCTGCAGGCAAGCCGCCGCCCCGCAAAGAGGACGCCCGCTTTCGTCACCCGCATCACCGCACGGGGTGCCGTCACAGCAGATGCCCCGATTTCAGGGCCTTCGTCGCAAGGTATCCTGCATTCTGCGCCGTCTGCCCGACCTTGAGGGGCACGCGCTCCACGACCTTGACGCCATGCGTCTCCATCATGCGGATCTTGGCGGGGTTGTTGGTCAGCAGCCGGACGGCGCCGAACCCCATCTCGCGCAGGATGCCCGCTCCGATGCGGAAATCGCGCTCGTCATCCTCGAAGCCCAGCCGGTGATTGGCCTCCACCGTGTCGAATCCCTGATCCTGCAGGGCATAGGCGCGCATCTTGTTCGCCAGCCCGATCCCCCGCCCTTCCTGATTGAGGTAGAGGAGCACGCCCGCCCCCTGTGCCCCCATCTCGGCCAGCGCGGCCCGAAGCTGGGGGCCGCAGTCGCATTTCAGGCTGCCCAGCACATCCCCGGTGAAGCAAGCCGAATGCAGCCGCGCCAGAACCGGCGCATCGCGGTCGGGGCGTCCGATCTCGATGGCGTAATGCTCGGCGGTGTCGTCCTCGGGGCGGAAGATGTGCACGCGCCCGGCTTCGGAGGCGGCCATGGGAAGGCGCGCCGACACCACGGGGGCCAGAAGCGGCTCGCGCGCCAGCGCGTCCAACGCGGCGGCGGCCGGCAGCGTGGTCAGCCCCTCGCAAGAGGCGGCCTCCACGGCGACGATGGCGGGCAGAAGCTGCGCCGTTTTCGCCAGCGCGACGCCCACGCGGTGGGCCGCAGCATCCCCGCCGCGCAGCGTCTCGAACGGGCCC
The DNA here is from genome assembly GCF_018279165.1 of Falsirhodobacter algicola. Taxonomy (GTDB): domain Bacteria; phylum Pseudomonadota; class Alphaproteobacteria; order Rhodobacterales; family Rhodobacteraceae; genus Falsirhodobacter; species Falsirhodobacter algicola. The sequence continues at coordinate 1,929,234 of NZ_CP047289.1, read as the reverse complement.
TTCATCGGCGAGGCGAGATCCCCGGCCGGGTCCGCCGCCGCCGTCAGCCACGACAGCGGCGCCGTCCCCACCGCGATGCGCGCCACATCGCCGTCATAGGCGCGGGCCTTCAGCGTTTCGGCGCGGCGCGGCGTGATGGCAAGGACCAGCGGGCCGAGGGCGCGCATCTGCTCCAGCCGGTCCGGGCCCAGCGCCTCCACCGCGGCGACGAGAACGGTCCGCTCGCCCGTGATCGCGACGGGCAGACCAAGGCGCAGGTCGCTGCGCGCACGGGCAAGGCGTTCGGTGATGGTCAGCGACAGCATGGCGGCTCCTTCTTGCCCGCCTGAGATAGCGCGGGCCGCGATATTTTGAAACAAAACCTTCGCCTCGGACACGTCCGCGTGAAGCTTTGTCGCATTCCTTGCCGCCCCGCGCGCCGGCCCGCATGTCCATCGCGAACGAGTGATCGGAGGGCCAGATGGCAGCCTTGAAGAAAATCCTGCTTGTCGACGACGACGATGATCTGCGCGAAGCGCTGAGCGAGCAGCTTGTGATGACCGAGGATTTCGACGTGTTCGAAGCCGCGACCGGGGCCGATGGCATGGAGAAGGCCAAAGGCGGGCACCACGATCTGGTGATCCTCGATGTCGGCCTGCCCGACACCGACGGGCGCGAGCTGTGCCGCCGGATGCGCAAGGCGGGCGTAAAATGCCCGGTGCTGATGCTGACGGGGCATGACACGGATGCCGACACGATCCTCGGCCTCGACGCCGGTGCGAACGATTATGTCACCAAGCCCTTCAAGTTCCCCGTCCTTCTGGCCCGCATCCGCGCCCAGCTTCGCACGCATGAACAGTCCGAGGATGCCGTCTTCCAGCTTGGCCCGTATTCCTTCCGCCCCTCGCAGAAGCTTCTGGTCGATGACCGCGACAAGAAGATCCGCCTGACGGAGAAGGAGACGAACATCCTCAAGTTCCTCTATCGCGCGACGCAAGGCGTCGTCCCGCGCGAGGTGCTGCTCCACGAGGTCTGGGGCTACAATGCGGGCGTTACCACCCACACGCTGGAAACCCACATCTACCGTCTGCGCCAGAAGATCGAGCCGGACCCCTCGAATGCGCGCCTTCTGGTCACCGAAAGCGGCGGATATCGGCTCGTGGCCTGATCGCCCCTTGCTCCGCCAACCGCGACACCTATCTGAGGCGTGTCGCGGCAACGCGACACCTCCCTGTTGGACCTAGGGCCGGGCTTTCGCCCGGCCTCTTTTTATGGCTAATGCGGCGGCAAAGGAGATCCCCATGCCGTTCACGCTCGCCACTTGGAACATCAACTCCGTCCGCTTGCGCGAAGGGCTCGTCAGCCGCCTTCTGGCCGAGGAGCTTCCCGATGTGCTGTGCCTGCAGGAATGCAAGAGCCCGGTGGAGAAGATCCCCCTCGATCGGTTCCGGGCGCTTGGCTACAACTGGATCGTGGCGCGGGGGCAGAAGGGCTATAACGGCGTCGCCATCCTGTCGCGCCTGCCGCTGACGGATGCGGGCGATCGCGATTTCGCCGCCCTCGGCCATGCGCGCCATGTCGCGGGCGTGCTGGAGAACGGCGTCACCATCCACAACTGCTATGTCCCGGCGGGGGGCGATGTGCCCGACCGCGAGGTGAACGTGAAGTTCGGCCAGAAGCTGGATTATCTGACCGAGATGCGCGACTGGGCCCGCGCCGAGCGGCCCGCGAAATCCATCCTTGTGGGCGATCTGAACATCGCCCCGCGCGAAGACGACGTCTGGAGCCACAAGCAGCTTCTGAAGATCGTCAGCCATACCCCGATCGAGGTGGCGCATCTGGCCGAGGCGCAGGAGGCCGGAACCTGGGTGGACATCACCCGCAAGGACATCCCCGAGGGCAAGCTCTACAGCTGGTGGTCCTACCGCGCGGCGGACTGGAACGCGGCCGACAAGGGGCGGCGGCTCGATCACGTCTGGGCCACGGCCGACATCGCCGCCGCCGGCCATTCCAGCCGCGTCCTGCGCCCCGTGCGGGGCTGGGAACAGCCCTCGGATCACGTTCCCGTCTTCGCGACCTTTGACCTTTGACGGCCGCGTGAGCATATAGGCACCAACCCACCACGGAGGCACAGATGTTCGGTCTTGGCGATACCCCCGCAGCACCCACCGACGACCTGATCAAGGACAGCAGCGAAGCGACGTTCATGCAGGACGTCATCGAGGCAAGCCGCGAGGTCCCGGTGATCGTCGATTTCTGGGCCCCCTGGTGCGGCCCGTGCAAGACGCTCGGCCCGGCGCTGGAGGCGGCGGTCGTTGCCGCCAAGGGCAAGGTGCGGATGGTGAAGGTCGATGTCGATCAGAACCAGCGCATCGCGGCGCAGCTGCGCGTGCAGTCCATTCCCACCGTCTATGCCTTCTTCCAAGGCCAGCCGGTCGATGCGTTCCAAGGCGCGCTGCCGCAGTCGGAGATCAAGGCCTTCGTGGACAAGCTGGCCGCGATGGGCGGTGATGGCGGCCTTGCCGAGGCGCTGGAAGCTGCCGAGGCGATGCTGGCCGAAGGTGCCGTGACCGATGCCGCCGAAACCTTCGCCGCCATTCTGGAGGAGGAGCCGGAGAATGCCGGGGCCTATGCGGGCCTCGTGCGGTGCCAGCTGGCGGTCGGCGATCTGGATCAGGCTGAGGCGATGGCCACCGCCGCCCCCGCCAAGATCGCCGCCAGCGCCGAGTTGGAGGCCATCCGCGCCCAGATCGCGCTAACGCGCCAAGCCGCCAGCGCCGGCCCCGAGGCCGAACTGCGCGCCCGCGTGGAGGCCGATCCGAACGATCATCAGGCCCGTTTCGATCTGGCGCAGGCGCTTCATGCCTCGGGCAAGGTGGAGGATGCGGTGGACGAGCTTCTCGACCTGTTCCGCCGCGACCGCGAGTGGAATGACGGTGCGGCCCGGACCCAGCTTTTCACCATCTTCGATGCGCTGAAGCCGCAGGATCCGATCGTGCTGAAGGGACGGCGCAAACTGTCCTCGATGATCTTCGTCTGATGCCTTTTCCCGGCCGCGCGGCGGGCTAGGTCCGGCTTCATGATGAAGGCTGCCGACCTGCCCGACACGATCCCCATGTTCCCGCTCGCGGGTGCGCTGCTTTTGCCGCGCGCCCGGTTGCCGCTGCACATCTTCGAGCCGCGGTATCTTCAGATGCTGGAGGATATGATGAAGACGCCCCAGCGGCTGGTGGGAATCATCCAGCCGCGCGAAGGGCCCGCCGCGGCGGGGCGTCTGCACGCCATCGGCTGCGCGGGGCGCCTCACGGGCTTTTCCGAAACGGAGGATGGCCGCTACATGGTCACCCTCACCGGCATTTCGCGCTTCCGCCTCGGCGCGGAGGTGGAGGGGTTCCAGCCCTATCGCCGCGCCAAGGTGGACTGGTCCAGCTTCACCCGCGATCTTGGCGGCGCGGAGGAGGACAAGCGCTTCGACCGCGATGTCTTCATGGCGGCGCTGTCGCGCTATTTCGAGGCGATGGAACTGGCGACCGACTGGTCGAGCCTGCGCGACGCCGACGAGGAACTGCTGATCAACTCGCTCTCCATGCTCTGCCCCTTCCCGCCCGAGGACAAGCAGGCCCTTCTGGAAGCGCCCTCCTTGACCACGCGGCGTGAGACGCTGGTGACGCTGATCGAATTCGCCCTGCGCGGCGGCCTGAACGGAGATACCCTGCAATGAGCCATACCACCTTCGACCGGCGCATGCTGGAGGCGCTGGTTTGCCCGGTGACCCAGTCCACCCTGTCCTATGACGCCGAGCGGCAGGAGCTGATCTCCCAATCCGCGAATCTGGCCTTTCCGATCCGCGACGGCATCCCGATCATGCTGACGACCGAGGCGCGCGAGCTGGAGTGATCAGGGCCGTTCGCCCCGCAGCAGCACGGGCAGCGTCCCCGACAGCCCGGCCGCCTGCCTGATGAACGGACGACGCAGGCCCGGCAGCGCGTTGACAGCCCCCAGCCCCAGATCGCGGCCCAGCCGCAGCAGCGGGTTGTCGTTGGAAAAGAGCCGGTTCATCGCATCCATGCCCAGCGCCATGGCCCGCGTTTCGGGGCGGCGCCACGCTTCGTAGCGCGCAAGCACATCCGGCGCGCCCGGATCCTCGCCCCGGCGGGCGGCGCGGATCACCGTTTCCGCCAAGGCCGCCACATCGCGGAGACCAAGGTTCAGCCCCTGCCCCGCCAAGGGATGCACCCCATGGGCCGCATCCCCCACCAACGCAAGGCGCGGCGCCACGAACCGCTCGGCCAGACTGAGCGACAGGGGATAGGCGAAGCGCGTGCCCACCGGCCGCACCGCGCCCAGCATATCGCCAAGCCGCGCCTGCACCGCCATGCGGTATTCCTCCTCCGGCAACGCCTGCACGCCTGCGGCGACGGCGTTCGCCTCGCTCCAGACGATGGAGGACCGGTTGCCCGGCAGCGGCAGAATCGCCAGCGGCCCGGCCGGCAGGAAGATCTGATGCGCGACGCCACCATGCGGACGCTCATGCTCGATCGCCGTCACGAGGGCGGTCTGATCGTAGCTCCAGCCCGTGCGGCGGATGTTGGCGCGGCGGGCCATGCCGCTGCCGCGCCCGTCGCAGGCGATCACCAGCCGCGCGGACAGCCATTCCCCCGACGCAAGCTGCACGCGGCCTTCGTCTTGGGCGGCGGCGGTTTCGCCGGACAGAAGGCGGATGCGCGGCTCTTCGGAGACGGCCTCGTGCAGCGCGGCATAGAGGAAACGATCCTCCAGCATGCTGCCCATCGGCGCATCCTCGATCTCGGCGCTGTCGAAGGTCAGCACGAAGGGCGACGGGCCGAGGATGGGCCGCGCGCCCGCCGTGCGGATGCGCAGGATGGGCTGGGACAATGCCTCCACCCGGTGCCAGACGCCGACCGCCTGCAACAGCCTGCGCGAGGCCGCCGCCAGCGAATAGGCGCGGCCGTCGAAATCGGCGCCCGCGCGGGCGGGGGCGGGGCGCGCGTCCACCACCGTCACCCCCAGCCCGCCCTGGGCCAGCGCCAGTGCCAGAGGAAGACCGTTGAGGCCGCCGCCGATGATCAGGACATCGTTCATGTCCGAGATGTAGCGGGGCCGGGACGGGATTGTCCATCCACCTCCCGGCAGGTAGCCTGCCCCCCGACAGCAGGGAGATGCGGTATGGAATGGCGCACGCGAACGGCGGCCGAACTTGGACGAGAGATCCAAGCCGGGCGCATCAATGCGGTGGAACTGACCGAGGCGTTCCTCGAGGCGGCCGCCGCGCATCCCGAGGGCGAACGCATCTATGCCCGCCTGACCCCCGAACGCGCCCGCGACGAGGCGCTGGCCGCCGCGACCCGCGCCAAGGATGGGCGGCGGCGCGGCCCGCTCGACGGGGTACCGGTCAGTTGGAAGGACCTGTTCGACACCGCCGGCATCGCGACCGAGGCCGGATCGGCGCTGCTGCGCGGCCGCGTGCCGGACCGGGACGCCCCGATCGTGGCGACGGGCACTGCCTCGGGGCTGATCTGCCTCGGCAAGACGCATATGAGCGAGTTGGCCTTTTCCGGCCTTGGGCTGAACCCCGTCACAGCGACCTCGCCGAACGTGAACGATCCGGCGGCGGTGGCGGGGGGCTCGTCCTCGGGGGCGGCGGCGTCGGTGGCCTTCGGCCTTGCCCCGGCGGCGCTCGGGTCCGACACCGGCGGCTCGGTCCGGGTTCCGGCGGCGTGGAACGATCTGGTGGGCCTCAAGACGACGCATGGCCGCCTTCCGACGCAGGGCCTCGTGCCGCTCTGCGAAACGCTCGATACCGTCGGCCCGCTGGCCCGCAGCGTGGAGGATTGCGCGCTGATCCTCGCCGCGCTCGAAGGGCGCAAGGCCCCCGATCTCTCGGGCAGCGATTGCACGGGCCTGCGTCTCGGCGTGCTGGAAACGGTCGCGCAGGACGATCTGCGCCCCGCCCCGGCCCGCGCCTTCGAGGCCGCCGCCACCCGCCTGACCGAATCCGGCGCCGATCTGCGCCCCCTGCGCTTTGAGCCGCTGCACGAGGCGATGGCCTTTTCCGGCGCGCTGATGACCGCAGAGGCCTATGCCATCTGGGGCGAGCGCATCGCCGAGGACGGCGATCTGATGTTCCCCCCGATTCGCGACCGCTTCCTTGCGGGCCGCGAGGTGCGGGCCACCGATTACATCGCCCATACCCGCCGCCTTGCCGCCATACGCGCGGCGTGGCGAGAGGCGACGGCCGGTTTCGACGCCGTGATCCTGCCCACCGCCGCGATCCTGCCGCCCCATGCCGACCGGCTCCTGTCCGATCCCGACTATTACGCGACCGAGAATCTGCTGGCCCTGCGCAACACCCGCATCGGCAACATGCTCGGCCTCTGCGCGCTGACGATTCCGGCGGGAGAGCCAGGCTGCGGGCTGTCGCTGATGTGCGCGCCGGGGCAGGAGGACCGCCTTCTGCGCCTTGGAACTGCCGCCGAGGCCGCCCTGCGGGATTGACCGGCAGAATCGTGCAGCGGGTCGGCCTTATTCTGGACCCGCGCGGCGCAACCCGCTATCGTGATTGCAAAAGGGACGTCAGATCCCAATCACGAGGCAGTCGATGCAATTACCCGATAGGTTCGCGAGCCTACCCGAATACGCGTTTCCGCGTCTGCGCGCGCTTCTGGACCCGCATCCCGCCGGGGGCGCGGTGATGAACATGACCATCGGGGAGCCACAGCACCCGATGCCGGATTTCGTGGCCCCGCTCTTGGCCGAACATATGGCGGGCTTCGGGAAATATCCGCCCAATGACGGCTCGCCCGCGCTCTTGGAGGCGATCGCCGGCTGGATCGCGCGCCGCCACGGCGTGACGCTGGACCCGTCGCGGGTGATGACGCTGAACGGCACGCGCGAGGGGCTGTTCAACGCCGCCCTTGCCCTGTCGCCCGAGACGAAGAACGGCCAGCGCCCGGCGATCCTGATGCCGAACCCCTTCTATCAGGTCTATACCATGGCCGCCCTCGCCCTCGGGGCCGAGCCGGTGCATGTGCCCGCGACCGCCGAGACCGGATTCCTGCCCGATTACGCCGCCCTGCCGCCCGCGCTTCTGGATCGGGTGACGGTGGCCTATATCTGCTCGCCCGCCAATCCGCAGGGCGCCGTGGCCAGCCGCGCCTATCTGGCCGATCTGCTGGCGCTGGCCGAAAAGCACGATTTCCGCATCCTGTCGGACGAATGCTATTCCGAGATCTGGCGCGAGGCACCGCCCCCCGGCCTTCTGGACGTGGCCCAAGAGGTCGGTGCCGATCCCGAGCGGGTGTTTATGTTCAACTCGCTCTCCAAACGCTCCAACCTGCCGGGGCTGCGGTCGGGCTTCGTGGCGGGCGGGGCGCAGGGCATGGCCCGCATCCGCCAGCTGCGCGCCTTCGCCGGTGCGCCGATCCCGCTGCCGCTGCAGGTGGTGTCGGAGCGGGCGTGGCGCGACGAGGCGCATGTGGACGCCTCCCGCGCGCTCTATCAGCAGAAGTTCGCGATCGCCGAGGCCGTCCTTGGCGACATTCCCGGCTGCCACCCCCCCGAGGGCGGGTTCTTCTTGTGGCTTCCCGTCCCGGACGGAGAGGCTGCGGCGCTGAAACTCTGGACCGAGGCCGGCATCCGCGTGGTGCCGGGGGCCTATTTTTCGCGCGATGCGGACGGGAGCAATCCCGGCCGCGGATTCATTCGGGTGGCGCTGGTCGCCCCCGCCGACGACACGCAACGCGGGCTGAAACGGCTGCGCGACTGCCTCTACGGGGAGGATTGAGAGATGGCATCCTATCACGTCAGGCAGCGCGACCCGCTTCTGGACGAAAACACGCAGGAGATGCTTCAGCGCCGGGGGCGCGAGCTCTTGGGCGTGGGGCTGATGCTTCTGGCGCTGCTGTTCGTGCTGATGCTGGGAAGCTATTCCCCGCATGACAAAGGCTGGATGGTGGAAAGCGACCAGCCGGTGCAGAACACGCTGGGCGCGTTCGGTGCGGCCATCGCCTCCACGCTGATGGTGGTGGTGGGCAAGGGATCTTGGGCGATCCCGGCGATCCTCGGGGCGTGGGGCGCGCGGTTCGCGCTGCATCGCGGGTCCGAGCGGGCCGTGGGGCGGACGATCTTCGGGGTCGTCGCCGTGGCGGCGGCGGCGATGTTCGCCTCCACCCACGCGCCCGGACATGACTGGCAGGAGACGTTCGGCCTTGGCGGGCTGTTCGGCGATACCGCGCTGGCGACGCTTCTGCGCATCCTGCCCCTGCCGATGGGGATCGGGCTGAAGCTGACATCGCTTCTGCTGGGTGCAGGGCTGCTGGTCATCATGCTGTTCGTCACCGGCTTCGATCTGACCGAGCTGCGGCGCATCGCACGCTTCCTGCTGGTGGGGCTGATCCTGACCTATACGCAGATCCTGACGCTGCTGGGCCGTTCGGCGAACGGGGCCGCCCGCATGGCCGCCGAGATGCAGGAACGCCGCCGCGCCCGTGCCGCCGCCCCCCGCTGGGACGACGACATGCTGGTCGAGGAAGAGGCCGAGCCCGCCCCGGTGGATGCGCCGCGCCGCGGCCTCGGCACGCTGGGCGGCGCGATGCGCGGCCTTGGTGCCCGCCTTGCCCCCCGCCCCGCCGAGGAGGAGATCGAGCTTCCCGAACCGCGCGTGCCCGCATGGGGCCGCCCCGACGCCCTGCGCGCCCCCCAGCGCGAGGCCGAGGCCCAGCCCGCCCCGATGGGCCTGCTGGCCCGCGGCGCGCAGATGGTGCGCCGCGTCGTGGAACCCGCCCCCGAGCCGGAGCCCGACATCACCGAAGAGGACGATCTGCCCGAAGACCGGATCCGCGCCCGCATTTCGGACGTGATCCGCACCCGCGCGCATCAATCGGCGGGGCCGATCTCTCCGGTGACGGCGGCGGTGCAGCAGCGGCGCGAGCCGCCCGTGGCCGGACGGCGCAAATCGCCCCAGCCGCTGATCGCCGACACCCGCCGCGCCCGCCAGCCGATGGATCTGCCGCCCGAACCCCCGATGAAGAAACGGGCGCCCGACATCCTGCCGGAGCTGGAGGACGAACCCGTCACCACCGCGCGCCAGCGCCTCGAGGAGGAGCGGAGCCTACCCCAAGTCTCCGAGGCGGAGGACGATGCCTACTGGGCCGAGCAGCTCGATCTCGAGGCCTATGCCGCCGACGAGGACGACTGGCCCGAAGAGCAGCTCGATGCCGCGCCGCTGTCCCGGGCCCCCTCCCCTGCCCCGCAGGCGGCGGTGCCGCGCGCCCAGCGCCCCGCGCCCGCCCGCCCGGCCGAGGCGGAATACGAACTGCCGCCCATGTCGCTCTTGGCCGATCCGGCCACGATCCGCCGCGCCCCCCAAGCCCCCGAGGTCTTGGAGGAGAACGCCCGGATGCTGGAATCCGTCCTCGACGATTACGGCGTGAAGGGCGAGATCGTCAGCGTGCGCCCCGGCCCCGTCGTGACCATGTACGAACTGGAACCCGCGCCCGGCCTGAAGGCCAGCCGCGTGATCGGTCTGGCCGATGACATCGCCCGGTCGATGTCGGCGCTGTCGGCCCGCGTCTCCACGGTGCCGGGCCGCACGGTGATCGGGATCGAACTGCCGAACGTGCACCGCGAAAAGGTGATCCTGCGCGAGATCCTGTCGGGCCGCGACTTCGCCGATGGCGGGCACCGCCTGCCGCTGGCGCTGGGCAAGGATATCGGCGGCGATCCCGTGGTGGCCAACCTTGCCAAGATGCCGCACCTGCTGATCGCGGGGACGACCGGGTCGGGCAAGTCGGTGGCGATCAACACCATGATCCTGTCGCTCCTCTACAAGCTGACGCCCGAGGAATGCCGCCTGATCATGATCGACCCCAAGATGCTGGAACTGTCGGTCTATGACGGCATCCCGCATCTGCTGTCCCCCGTCGTCACCGATCCCAAGAAGGCGGTCGTCGCCCTCAAATGGGTCGTCGGCGAGATGGAGGAACGCTATCGCAAGATGTCCAAGATGGGCGTGCGCAACATCGAAGGCTATAACGGCCGCGTGCGCGAAGCCTTGGACAAGGGCGAGATGTTCAAGCGCACCATCCAGACCGGCTTCGACGAGGATACGGGCGAGCCGGTCTTCGAGACCGAAGAGTTCCAGCCCGTCGCCCTGCCCTTCATCGTCGTGATCGTCGATGAGATGGCCGACCTGATGATGGTCGCGGGCAAGGAGATCGAGGCCTGCATCCAGCGTCTGGCGCAGATGGCGCGGGCTTCGGGCATCCACCTCATCATGGCCACGCAGCGCCCCTCGGTCGATGTCATCACCGGCACGATCAAGGCGAACTTCCCGACGCGGATCAGCTTCTCGGTCACCTCCAAGATCGACAGCCGCACCATCCTCGGCGAACAAGGGGCCGAGCAGCTTCTGGGCATGGGCGACATGCTTTATATGGCTGGCGGATCGAAGATCCACCGCGTGCACGGTCCCTTCGTCTCCGACGAAGAGGTGGAGGAGATCGTGAACCACCTCAAATCCTTCGGGCCGCCGCAATACATGTCGGGCGTGGTCGAGGGGCCGGAGGACGACGTGGCCTCCGACATCGACGCGGTGCTCGGCCTCGGCGGCAACACCGACGGCGAAGATACGCTTTACGATCAGGCCGTGGCGGTCGTCGCCAAGGATCGCAAATGCTCCACCTCCTACATCCAGCGCAAGCTCGGCATCGGCTACAACAAGGCCGCCAAGCTGGTTGAGCAGATGGAGGATAACGGCGTGGTCACCCCCGCCAACCATGTCGGGAAACGCGACATCCTGCTGCCGGAGCAATGAAACGAAAAGAAGGGGCCGCGAGGCCCCTTCTTCATGCGGGGCGCGCTGGCGCAACGGTGATCGCATGGCACTGGAACGGTGATCCATCCAGCCCTAGATATCGGGGCATGAAACCGTTTCGCACCCTTCTGGCTTCGGCCGTCGCCGTCACCCTTTTTGCGCTGCCCGCAGCAGCCGAGAAGCTCCCCCTGTCCGAAATCTCGCGCTATCTGAACGCGCTGACGACGGCGCAGTCGGATTTCACGCAGGTGAATCCGGACGGCTCCGTCTCCACCGGGGAGGTGATGATCCACCGCCCGGGGCGGGTGCGCTTCGAATATGCCAAGCCCGACCGTTCGGTGGTGATGGCGGGCGGCGGCCAAGTGGCCGTGTTCGACGCCAAATCGAACCAGTCGCCCGAACAGTATCCGCTGTCGCGCACGCCCCTGTCGATCATCCTGCAACAGAACGTGGACCTTGCCCGCGCCCGCATGGTGGTGGCCCATACCGAACAGGACGGCGCGACCCATGTGGTGGCGCAGGATCCGGACCACCCCGATTACGGCTCCATCGACATGATCTTCACCGCCAATCCGACGCAGCTGCGTCAGTGGATCATCACCGACAATGCCGGCGCCAAGACGACGGTGATTCTGGGCGAGCTGGAGACGGGCGTCAGCCTCGGCTCCTCGCTCTTCTCGATCCCGCTGGAGGCCCAGCGCCGCGGGCTCTAGCCCTTGCAGCTGGCAAGCTGCTGGCGATACCGCTCTGCCCGCGCGGACACCCGCGCGGCGACGGAAACCAGCCACGGTTTCGCGGCATAGCTGCGCCGCGCAAAGCCCGCCCGCCCCTCGTGATAGGCAAGGTACTGGTTGGTCGTATCCCATGTGGAGATGCCGAGCGTCTGGCTGGACTTGTTCATGTACCAGCCGACGAAATCGGTCGCGTCGTCGATCCGGTCCCGCCGGGCGCGGCGTTTGCCGGTTTCCTTGACGTAATCGTCCCATGTGCCGTCCAGCGCTTGGCTGTAGCCGTAGGCGGTCGTGACGCGGCCCATCGGGATGATGCCCAAAAGGTATTTGTGCGGGGTACGGGCATTCCCGACGAAGCCCGATTCCTGATGGATCGTCGCCATCTGCACATGCACCGGCACGCCCCAGCGCCGCTCGCTCGCCTTCATCGCGCGCCAGTAATCGGGCCGCTGGCTGACGATGCTACACGCGTTATCGAGATCGCGGGGCGCCGAAAAATTACCGCCGCCACACGAGGCCAGCAACAGCAAGAGAATCGACGCACGGAGAAACCTGCTCATTTGCCCCTCGTACGTTTTATATTTTTTCGCAGTCTAGGGCGAAATGCCGGGCAGGGAAATGCCCGGAGACTGAGATTCACGTGATGACGGCGCAGCAGCGCCGATCGGCGTGGACTCCGCCCGCCCGCCGCGCTATGCCCCTGTGCCGAAAGGAGCCTGCATGACCGTCAGAACCGAGGCCAAGTACACATTGGGTCAGGTGCTCCGCCATCGGAAGCATCCGTTCCGTGGTGTCGTCTTCGATGTGGATGCGGTGTTCGCCAATACCGAGGAATGGTACGAATCCATTCCCGAAGGCAACCGCCCCGCCAAGGACCAGCCCTTCTATCACCTTCTGGCCGAGAACGAGCAGAGCTACTATGTCGCCTATGTCTCCGAAGGCAATCTCGTGCCCGACGAGACGGGCGAGCCGGTGGATCACCCCGACGTGCCCGAAATGTTCGGCGATTTCGCGGATGGCTTCTATCCGCTTCAGGTGCAGATGAATTGATGGATTACGATACGCTTTCCGCCACGCTCGACGCGCTTTGCCACGGGGAAACGGATGCCGTCGCCCTGATGGCCACCGTCGCCTGCGAGCTGCATCACGCGCACCCGCTCTCCGACTGGACCGGCTTCTACCGCGTCACCGGGCCGGAGATGCTGAAGATCGGCCCCTATCAGGGCGGGCATGGCTGCCTCGTGATCCCGTTCAGCCGCGGCGTCTGCGGCGCGGCTGCGCGCACGGGCACGGCACAGATCGTCCCGGATGTGGATCTCTTCCCCGGCCATATCGCCTGCGCCTCCTCCACGCGGTCCGAACTGGTGCTGCCGGTGTGGAACGGCGCGGGGCAGCTCTTGGGGGTGCTCGATCTCGACAGCAACACTGCGGCGGCCTTCGATCAGACCGATGCCGACCGGCTGAGCGAGATCATGGCCCGCATCTTCCGGAACGCCGAGTGAGCTTCGTCTACGATCCGCCGGACACGCCCCTGCGGGTGATCCATGCGGATGACCGGATCGTGGTCGTGGACAAACCGCCGGGCCTTCTGTCGGTGCCGGGGCGCGGCGAGGATCGGGCCGATTGCCTGATCGCGCGCCTGCGGGCCGAGTTTCCCGACATCCTGCTGATCCACCGGCTGGACCTCGACACCTCGGGGGTCATGGTCTTTGCCCGGGACAAGGCGGCGCAGGGCGACATCTCGCAGCAGTTCGAAAAACGCCTGACGCGCAAGGTCTATGCCGCGCGTCTGGATGGGCGGCTGGAGCCGGAGACGGGCCGCGTGGATCTGCCGCTGATCGTCGATTGGCCGAACCGCCCCCGCCAGCATGTCGATCACGCGGCGGGCAAGCCTGCCCAGACCGATTGGCAAGTGCTGGCCCATGAGGGGAACACCACGCGCGTCGCGCTGATGCCCCTGACCGGGCGCAGCCATCAGCTGCGCGTGCACATGCGCGAGACGGGGCATGCGATCCTCGGCGATCCCCTCTATGCCGAAGGCGCGGCGCGGGAACATCCGCGCTTGATGCTGCATGCCGAAACGCTGCGCATCCGCCATCCCGGCACCGGGCGCAGCCAGACCTTCGCCGCGCCCGTCCCGTTCTAGGCCAGCATATCGCGCACCATCGGCGCGACCTTCTCGCCATAGAGGCGGATCGCCTCCATCGACCATTCATGCGGCACCGGCCCGCCCGAATATTTCAGATCGAAGCGCGACACATCGAGCGCCCGCACCGTGGCGGCGATCTTGCGCGCCACCGTCTCGGGGCTGCCGACATAGAGGGAGCCGCGATCGCATTCGCGGTCGAAATCCTCGCGGCGCAGCTCGCTCCAGCCGCGGGTGCGCCCGACGAGGCCGTGCATGATGCGAAAGCCGTCGAAGAACTGATCGCGCGCCTCGGCATCGGTTGCGGCGACATGGCCGGGGGAATGCAGCCCGATCGGCAGCCGGGGCTGGCCCGCCTCTTCGCGGATGCGGTGATAGAGATCGACGAAGGGCCGGAACCGCGCCGGTGCGCCGCCGATGATCGCCAGCATCATCGGCAGCCCGTGATGGGCCGCCCGCACCACCGACTCGGGGCTGCCCCCGACACCGATCCACGTCTTCAGCACCCCGCCTTCGACCGGCGGGAACACGCGCTGGCGCACGAGGCCGGGATGGATCGAGCCGGAAAAGCTCACCTCCCGCTCCCGGGAAAGGCGGGTGAAGAGATCCAGCTTTTCGGTGAAGAGGCGTTCGTAATCCGCAAGATCGTAGCCGAAGAGCGGAAAGCTCTCGATGAAGGAGCCGCGGCCGAGGATCACCTCCGCCCGCCCCCCCGACACCGCATCCACCGTGGAGAAGCGCTGAAAGACGCGGATCGGATCGTCCGAGGACAGCACCGTCACCGCCGAGCCGAGGCGGATGCGCCCCGTGCGCGCGGCGATGGCGGCCAGCACCACCTCGGGCGCGGAGATGGCGAAATCCTCGCGGTGATGCTCTCCGATGCCGAAGACGTCGAGGCCGACCGCATCGGCCAGCACCCCTTGCTCCACCACGTCGCGCACCACCTGCGCATGGGTCTTGGCGCGGCCGTCCGGCGTGTTGGTCATGTCCCCGAAGGTGTCGAGGCCGAGTTCCAGTTCCATGGCGAATCCCCCTGTCCTGTCCCGGCAAAAGATGGGTATCGCCCGGGCCTGCGCAACGCACCTTTGCGCAGGCCGGATGTTCGCCGCCGCACAGGCCCGCCCGCGGCGCCGCCCCCCGTCTGGACGGATCGGCGGCATGCGTGTAACTCCTGTAGGCGCAACACCCGCGAAGAAGGCTCGCCGCATGTCCTACACTCCCGCCCAGTCCGAACCGAAGTGGCAAGCCGAATGGGACAAGGCCGACGTCTTCCTTGCGAAGAAGGACGACGCCCGCCCGAAATACTATGTGCTGGAGATGTTCCCCTATCCGTCGGGGCGCATCCACATGGGCCATGTGCGCAACTACACCATGGGCGATGTCGTCGCGCGCTATAAGGCGAGCTGCGGCTTTTCGGTGCTGCATCCGATGGGCTGGGACGCCTTCGGCATGCCGGCCGAGAATGCGGCGATGGAACAGGGCGGCCATCCCAAGGACTGGACCTATGCCAATATCGCGGTGATGAAGGACCAGATGAAGCCGCTGGGCCTGTCCATCGACTGGACCCGCGAATTCGCCACCTGCGATCCCGAATATTACGGCCAGCAGCAGGCGATGTTCCTCGACATGCTGGAGGCGGGCCTCGTCTATCGCAAGTCGGCGCAGGTCAACTGGGACCCGGTGGACATGACGGTTCTGGCCAACGAGCAGGTGATCGACGGCAAGGGCTGGCGTTCGGGCGCGGCGGTGGAGCGCAAGGAACTGACGCAGTGGTTCTTCCGCATCTCCGACTTTGCCGAGGATCTCTTGCAGGCGCTGGACGGGCTGGAGAACTGGCCCGAAAAGGTGCGCCTGATGCAGGCCAACTGGATCGGCCAATCGCGCGGGCTGCAATTCGCGTTTTCCACCGTCGATGCGCCGGACGGGTTCGACCGGCTGGAGGTGTACACCACCCGGCCCGACACGCTGATGGGCGCAAGCTTCGCCGCCATCAGCCCCGATCACCCCCTTGCCCGCCATCTGGAACGGCACGATCCGCGCGTGGCCGAATTCGTGGCCGAATGCCGCCGGATCGGCACCTCCGCCGAGGCGCTGGAAACGGCGGAGAAGCGCGGCCTCGACACCGGGATCAAGGTGCGCCACCCGTTCGACACCTCATGGGAACTGCCGGTCTATATCGCGAACTTCATCCTGATGGATTACGGCACCGGCGCGATCTTCGGCTGCCCAGCCCATGATGCGCGCGATTTCGAATTCGCGCAGCGGTACGGCCTGCCGATCGAGCCGGTGTTCCAACCCTTGGATGCGGGCATCCCCCCCGGTGCCTTCGCGCCGCCGAAGACCGACACCGTCCGCTACATCCGCGGTTTCGCCGGCGAGGCCGAACAGACGGGCGAGGCCGCCGTCGCCGCCGCCATCGCCTTCTGCGAAGAGAACGGCGTCGGTCACGGCGTCACCAATTACCGCCTGCGCGATTGGGGGCTGAGCCGTCAGCGCTATTGGGGCTGCCCGATCCCGGTCGTGCATTGCGACAGCTGCGGCGTCGTGCCCGAGCGCAAGGAGAACCTGCCCGTCCGCTTGCCCGACGATGTCAGCTTCGATCAGCCCGGCAACCCGCTGGACCGTCATCCGACATGGCGCGACACGCCCTGCCCCGTCTGCGGTGCCGCCGCCCGGCGCGAGACGGACACGATGGACACCTTCGTGGACAGCTCGTGGTACTTCGCCCGCTTCACCGCTCCGCACAGCGCCACCCCCACCGGCGACGAGACCGACTACTGGATGAACGTGGACCAGTATATCGGCGGCATCGAGCATGCGATTCTGCACCTGCTCTATTCGCGGTTCTTCTGCCGGGCGATGCACCGCACCGGCCATCTGCCCGCGACGGCGCAGGAGCCGTTCAACGCGCTCTTCACCCAAGGCATGGTCACGCACGAGATCTACATGACGCGGGACGCGCAGAACCGCCCCGTCTATCACCTGCCCGAGGATATCGTGGACGGGCGCACCCGCGACGGCACACCCGTGGAGGTGATCCCGTCGGCCAAGATGTCGAAATCCAAGAAGAACGTCGTCGATCCGATGAGCATCATCGGCACCTATGGCGCCGACACCGCCCGCTGGTTCGTGATGTCCGACAGCCCGCCCGAACGGGACGTGGAATGGACGGCCTCGGGCGCCGAGGCGGCGGCGAAGTTCCTCGCCCGCGTCTGGCGCATCGCCGATGAGATCGCGCGCGACGACGCGGCCCCGAACGATCAGGATGCCGCGCTGGATCGCGCCACCGCACGCGCCATCGCCGATGTGACCCAAGGGATCGAGGGCTTCGCCTTCAACAAGGCGGTCGCCAAGCTCTATGAATTCGCCAACACCCTGTCGCGTAGCACCGCCGGGGCCCCGGCCCGCCGCCGCGGGATGACGGTGATGGCACAACTCCTCTCGCCCTTGGTTCCGCACCTTGCCGAGGATCTGTGGCACATGCTGGGCGGCGAAGGGCTGGTGGCGCAGGCCCCGTGGCCCAAGGCCGACCCCGCCCTTCTGGTGGAGGATCAGGTCACGCTGCCGATCCAGATCAACGGCAAGCGGCGCGCCGAACTGACCGTGCCCGCCGACATGCCCAAGGCCGAGATCGAGGCGCTGGTGCTCGCCGATGAGACGGTGCAGCGTTTCCTCGATGGGGCCGCGCCGAAGAAGCTGATCGTCGTGCCGGGGCGGATCGTCAATGTCGTCGCCTGATCGCCGCACCCTCCTGCTGTCGGGCCTCGGCTTTGGGCTGGCGGCCTGCGGCTTCACCCCCGCCTATGCGCCGAACGGCCCGGCGGCGGGGCTTCAGGGCACGATCCGCCTTGCCGAACCCTCCGACAAGAACGCCTTCGACTTCGTGGAGCGGATGGAGGAGCGGCTCGGCAAGCCGAAGGAGGCGCGCTACGATCTGACCTACCGCATCACCACCACGGTGGAGAGCGTGGGCCTTCAGACCGACAACACCTATACCCGCTACAGCATCATCGGCACGATCGATTGGGGCGTGATCGACCATGCCACGGGCGAGCGCGTCACGGGCGGCGTCGCGCGCAATTTCACCTCCTATTCCGCCACGGGATCGACGGTGGCGGGCCTCTCGGCCGAAGAGGATGCCGGATACCGCCTGATGCGGATGCTGGCCGATCAGATCGTGACGCAACTGGTCGGAACGGCCAGCCGCTGGGCACCATGATCCTGAAGGGCGCCGAGGCCGCGCGCTATTTCGCGCGTCCCGATCCGGGCAAGACGGGCCTGCTGATCTTCGGCGCCGATCCGATGCGCGTCGCCCTGCGCCGCCAAGAGGTGATCGCTGCCCTGATCGGCCCCGAGGGCGAGGCCGAGATGCGCCTGACGCGCATGTCCGCCGCCGATCTGCGCCGCGATCCGGCTATGCTGTCCGATGCGCTGCGGGCGACCGGCTTCTTCCCCGGCCCGCGCGTGGTGCTGCTGGAGGATGCGGGCGATGCCCATGCCCCGGCCGTCGCGCAGGCGCTCTCCGATTGGCAGGCGGGCGATGCGCAGCTGATCACCACGGCGGGCGGGCTGGCCGCGAAATCGGCGCTGCGCAAGGTGTTCGAGCCGTCGCCCCGCATGGTCTGCATCGGCCTTTACGACGATCCCCCCAGCCGCGAAGAGGTCGAGGACATCCTGCGCCGCGCCGGGCTGGCCGCGATGGACCCCGCCGCGATGACCGACCTTGCCGCGCTGGCCCGCGCCCTCGATCCCGGCGATTTCCGCCAGACGGTGGAGAAGATCGCCCTCTATAAACTGGGCGACAACGCGCCGCTGACGCCCGAAGAGGTCGCCGCCCTCGCCCCCGCCACCCAAGAGGCGGAGGTGGACGAGATCCTGCACGCCGCCGCCGAGCATCGCGCTGACCGCATCGCCCCCCTGCTGCGCCGGTTGGAGGGACAGGGCGTGCAGCCGGTGGCCCTGTGCATCGCGGCGCTGCGCCATTTCCGCACCCTGCACGCCGCCGCCAGCCATCCCGGCGGCGCAAGCGAGGGAATCGCCCGGATGCGCCCGCCCGTCTATGGCCCCCGGCGCGACCGGATGCTGCGTCAGGCGTCGGGTTGGGGGATGCACCGGCTGGAACAGGCACTCTCGCTGCTGGTGGATACCGACATGACGCTGCGTTCGGCATCACGCGCCCCACAAATGGCCGTGATGGAGCGGGCGCTGATCCGCCTCTCCATGATGCGGCGGTAGCGCGCCGGGGGCGGAGGGAGTAACATCGCCCCAAAAGACGATAAAACGGAGCAGTGACATGAAGACCCTCGCAACCGCCGGCGCCGTCGCGCTGGCTGTGGCCTCCCCCGCCATGGCCGTGGAACTGACCGGCGGTACGGTCAGCCTCGGCTATTCGCAGATGCTGGACCAGTCGGACCTGAAGCGCCATGGCCTCGAAGGTTCGGCCGAACTGGCCCTGACCCCGGATTTCAGCGTTCAGGTCGATCTGGGCGTGTCGAAGTTCCACGAACTCGACGATACCGAGCATCACGCCACCCTGCACGGCATCTGGCACAACGGCCCGGCCGATCTGGGCGTCTTCTACGGCAAGGAAAAGCTGGAGAGCACGCGCGATTACTACGGGTTCGAACTGGGCCAGTCGGGCGAAGGCTGGTCGGCGCAGCTCTATCTTGGCCGCGGCGAGAATACGGATTGGGACGGCGGCATCGCCGGCATCTCGGGCAAGGCTTTCCTCACGCCGGTCTTCGACATGGGCCTTGCCTATGACACGGTGAACGTGCGCGGCATCGACGCGCGCAAAGTGGCCGTGACCGCCGATTACATGATCGCCCCGCAATGGTCGGTCGGGGCCGAACTGGGCACCTTCGACAGCAACATGGACGAGGTGGACGGATCGCAGGGCTATGTCGGCCTGAACGCGACGATGCATTTCGGCCGCACGGGCGACACGATGTTCGGCAGCCGCGGCGTCCTCGCCATCATCCCCGGACTCTGAGCGCGGCGCGGCCGGCCCAGCGGCCGGTCGCAAGACAACCCGTCAGAAGGTAGCCGCCCGTCGGCGCCTCCCAGTCCAGCATCTCGCCGCAGGCGAAGGTGCCGGGCCGGTCGATCAGTTCGAGGCCGGGGCCCAGCGCCTCGGCACGGATCCCGCCCGCGACGGAAATCGCCTCGTCCAGCGGGCGCGGCCCGTCATGGGGCACCGGCAGCGCCTTCAAGAGCGCGGCGAGCGCCGCCCCATCCGGCAACGGGCGCGCCACCTCCTGCACCAGCGCGGTGGCGGCGGGCGACAGGCCCACCTTGCGCAGGCGGTTGCCGATGCTGCCCTTGCCCGCCAAGCGCGCCGCGATATCGGCGGCGCTGCGATCCGGCAGCAGATCGAGGATCAGCGGCGCGCCATCCCGCAGGGCGCGGCTGACGGCATAGATGCCCCCGCCCTCCAGCCCGCGGGCCGAGAGGACGAATTCGCCCCGCGCCTCCAGATCGCCCGCGCGGATGCGCGCGCCTTTGATCGGCTGGCCCAGATGCGGCGCCATATGCGCCGACCATGTCCGGAGCACACCCATATTCGCCGGCTGGAAGGGTGCGACCGGAACGCCCAGCCGGGCCGCCCATGCGCCGTCGCTGCCAAGGCGCGACCAACTGGCCCCGCCCATCGCCAGCACCTGCACCGGCGCCTCCAGACGGCGCGGCCCGCCGGGCGTGTCGAAGCCCGCACCCGTCCAGCGCCAGCGCGTCTCGATCCGCACCCCCAGCCCGTCCAGCCGCGTCAGCCATGCCCGCAGCAGCGGCGAGCCCTTCATCGCCCGCGGAAACACCCGCCCCGACGATCCGGTGAACACCTCCTGTCCAAGGCACCGCGCCCAATCCATCACCCCGGCCGGGCCGAAATCCGCCAGCATCGGGTGCATCCACGCCGGAAACTGCGCCCGGAATGTCTCGGCCGGTTCGTCCTTGGTCAGGTTCAGCCCGGATTTCCCCGCCATCAGGAACTTGCGCGCGACCGAGGGCTTCTGCTCGGCCACGAGGACGCTGAGGCCGCCGCGCGCCATCTCCTCGGCGGCCATCAGGCCGGCGGGGCCTGCGCCGATCACCAGCGCATCCGTCATGGCGTCAGGCGGCGGATCAGGGCGGAATGCAGCCCCGGCGCGGCCGCCAGAACCCCGGGTGCCATCGGGCGCGGACGGTTAAAGGCCAGCGCGCCGCCGGTCCGATCGCTGACCATCGCCCCGGCCCGCCGCGCGATCAGATCGCCCGCCGCGATGTCCCACTCGAAACTGTCGCGCAGCGACAGCATCCCGTCATGCCGCCCTTCGGCCACGAGGCACATCCGGAACGCGATGGAGGATCGGAAGCTGCGCCGAAGCTGCGGCACCCCGCCCGGCCAATGCTCCGGCATCAGGTTCGGCCGCGTCGTCAGGAGCGAGGCCCCCTCGATCCCCGCGCAGGCGCTGGCCCGGATCGTGCGGCCATCGCGCAATACGCAGGCGGCATCGGCCTCGTACATCCGATCGAGCGCGGGCAGATAGACCGCAGCAGCCCGGACCGCCCCCCGCTCGGCCACGGCGAGCGATATGGCGAAGGTGTCCTCTCCGGCCAGAAAGGCGCGGGTGCCGTCGATCGGATCGACGATGAACACCCGCTCCGCCGTCAGGCGGCGGGCGTCATCGGCGCTTTCTTCGGAAAGCCAGCCGTAATCGGGGCGGGCGCGGCGCAGATCGCGTTCCAGCGCATCGTTCACGGCCAGATCGGCCTCGGTCACGGGGCCGAGGTCGTCCGGCTTTTCCCAGACGCGCGGATCGCGTTTCCAAAAGCGCAGGGCGATGGCCCCGGCGGCGCGGGCCGCGTGGGTCAGAAGCTCACGATCCGGCAAGGGTCAGACCCTCGACCAGAAGGCTGGGCACGCGGGTGGACAGATGCGCGCGCGCATCGTTCGCCGGAATGATCCGCATCAGCATGTCGCGCAGATTGCCCGCGATCGTCAGCTCGTTCACAGGATACAGGATCTCCCCGTTCTCCACCCAGAAGCCGGAGGCGCCGCGCGAATAATCCCCCGTGGTGCCGTTGATCGACGATCCGATCAGCGAGGTGACGAGCAGGCCCGTCCCCATTTCGGCGATCAGCGCATCGCGGCTGCGGGTGCCAGGCGTCAGGTCGATATTGGAGGTGGCCGGCCCCGGAGGGGTCATCGGCCCGCGCGAGGCCGAGGCGGTGCTGGTCATCCCCAGCTTGCGCGCCGTCGCAAGATCCAGCGTCCAGCCGGTCAGAATCCCATCCTCCACGATCGCGCGGCGGCTAGATGGCAGCCCTTCGGCATCGAAGGGGCGCGAGGAGGTGGCGCGGGGGCGGGCCTGATCCTCGATCACCGACAGGCCAGCCGGCAGAACCGCCTCGCCCAGCCGGTCGCGCAGCCAGCCCGACCCGCGTGCGACCGCGGCCCCGTTCACCGCCTGCAGCAAGTGCCCGATCAGGCTGGAGGCCACGCGTTCGTCATAGATCACCGGGAAGGCGCCGGTGCGCGGACGCCGCGCGCCGACGCGGGCCAGCGCCCGTTCGCCCGCCAGCGCGCCCACATCGCCCGCGCCCGGAAGGTCCGATTGGAAGATGCGGGATTCGGCGGCCCAGTCCCGCTCCATCCCCAGCCCTTCGCCGGTGAAGGCCACCGCCGAGACGGAGCGCGAGGTGCGCGCATAGCCGCCCGAAAAACCGTTGGTCGCCGCCAGATGCACCGCCCGGCGGCTGTAGGAGGCCGAAGCCTCCACCTGCACGATGCCGCGATGGGCAAGGGCCGCAGCTTCGGCGCGGCGGGCATCCTCTTCGAGGGCGGCAGCGGTCGGCTCCTCCGCGTCCTCGGCGATCTGAAGGGCGGCAAGATCCCAGCCGCGCGCCAGTTGCGACGGATCGGCAAGGCCTGCATAGGGATCTTCCGGCGCCTCGCGCGCCATGGCGACGGCGCGTTCGGCGGCCATGGCAAAGCTGCTCTGCGACAGATCGGACACCGACACGCAGGCCTGACGCCCGCCGATCAGGACGCGCAGGCCCACTTCGATCGCCTCGGCCCGTTCGGCCTGCTCCAGCGCGCCGGCGCGGATGTCGATGCCGGTGGCGCTCTGGTCGATGGCCAGCGCATCGGCGGTATCGGCCCCCGCCCGTTTGGCCGCATCCAGCAGGCGGGTGGTCAGCGTCTCCAGCGTCTCGGTCATCGGGGTCTCCTTTGCCCCATCGAGGTAATGCCTCGGCAGGGCGCGGGCAAGCTATTGCATGGGCACGCCGTTGATGCTGAGGCCATTGCCGAACTGAATGACGGAGGTCAGCGTGTCCGTCTGCCCCGGCACCGCGCGGCCCAGCGTGCCCAGCGACATGCGGGCGAACATCTCCGCCTGCGGGGAAAGGATGCGCGCCGCCGACAGCCGATCGACCAGCGCCGTGCCGCCGCGCAGCGTCAGCGAGATGCGCCCGCGGCCCAGTTCCGCCAGCGGGCCGGGCGTCACCGGCGCTGCGGGATCGAGCGTGCTCTGCCCCGTCGCGGACAGTTGCGCGCCCACGGCCTGAAGGTCGAAATCCTCCAGCGTCACGGTCTGAACCTCGCCTGGTGCGCCCTCGGTCCGCATCCGCAGCCGCAGTTGCGCCGGGGCGCGCGGCAGTTTGCCCTGCGGATCGAGCAGCGCCCAGCTGGCATCGCTGGCGGTCACGTCCGTCAGCGCCAGCGCCAACGTCGATTCCCCGCCCTGCATCGGCACCGACGTATCGGAGGTCAGATGCGCGACCTTCAGATCGAGCGGCCCCGGCAGATCCGGGTGTTCCACATGCAGATCGGCATCCTCCACATCGGTGTCGTAATCCACCGTGTCGGCGGCGACCGACAGGTTCACCACACCCGGCCCGGTGCCGCCCTCGGCCCGTGTCACGCGCCCCTGCGCCCCGCTTTCGGCGCGGAAGGTGGAGGCGGCATAGGCAAGGCCCGACTGCCCCAGAAAGCCCGTCGGCCCCGCTTGCCCCAGCGCGGTCAGCGTCACGTCCTGCATGCCCCAATCGAGCGTGCCATCCGCGCCCTTCATCGACAGATCGACCCGCCCGGCGGTGCCGGTCCCGTCCACCGCATCGCCCGAACCGTAGAGGCCCTTCAGATCGCGCAGTGCCAGCGTCACCGCCACCGGCAGCGCCGTGCCATCGGCGCGCGTCGCATCGTCCAGCACCGCCGTCACGCTGCGCGCCGTCATGTCGTAGCGGATGGCCCCCGGATCGCCCGAGGCGATGGTGACCATCCCGTCCTGCGTCAGATCCACATGCGAGGTGACGGGCCCCGAGGCCCCATCCTCGGAGACGAGCGTCAGCGGCACGCGTTCGGACATGGTGATGCGCACGGTGCCGTCGCCCTGCCCGGCAAAAGTCATGCGGTCGATCGTGCCGTCGAGGCGGCTCGCGCCTTCGGTCTGGGTGATCCGAAGGCCGGTCACGACAAGGCTGTCGCCTTCGCGCTGCGCCGTGCCCGTCAGGGTCTGATCGCGCCGTTCGGCCGTGGCCTGCCAATCGCTCCAGACCTGTTCCGGCGTCACGGCGGCCCCGGCGGTGGTGGTGGCGAGCAGCAGCGCGGCAACCCCGGCGCTGGCCAGATGGCTCGGTTTCATGCGTTGACCTTCCTTGGGAAAAGCGGTTCGCCTGTAGATCGGCATCATGGGTGCCGGGGTCAAGCGGAAGGGATCGGAATGGACATGCAGGGCAAGGTGGTGGCCATCACGGGCGCGGGCCGCGGTATCGGTCTGGCGGCGACGGAGGTCTTCGCACAGGCCGGGGCGCGCGTCGTCATGCTGGGGCGCGATGCGGCGGCGATGCAGCGCCATGCCCCGCCCGGCGCCGAGGCGCTGCGCTGCGATGTCGCATCCTGGACCGAGGTGGAGGATGCGGTGGGCCGCATCCTTGCCGCGCATGGCCGGCTGGATGTGCTGATCAACAATGCCGGCGTGATCGACCCGATCACCCCCTTGGCCGAGGCGGACCCCGCCGCATGGGGCCATGCGATGGATGTGAACCTCAAGGGCGTCTTCCACGGTCTGCGCGCCGCCATCCCGGTGATGCGGGCGCAGGGCGGGGGCACGATCGTCACCGTCAGTTCCGGCGCGGCCCATCGCCCGCTGGAAGGGTGGAGCGCCTATTGCGCCTCCAAGGCCGGGGCGGCGATGCTGACCCGCGCCGCGCATCTGGAGGAAGCGGCCAATGGCCTGCGCATCATGGGCCTGTCGCCCGGCACCGTCGCGACCGACATGCAGCGCCAGATCCGCGCCAGCGGGATCAACGCCGTCAGCCAGCTCGATTTTGCCGAGCACATTCCGGCCGACTGGCCGGCCCGCGCGCTTTTGTGGATGTGCGGACCGGCCGGGGACGATCATCTGGGGGAGGAGCTGTCGCTGCGCAGCGAAGAGATCCGCCGCGCAGCCGGTCTGATCTGACGGCTCAGTGACCGCCGGCGCCCTTGGCGGCGCCGCCCGGCTTGCGCATCAGAAGCGCGGTCAGCGCGAGGCCGCCGAACAGGCAGGACAGCAGGAAGAACACGTCGATGAAGGACATCACCGTCGCCTGCGCCGACACGCGCGAGGCCATCTGCATCAGCGCGCCCGTCTGCCCGTCGATCCCCTGCGCCGACAGGTTGGCGGCCAGAAGGTCCATCTGGCGCATCGCCTCGGGGTTGGACCATGTG
Source organism: Falsirhodobacter algicola (assembly GCF_018279165.1). Taxonomy (GTDB): domain Bacteria; phylum Pseudomonadota; class Alphaproteobacteria; order Rhodobacterales; family Rhodobacteraceae; genus Falsirhodobacter; species Falsirhodobacter algicola. The sequence continues at coordinate 1,903,855 of NZ_CP047289.1, read as the reverse complement.
ACGCTGTCGGCCAGCCGGGCGTAATGCAGATCGCTGCGGTTCGACAGCAGCGTGTTGATGATCGCCAGCCCCACCGCACCGCCGAGGTTGCGCGTCAGGTTGAACAGGCCCGACCCGCCCTTGATCCGTTCGGGGCTGAGCGTGCCGAGCGCGAGGTTGTTGATCGGCACCATGCACAGCATCAACGAACAGCCGCGCAGGATCTGCGGCAGCAGAAGCTCGTGGAAGTCCCAATCGGCCGTCAGCCCGGTCAGCATCCATGTGGACATCGAAAAGCCGAAGAAGCCCACCAGCAGCATCAGCCGGGGATCCAGCTTGCCCGCCAGCTTGCCCGCCACCGGCGCCGTCGCGAACATCGCAAGGCCCGAGACGAAGACCGTCTGCCCCACCATCAGGCTGTCGTAATCGCGGATCTCCGACAGATAGAGCGGATAGAGATAGGTCAGCCCGTAGAGCCCGATCCCCATCACGAAGCTGAAGATCGACCCGATGGAGAAGTTGGCATTGGCGAAGGCGGACATGTCCACGATCGGCTCGTCGCGCGTGAAGGCGCGCCAGAAGAACAGCATCCCCCCCAGCACCATCACCACCGTCAGCACGGCCACCGCCTCGTCCTGCAACCAGTCGTTGGAGGGGCCTTCCTCCAGCACGTATTCCAGCCCGCCGAGAAAGGCCGCCATGGCCGCGAAACCGATCCAGTCGAAGCGGCGCATCAGCGGCCAGTTCGGCTTGTCGAAATCGATCAGCATGAAGGCCCCGATTGTGACGGCGATGCCCGGCACGACGTTCACGAGGAAAAGCCAGTGCCAGCTAAACGTCGCCGAAAGATAGCCGCCGACGGTCGGCCCGATCGTAGGGGCCAGCGTGGCGACGAGGCCGATGATCGGGCTGACGACGTTGCGTTTTTCGGGGGGGAAGATGGTGAAGGCCGCGGCAAAGACCGCCGGGATCATCCCGCCGCCCAGAAAGCCCTGCAACGCCCGCCAAAGGATCATCTCGCCCATGGAGGTGGAGGTGGCGCAGAGGAAGCTCGCCGCCGTGAACCCCGCCGCAGCGGCGGTGAACAAAAGCCGCGTGGACATCACCCGCGCCAGAAAGCCCGACAGGGGGATCATGATCACTTCGGCGATCAGATACGAGGTCTGGACCCAGCTGATCTCATCCGGGCCGGCGGACAGGCCGGCCTGAATCTCGGGCAGCGAGGCGGAGACGATCTGAATGTCGAGGATCGCCATGAACATGCCGAACACCATCACGAAGAATGCGATGACGCGGCGGCGGGTCAGCGGCTCGGACACCGGTCCTACTCCGCCGTGCGGCGGTCGACGCTGACGACGGCCGACAGCCCGCCGCGCAGCGCGCCCGTCGCCAGCGCATCGTCCGGAATGGAGATGCGGACGGGCACACGCTGCACGACCTTGGTGAAGTTGCCCGTCGCATTCTCGGCCGGCAGCAGCGAGAAGACAGACCCCGTCGCCGGCGCGGCAGAGGTCACGCGGCCCTCGAATTCGTGATCCGGCAGGGCGTCGAAGGTGATGTGCACCACCGCCCCCGGAACGACGCCGGGCATCTGCGTCTCCTTGTAGTTCGCCTCGATGTAGAGGCCGTCATCGGGCACCAACGCCGCCAGTTGCGAGCCGGGGCTGACGAGATCGCCGACCTCCACCGCGCGGTTGGCCAGCACCCCATCGAAGGGCGCGCGCAGCACGGTACGGTCCAGATCGCGCTGCGCCTGATCCACCGCCAGTTCCAACTGGCGCCGGTCGCCTTCGGATTCCTCGCGCTGGGCGCGCAAGACGGCGACCTGCGCCTCGGCGCTGCTGATCGCGGCCTCGGCGCTGGCAAGGTTGGCCTTGGCGGTCGAAAGTTCTTCGTTGGCCCGGTCGAGATCGGCCTTCGCCGTGGCCTGCCGGTCGAACAGGCTCTGCGCGCGTTCGGCGCTCGATTGGGCGTTGGTCAGTTGCGCCTGCGCCGACTGGCGCTGCGCACGGGCCTGTTCGACGCTCGCCTCGGCGGCGGTGATCTGTGCGTCGATCCGCGCCAGCGTCGCATCGGCGGTGGAGAAGCGGCTGCGCGCCGTCTCCAAGGCGTTGCGGTAATCGTCATCCTCCAGCCGCACCAGAACGTCGCCGGCGGCGACATGCTGGTTCTCGGCCACCGGCAGTTCGGCGACATAGCCTTCGACGCGGGCGGCCACGCGGGCGCTGTCGGCCTGCACATAGGCGTCGTCGGTCGTCACCATGAACCGCCCTTCGGTCCAGTAGCGCCAACCGAACCACGCCGCCGCCGCAAGGATCACCACGGCAAAGACCGGCAGGAGGCGCGCCTTCAGGCTGCGCGACGGCGCCGCATCAGCAGTCTCGTTTCCCGAATGAGTCGCATCCACCATCTGTCTTCTCCATCGAACCGCGCGGTTCGGCGCAGATATGCCGCACCTGGGCGCAGATCAAGTCTTTATCGAACCCGCCGGTTCGATTATCTGGGGGTGAAACCCAGAGGGAGTTCGATGACCACCGCGCCCGCACGCCGACATGCCGCCGGAACAGACCCTGCCAAACGCGCCCAGATCCTGGACGGCGCCTTGGAGGTCTTTCTCGAACGCGGCTTCCATGCCGCCAGCATGCGCGAGATCTGCCGCGCGGCCGGTGTTTCCAAGGGCACGCTCTATGTCTATTTCACCGACAAGGAAGAGCTGTTCCAAGCCCTGATCGAAACCCGCCGCGACCGCAAGCACGAGGTGCTGACGGGCGTTCTGAACGGCCCCGCGCCGGTGGCCGAGAAGCTGGCCGATTATGGCCGCGTCCTTGCCCAGACCCTCACCTCGCGCGAGGTGGTGCGGTTTCAGCGCATCATCATCGGCCTCGTGGACGGGATCGAAGGCCTCGGCCCGCGCTTTTACGACATCGCCAAGCGGCGCACGCTCGACGATCTGACCGCGCTGCTGACGCAGGCCGTGGCGGATGGGACGATGGACATTCCCGACATCGAACTTGCCACGCATCAATTCGCCGAGATGACGACCGCGGGCCTGTGGCGTCCGCGGCTCTTCGGATCGGAGCGCACCCCGCCGGACATGGACCGGATCGAGGCGACCGTCGCCTCGGCGGTGCGGATGTTCATGGCCGGCTATGGCCGGGCGACAGGCGGCTAGATCATCTCCAGCGGGACGGGCGCGGGCGGCGGCGGGAACAGCGCCTCCAGTCGGGCGCGAGCCTCTGGGGGGATCGTCAGGGCGGCGGCCTTGCGATTCTCCGCGACATGCGCCGTGGTTGAGGCTTTGGGGATCGCGATCAGCCCCTGCTCCAGCACCCATGCCAGCGCAAGGATCACCGGGGTCGTGTCCAATTCCTCGGCAAGGGTCGACAGGCCGGGATGGGCCAGAAGGCGCCCCTGCTCCACCGGGGAATAGGCCATGGCGGGCAGAGCGCGCGCCGCCATCCATGGCAGCAGATCCAGATCCGGCCCCCGCCGCGTCAGGTTATAGAGGATCTGGTTCGTCTGGCAGGACGCACCTCCCGCCGCCACCAATTCCTCCATATCCGCAGGATCGAGGTTCGACACGCCCCAGCCGCCGATCTTGCCCGCTGCCACCAGCGCCTCCATCGCCTCCACCGTCTCGGCCAAGGGGACGCCGCCGCGCCAATGCAGCAGATAGAGATCCAGCCGGTCCGTCCCAAGGCGGCGCAGACTTTCCTCGCAGGCGCGCGGCAGGCGCGTGCGGGATGCGTTTTGCGGATAGGCCTTGGAGACGAGGAACACCTCGTCCCGGCGCCCCTTCAACGCATGCCCTACCAGCCGTTCGGTCGCGCCGTCGCCATACATCTCGGCGGTATCGACCAGCGTCATGCCAAGGTCGATCCCGGCCTGCAGCGCCTCGATCTCCTGCTGGGCTGGGGCGCGCCCCTCGCCCAGCATCCATGTGCCGAGGCCAAGCGTCGGCACGGCGCGGCCATCCGGAAAGCGAATCGTCTGCATGGCATCATCCCCGTCACTGCGTCCGGGGTGAAAGTGTAAGCGCCGCACCGCGCCGGTAAAGGGTCAGGCGCAGAGGCGCTGATCGGTGCGCCCGGTGATCCGCGCCTCGAGGATGCGGCCCTCGGGCTGATCGGCGGCGAAATCGACCTCGGTGAACTGCTCGGTCCGGCCAAGGCGCGGGCCTTCCATCAGGATGCGGTGCATCTGCCCCTGCTGCGCCTCCAGATGGGCCGCGACCTGCGCCGCGCCCGCCGCCCGCAGCCGGGCCGCCCGTTCGCGGATCGCCGGGCCGCGCACCTGCGGCATGCGCGCCGCCGGGGTGCCCTTGCGCGGGCTGAAGGGGAAGACGTGCAGGAAGGTCAGGCCGCAATCCTCCACCAGCTTCAGCGAGTTGTCGAACATCGCCTCCGTCTCGGTCGGGAAACCGGCGATGATGTCGGCGCCGAACACCATATCGGGGCGCAGGCGGCGCGCATCCTCGCAGAAACGGATCGCATCGTCGCGCAGGTGCCGACGCTTCATCCGCTTCAGGATCATGTCGTCGCCCGCCTGCAACGACAGGTGCAGATGCGGCATCAGGCGCGGTTCGGTTGCGATGGCCTGCATCAGATTCTCATCGGCCTCGATCGAATCGATCGAGCTGATGCGCAGGCGCGGCAGGTCCGGCACCAGTTTCAGGATGCGCATCACCAGATCGCCCAGCCGCGGCGTCGCCGGCAGATCCGCCCCCCACGAGGTGAGGTCCACCCCCGTCAGCACCACTTCGTTGAATCCCTTGCCGACCAGCCGCTTGATCTGCTCCACCACCACACCGGCGGGAACGGACCGCGAATTGCCGCGCCCGAAGGGGATGATGCAGAAGGTGCAGCGGTGATCGCAGCCGTTCTGCACCTGCACATAGGCGCGATGGCGGCCGAACCCGTCGATCAGATGCCCGGCGGTTTCCCGAACGGACATGATGTCATCGACCATCACCTTCTCGGTCGTGCCGATCAGGTCGGGGGCGCGCAGGGCCTGCCACGTTTCGGCCTGCATCTTTTCGTGATTGCCGATCACACGGGTGACTTCGGCCATCTCGGCGAAGGTCTCGGGTTCGGTCTGCGCGGCGCAGCCCGTCACCAGAATCGGCGCGCCGGGATTTTCGCGCGCAAGGCGGCGGATTTCCTGCTTGGCCTTGCGCACCGCCTCGGCGGTGACGGCGCAGGTGTTCACGACCACGGCGTTGGACAGACCGGCCCCGGCGGCCAGTTCCTTCATCGCCTCCGTCTCGTAGGCGTTCAGGCGGCAGCCGAGGGTGGAGAAGACGGGCGCGCTCATACGGCCTCCAGCCAGTCGGGGGAGAGGGTTGCATCGAAGACGCGGGCCACGGGTCCGGTCATCCAGACGCCGTCCTCTCGCCAGTCGATCGTAAGGCGGCCGCCATCGACATCCACCGTCACGCGCCGCCCGGTCAAGCCGCGCAGATGCGCCGCCACCGCCGTGGCGCAGGTGCCCGACCCGCAGGCGAGCGTCACGCCCGCCCCGCGTTCCCACACCCGCATGCGCAGATGGTCCGGCCCGGCAAGGCTGGCGAATTCGACATTGGTCCGCGCGGGGAACAGGGGATGATGCTCCAGCCCCGGACCGAGGGCGGCAAGATCCACCGCCTCGGCATCGGGCACGAAGAAGATGCAATGCGGGTTGCCCATGCCCACGGCCGCGGGATCGCCCTCGATCGGCAGATGCGCGGTGTCGGTCGGCCCGGCCAGCGGCACCTCGGCCCAGTCGAGCTGCGGATGCCCCATGTTCACCGCGATCATCCCGCCCTCGGCCCGCTTGGCATGGAGCAGACCGCGTTCGGTGGTGAAGCGCACCGCATCCCGCCCCTCCAGCATCAAGGACGCGACGCAGCGGCTGGCATTGCCGCAGGCACCGGCGCGGCTGCCGTCGGTGTTCCAGAATTCGAGCGCGTAATCGGCGCTGTCGCTGTCGCGGATCTCGGCCAGCTGATCGAAGCCGACGCCGCGATTGCGGTCGCCCAGCGCACGCGCCAGCGCCGGCGTGGTGATGGCCGGGCCGCCGCGCGAATCCAGAACGACAAAATCGTTGCCAAGGCCGTGCATCTTGATGAAGGTGATCGGGTGCATGCTGGCCATATACGCCTCTGGCAAAGTTTTTGCCAGAGCCTGTGCGTTTTGTGCTTGACCCCCCCGAGCACCATCTCTAGATAGCGGTCCTGTGATGGGCCTATAGCTCAGTTGGTAGAGCAACTGACTTTTAATCAGTGGGTCGCAGGTTCGAATCCTGCTGGGCTCACCACTTTATTTCTTGAAGGATGACAACGCGTTTGTCGCTTTCGACAGACGCTCGTCGGTTCTGGATGCCGGGCTTCGGATGTAAGGTGTTTCTTCATCATACGGTGCTTCCTTGGCGGACCGCGGTCGCCAAGGCTAACCTCCCCGATTTCAAATGACGTGCACTGCCCATACCCTCCGCCGGCCTTGGTCGCCCGGGGGTTGAACGGGCAGGTGTTCTTTCGCATGGTGCGGCTGTTCTTCTTTCCGGCGCTGGCGAGCTGGCGGCCGACAGCCCTTGGATGGTGACACATGCTTCGTTCCGCACTCGGCCTCAACGGGGCCATGACCGCGCCCCATCGCGCGGCGGCCCTTGCCGGCCACGAGATTCTGGCCGCGGGCGGCAGCGCGATCGAGGCCATGGTCGCGGCGGCGGCGGCGATTGCCGTCGTCTATCCCCATATGAACGGCATCGGCGGCGACGGCTTCTGGCTGATCAAGCGACCGGGCGAGGCACCGATCGGCATCTTCGCGGCCGGTCAGGCGGCGGCGCTGGCCACGCCCGAATGGTATGCGGCGCAGGGCCATAGGGATGCGATCCCCACGCGCGGCGGGCTGGCGGCGCTGACGGTGCCGGGCACCATCGGCGGCTGGAACGAAGCGCTCGGCCATGTGGCCGAAGGGCGGCGCCTGCCGCTCGGCACCCTTCTGGCCCGCGCCATCGCCTATGCCGAGGATGGGATCAGCGTCACGGGAAACCAGTCCATCTGCACCGCGGAAAAACGTGCGGGGCTGATCGACGTGCCGGGCTTTGCCGATGTCTATCTGCCGGGCGGCGAGGCTCCGGCACCCGGCGCGCGCCTGCGCCAGCCCGCGCTTGGCCGCACGCTGCGGCGGCTGGCCGAAGACGGCCTCGGCAGTTTCTATGATGGGCCGCTGGCCGAGGCGCAGGCCCGCTTCCTTAAGGCCAATGGCAGCCCGCTGCGCGCGTCGGATTTCCGCGACTACCGCGCCCGGACCGTCACCCCCCTGCAGCACGACACCCGGTTCGGGCGGTTGTGGAACATGGTTCCGCCGACGCAGGGGGTGTCGTCGCTGATGATCCTCAGCCTCTTCGACAGGCTGGGTGTGACCGAGGGCGAGGGATATGCCCATCTGCACAGCCTGATCGAGGCGACCAAGCAGGCCTTCATCTGGCGCAACGCCGAGCTGGGCGATGCCGCCGAGATGGCCGGAACGCCCGAAGATTGGCTGTCCGACGCCCGGCTGGACGCAATGGCGGCGGCGATCGACCCGGACCGCGCCCTGCCATGGCCGCATGAGCCGAAGGCGGGCGATACGATCTGGATGGGGGCCTGCGACGGCGACGGCACGATGGTCAGCTTCATCCAATCCGTCTATTGGGAGTTCGGCTCTGGCCTGACCTGCCCCGAGACGGGCATCGTCTTCCAAAACCGTGGCGCGGGCTTTTCGCTTGGCGAGGGGCCGAACCGGCTGGCACCGGGCAAGCGTCCGTTCCACACCCTGAACCCGGCCATGGCGGAACTGAACGATGGCCGCGTGATGGCCTATGGCACCATGGGCGGCGAAGGCCAACCGCAGACGCAGGCCGCGATCTTCAGCCGCTATGCGCAGTTCGGAATGGACCTGCAGGCCGCCGTGACGGCTCCGCGCTGGCTTTTGGGGCGGACATGGGGCGATGCGGCCACCACGCTGAAGCTGGAGGAGCGGTTCGATCCCGCCCTGACAGACGCGCTGCGCAAGGCGGGCCACGAGGTGGAGATCCTGCCCCCCTTCTCCGACCTCGTCGGTCATGCCGGGGCGGTCGTGCGCCATCCGGACGGCCTGATCGAGGCCGCGACCGACCCGCGCGCCGACGGGGCCGCGCTGAGCTACTAGGCCCCGCCCCCGGGCGGGATCGCTGGCCTCCCCCGCATGCCGCCCTAGTGTTGGGTTGGCATGACCGATCAAGGGGGGCTACGTGCCGCATCTTCGCCCGTTTCCGATACCCGCCGGATCGCACGGCAAAGGCCCCCGGCGGGACCACCGTACCCTTCGCCTTCTGGGGGCGGCGGGGTTTCTGGCGCTGACAGGTTGCGTGCCCCATCTGGGCCTGCCGGTCCCGGCGGGGCCGGTCGCCATGGCCCAGCGCACCCATTTCTGGATCATCTGCGCGCTGATGCTGCTGGTGCTCGTGCCGATCTTCACGGCGATCCCCTTTCTTCTGTGGCGCTACCGCTACCGAGAGGACAAGCAGACCGCGCCCTACCGCCCCGACTGGAACTACTCCCGCATGTGGGAGGTGCTGATCTGGACCGGGCCGGTCGCGCTGGTGACGGTGTTCGCGGTCCTGCTGTGGCGGCAGACGCATCTTCTGGACCCCTACCGCCCCCTGCCGGGCGAAGAGGTGCAGGTGCAGGTCGTGGCGCAGGATTGGCGCTGGCTGTTCATCTATCCCGAATACGGCATCGCCACGGTGAACCGGCTGGTGCTGCCGGCCGGGCGTCCGGCGGCGCTGTCGCTCACCTCCACCAGCGTGATGCAGTCGTTCTTCGTGCCGGCGCTGGCGGGGCAGATCTATGCGATGGCCGGGATGACGACGCGGCTGCACCTGCAGGCCGATGCGCCGGGCCAATGGACGGGCCGCAACGCCCAGTACAATGGCACCGGATTCGAGCGGCAGACCTTCACCGCCGAGGCCCTGCCCGAGGCCGATTTCGACGCATGGATCCAAGATGCCCAGAGCGCCCCACCACCGCAGGCCGAGGTTCTGAACCTGCGCGGCACGGGGGACGATCTGGCCCGCGCATTGGACCGGCCCGCCGATGCCCTTGTCTTCGGCGACGTTCCGGCGACCCTTTTCGATGACCTCGCCGGCGGGGCACCCCATCACCATCATCACGGAGGCGGGGAATGACGCCCGACATCCTTCTGGGCCGCCTCGATGCCTCGGCCCTACCCTGGCACGAGATCACCGAGGCCGAGAACCGCCTTCAACTCCTGAGCGGGATCGTCGGGCTGGCGGCGGCGCTGCTGGCCGTGGTGGCGGCGCTGGCGGTGGCGGCGATCCTGACGCGCCGCCGCGGGTGGGGGCCGCTGTGGCGGGATTGGGCCACCAGCCTCGATCACAAGAAGATCGGGATCATGTATGTCGTCGTCGCCTTTGCCATGCTGGCGCGCGGCGTGGCCGAGGCGGCGGTGATGCGCCTGCAGCAGGCCCTTGGCGCGGATGGCGGCGGCATCCTGACACCGGACCATTTCGGGCAACTCTTCTCGACCCATGGCACGATCATGATCTTCTTCGTGGCCATGCCCTTCCTGACCGGCCTGATCAATTTCGTGATGCCGATGCAGATCGGCGCGCGGGATGTGTCCTTTCCGCTGCTGAACTCCGTCAGCCTCGGGCTGACGGTGGCGGGGGCCGCGCTGGTGATGATCTCGCTCGTGATCCAGCCCTTCTCCACCGGGGGGTGGTCGGGCTATCCTCCGTTCACCGAGATCAGCTTTCAGCCCGGCGCAGGGCCCGATTACTGGATCTGGGCGGTGACGCTTTCCTCGCTCGGCTCCACCCTTTCCGGGATCAACTTCACCGTCACCATCTACAAGGAGCGGTGCGAGGGGATGCGCCTGATGCGGATGCCGATGTTCTGCTGGACCTCGCTCTGCACCTCGATCCTGATGATCTTCGCGATGCCGCCGCTGACGGTGGCGACGGGGCTCTTGGCGCTCGACCGCTATCTCGGCTTTCACGTCTTCACCAATGACGGCGGCGGCAACGTGATGCTGTTCGCCAACCTTTTCTGGCTGTTCGGCCACCCGGAGGTCTATATCCTGATCCTGCCCGCCTTCGGCGTCTGGAGCGAGGTGTTCTCCACCTTCTCCGGCAAGGGGATCTACGGGTATTTCACGCTGGTGTTGGCGACGATGTGCATCGCGGTCCTCAGCTTCACCGTCTGGGTGCACCACTTCTTCACCATGGGGCAGAGCGCGGATCTGAACGCCGTCTTCGGCATCGCCACGATGACCATCTCGATCCCCACGGGGGTGAAGATCTACGACTGGATGCTGACGATGTATCGGGGGCGGGTGCGGATCACGGTGCCCATGGTCTATGCGGTCGGGTTCCTGTTCCTCTTCGTGCTCGGGGGCATGTCCGGGGTGCTGCTGGCGAACCCTTCCATCGATTTTCAGGTGCACAACACGCTGTTCCTCGTGGCGCATTTCCACAACATGCTGATCCCTGGCACCCTGTTCGGGATGATCGCGGGCTATACGCTGTGGTTCCCCAAGGCCTTCGGCTTCCGGCTGGATGACCGCTGGGGCTACCGCGCGGCGGGCCTGTGGATCGTGGGCTTCATACTGGCCTTCTTCCCGCTCTATCTGCTGGGGCTGATGGGGATGCCGCGCCGCTTGGTCGGCTTCTTCGAGGAGGGCTGGCTGCCGCTGACGCTGGCGGCGCTGGCGGGGGCGGGCTGCATCGTGCTGGCGGTAATCGCGCTCGGGGTGCAGCTTGCGGTGTCCATCCGGCGGCGCGAGGCGCTGGCCGTGCCGGTGGGCGATCCGTGGGACGGGCGCAGCCTCGAATGGGCCCTGCCCGCCCCGGCCCCCGAATGGAACTTCCCCACCGATCCCGTGGTGAATGGCCGCGATGCCTTCATGCAGCTGAAACGTCAGGGCGGGCATCTCGACCGGCCCGAAGGCGGATTCGGCGATATCCGGGTGCCGCGGGAAAGCGCGATCGGCCCCATCGTCGCGGTGGCCGGCACCGCCGCCGGCTTTGCGCTGACATGGTATATCTGGTGGTTGGCGGCGCTGTCGGTGGCCGTGATCGTCGGCGCCATGATCGCCCGCGGTTTCGTGCGCGATGCTTGGCGCACCATTCCCGCCGCCACCGTGGAGGCGCATTGGACCGCGTGGCGCGCCTTGGCCGACGCCACCCCCCGCGTGCGCCGCAGCGACGAGCTGCGCCCCGCGAACCGCGGCCATGCCGTTCCCGCCGCCGAGGAGAGATCCACATGAACACCCGTCACCCCGGCCTGAACCTTGGGGCCCATCACGGCGCCGCCGACGACGCCGCAGAGGTCGAGATCTTCGGCTTCTGGGTGTTCATGATGAGCGATGCCGTCCTCTTCGGGCTCTTGATGGCGACCTATGTCAGCTTCCTCGGCGCGACCCATGGCGGGCCGGGGCCGCAGACGCTGTTCGATCTGCGCTCGATCACGGTGCAGACGGTGCTGCTGCTGACCTCCAGCCTGACGATGGGCCTCGCCCAGCTTGCGATGAAGCACGAGGAGGGGACGCGGCGGATCGTAGTCTGGCTTCTCGTCTCGCTCGGCCTCGGGGGGGCGTTCCTTGCGCTGGAGATGCACGATTTCCTGTCGATGATCGACAAGGGGGGCGTACCGCAGGCCAGCGGGTTCCTCTCGGCCTATTGGGCGCTGGTGCCGCTGCACGGGCTGCATGTCGCCTCGGCCGGCCTGTGGATGCTGGCGATCCTCGGGCAGATGGCTTGGTACGGGGTCGATGACGGGGTCAAGACGGGGCTGCTGCGCCTTGGCGTGCTGTGGCATTTCCTCGATGTCGTCTGGATCGGCATCTTCACCATCGTCTTCGTCGGAGGTCTGGCATGAGCGTGAAGAAAGAGCGGCGCAGCTATCTGATCGGCTATGTCCTCGCGCTGATTCTGACGCTGCCGGTTCTGGGGCTGACGGCCAGCGGGGCACTGCCGCGCGGCACGCTGCTTTGGGTCGCGGGCGTTGCGGCGGTGGTGCAGATCGCGGTGCATTTCCGCTTCTTTCTGCATATCCGCCTAAAGGGACAAACGCGCGAAGATCTTCATTTGATCCTGTTCACCACCCTCATTCTGGCGCTGATGGGCGGGGGGACGATCTGGATCATGGCCGACCTCGCCGCCCGGATGTAGGGGGCGGAAACAGAAACAGCCGCCCCGAAAGGGCGGCTGTTTCTGGTCCAGAAGAACTGGTGCCGGTGAAGGGACTCGAACCCCCGACCCCATCATTACGAATGACGTGCTCTACCAGCTGAGCTACACCGGCGTGTGGCGGGGCTTTAGCATCCCCGCGCCGGGTCGTGAAGTCCTAATGTGCAGGTTTTTCCGCCTCGACTTCATTTTCCGGGGGCATCTGCGGGCCTTCGGCGGCGTGCGTCACGACCGGCGCACCGACGATCAGCGGCAGCAGTTCCGCGCCCGAGGTGCCCGATCCCGACATGTCCGCAGGCTCGCGCCATGTCAGCGTGTCGAAGCCGCCGCAATTGTCGCAGATCGGCGCCCATTGGGCATGCGCCGCCTGACATTTGTCGCAGCACCATTGCGGGCCGCGCGGCGCGCTCAGCGCGCGGGTCAGCCAGCCGCGCACCACGGCGTCGTCGGCGCCCTCGCCCCGCTCGATCGCGGCCATGATCGTCAACGAGCGGACGGTGGAATGATCCACCGGCAGCCGACCGATGGCGCGGCGGGCATCGGGGAAATCCTCGGCGGCGATGGCGAGCTCGGCCTTCAGCATCATTGATTCGGGATTGTCGGGATGCACGTCGGTCAGCGGCACGAAGCGTTTGCGGCGCTGTTCGGGCGTCTCGTCCGGGGCGATCTCGGCGAAGGCACCGGCCAGATCGGGATGGGGCTGCACCTCCCACGCCTTGCGCAGGATGCGGGCGGCGTGGCGGGGATTGCCCTGCTCAATATAGGAGCGGGCGGCCAGCACCGCCGCCGGGATCAGATCGGGCGAGAGTTTGTTCGCCTCGATCGCGGCCTCGCGCGCCTCGATGGAGGCGCGATCTTCCATGATGGTGCGGGCTTGCTGCAGGGCCAGAACCGCATCGCGCCGTTGATACACGGCCTTGGGCAGCGCGCCGGCCCGGCGCTTGGCCTCCAGCGTCTGGCGGGCGCCCTGCCAATCGGCGCTGTCGGCCTGCAGCTTCAGCAGGATGTCCTGCGTCTCGGGATGCTTGGGCTTCAGCGCGAAGGCGCGTTCCGCCAGCTTCAGCGCCGTGGCGGTGTCGCCTTCGTCCAGCTTTTGCTGCAAAAGGCCGCGGATGCCGACGAACCGGGTGCGGTGATCGGCCAGAAGCGTCTTCCACGCCTCTTCGGCCTTGCCGCGCTCCCCCGCCTGCTCGGCGGCCTGCGCCCGGACCAGCGCCGTCATATGCGGCTGATCCAGCAGCTTGTCCGCCGTTTCCGCCCGCGACAGCGCCAGCTTCGGCTCCCCCGAGGCGAGCGCCAGAAGCGCATCCGACAGCGCCTCGCGGCCCTTGCGGTCGCGGTTGCGGTCGAAATAGCGGCTGAGCGCGGTTTCATCGCCGTTGAGGAAGCGGAACAGCGCCACGACCAGCGCCGCCACCTTCAGCACCAGCCACAGCACGAAGATGATCAGAAGCGCGAGGATCAGCGTCTGGACCGGCCCCAGCGTCAGCTCCATCCCCGACACCGTCAGGCGGATGCCGTCCCCGGTATCGAGCAGCCAACTCGCGGTCAGGCTGACGCCCGCGATGACGGCGACGAAGATCAGAACCTTCAGCAGCGACCACAGCATCAGCGATCCTCCAACGAGGTCATGGCCTCCACCGCCGCCAGTCGGCGACCCGCCTCGGCACGCCAGTCGGACATGGCGGCCTGACCTTCGAGCGGCAGGGCGCGGATCTCGTCGAGGGCGCCGGCGATGTCGCCATTGCCCAGCGCCGCCTCGGCGCGCGACAGGATCGCATCGGGGTCGTCCCCCTCGCGCGGGGCGAGCGAGCGGGCGCCCGTCTGGCTGCGCAGGAAGGCGCGCGTCCGCTCCCCCCATGTCGCGCCGCTGTCGGCCCGAAGCGAGGCTTCGAGCGCGGCGCGCGCGGCATCGGGGAAGGATTGTTGCAGGCTGGTCAGGGCGGGCACGCCGCCGGCATTGTCCGCAAGGCCCTGCGGCACATCCACCCCGGCATCCGTTAGATTCTGCAGCGCCGCGCCAAAGGGCGTGCCGCTATCGAGCGCGGCGGCGATGCGGTTCTGGGCGGCGGCGACGGTGGTGGCGCGGGCCGAATCCTCGGCCTGCCGCTGAAGCTCGGCCGCCTGCTGGCGGGCTGCGTCCAGTTGCTGGCGCGTGTCGTCGATCGTGGCCTGCAGATCGGCGGGGATGCCGTCGTCGTTGATCTTCTGACGCAACTCGTCGATCTCGGCGCGGATCGCCTCAGGATCGACGCGGCCCTCCTCCAGCGCGGTCACACGCTGTTCCAGCGGCGTGATGTTGGGGGCCGACAGCGATGCGACGCGGTCGCGCAGGGCCGTGATCTCCTGTGCCTGACGCTGGATTTCGGCCTGAAGCGGGGCGTTGTCCTGCATGGGCCAGCCTTCGGGCGTCCATTTGGCAAGCGCAAAGCCCAGCGCGGCGGCGATCAGCCCGCCCGCGACCAGCGGCACGAAGATCGCGCGGCGCCGGGCCGGGGCGGGCGCCGGGGCCGCAGCGGCCGGTTCGGGCGCCTTCGTCAGCGTCGGCGGCTCGTCCGGGCGATCCGCCTCGGGGGTCACGCGGTCGGCCTTGACGCCGCCCTCCTCCGCATCGGCCGTCGCTGCGACCGTGGTATCGGGGTCGGTCACGGGCGCATCGGACCGCGCCTCGGATGCCGGGACGGAGGGCTTGACCTCGGACTCCGGTTTTTCGGGGCGGGTGTCGTCGTTTGCCATGCCGTGCCTTTCGCGCTTCCAAAGGGTATGTGCGGTTGAAACTAGCCCTGTGGCGTTGAGGTCTCAAGCCTTTGCATCGCCGTGACAAGCGCGTGCATGGATGGGGCGTCCGGACGGGCGGCGATGCGCGTCTCGGCGGCGGGGGGTGCGGCGGCGGCCACGGCGGGCGAAAGGCAGGCAAGGCGCAGCCTCGCGCGCGCCCCCGCAGCGGCCATGGCGAAACGGCGGGCCGAGGCCGGGGAATGCAGCGGCACGATCACCTCCGCCGCGTTGAAAAGAAGGGCCTTCGCCTCTTCGGACAGAGGTTTGGGGGCCATGCGATAGACCACCGCCTCCGCCACCCGAAGGCCTGCGGCGGTCAGCCGGGCCGCGACATCGCCGCGCGTCTCCTCCCCCCGCGCGTGCAAAAGCACCCCATCCGGCCGCGCCTTCAGCAAAAGGGCGATCAGCGCCTCGGCATCGCCATCGGCGGACACCGCATCGAACCCGGCCGCGCGGGCCGCCTCGGCGGTGCGGGCACCGACGCACCATGCCCGAAGGGCCGGGCATCGCCCGCCCAGCGCCGAGGCGGCACGGGCCGAGGTGAAGATCAGCCCATCCGCCGGCGGCAATTCGGGGCACAGCACCTCTGGTTCGGCCAGCGGCGACAGGACGACCGGCCCGTCCAGCCCCTGCGCATCGCGCGCAGCGGCAGCGGCAGGGCGGGTCAGAAGGACGGGCGGGCGGGATTGCCGGGACATGGCGGGCAGGTTACATCTGCCCGCGAACCCCTTCAACCGGCAGAGCATGAGCACCGATCCGATCTTCCTTGGCATCGAAAGCAGCTGCGATGACACCGCCGCCGCCGTGGTGCGCGGCGACGGCACCATCTTTTCCTCCGTCGTGGAGGGGCAGACGGCGCTGCATGCGGCCTTTGGCGGGGTCGTTCCCGAAATCGCCGCCCGCGCCCATGCCGAGCGGCTGGACGGGTGCGCCGAGCAGGCCCTGCGCGAGGCCGGCCTCACGCTGGCCGATTTGGACGGGATCGCGGTGACGGCCGGGCCGGGGCTGATCGGGGGCGTTCTGTCGGGGGTGATGCTGGCCAAGGGGCTGGCGGCGGCGACGGGCCTGCCGCTGGTGGGCGTGAACCACCTTGCCGGCCATGCGCTGACCCCGCGCCTGACGGACGGGCTGGACTATCCGTATCTGATGCTCCTCATCTCGGGCGGGCATTGCCAGTTCCTGATCGTGCGGGGCGCCGAATCCTTCGTGCGGCTGGGCGGGTCCATCGACGATGCCCCGGGCGAGGCCTTCGACAAGACCGCGAAACTCCTTGGGCTGCCGCAACCGGGCGGCCCCGCCGTCAGCCGCGAGGCCGAGCGCGGCGATCCCGCCCGCTTCGCCCTGCCCCGCCCGCTTCTGGACCGGCCCGGCTGCGATATGAGCTTTTCCGGCCTGAAGACCGCCCTTCTGCGCGAACGCGACCGGCTGGTGGCGGCGCAAGGCGGGCTGTTCCAGCAGGACCGCGCGGATCTGTGCGCCGCCTTCGAGATGGCCGTCGCCGATGTGCTGGAGGAAAAGACCCGCCGCGCGCTGGCGCTCTATATGGCCGAAGGGGCGGATCGCCCGGCCCTTGCGGTGGCGGGGGGCGTGGCGGCGAACACCCGGATTCGCGCCCGGCTGACGGCGGTGGCCGCCAAGGCCGGGGCGGCCTTCGTCGCGCCGCCGATCGCGCTCTGCACCGACAACGCCGCCATGATCGCCTTTGCCGGGATCGAACGTTTCCGCGCCGGCGGACGCGACGGAATGGATCTGGTGGCCCGCCCGCGCTGGCCGTTGGATCAGAACGCAGCCCCCCTTGTCGGCGCGGGCCGCAAGGGGGCCAAAGCCTGAGGAGACATGAGATGCAGGTTGCCCTGATCTGCCGTGACAAGCACGGCGCCCTTGCCACCCGGATGGAAAACCGCGCGGCCCATCTGGCCTATGCCGAAAAGACCGGCGTCGTCGCCTTTGCCGGTCCCTTCCTGAACGACAAGGGCGAGATGTGCGGCTCGCTCGTGGTGCTGAACGTCGAGAACATGGACCTTGCCAAGACATGGGCGGCGGACGACCCCTATGCCAAGGCAGGCCTGTTTGAGGATGTGCAGATCCTCGAATGGAAGCGGGTGATCGGCTGATGGCCTTCTGGTTGTTCAAATCCGAACCCGACGCTTGGAGCTGGGATCAGCAGGTGGCCAAGGGCGAGGCCGGCGAGGAATGGACCGGGGTGCGCAACTATCAGGCCCGCAACAACATGCGGGCGATGAAGGTGGGCGATCGCGGGTTCTTCTACCACTCGAACATCGGCAAGGAGATCGTCGGCATCGTCGAGGTCTGCGCCGAAAGCGCCCCCGACAGCACGGCGGACGATCCCAAATGGGACTGCGTGACCATCAAGGCCGTGCAGCCCGTCCCCCGCCCCATCACGCTGGAGGAGGTCAAGCAGACCCCCGAACTGGCCGATATGGTGCTGGTGCGCAATTCGCGCATGTCCGTACAACCCGTGCGCGACGAGGAGTGGGACTTCATCTGCAAGATGGCGGGGCTTTAGGGCCCCGTCAGATCAGATATTCGCCCAAGAGCGCGTCCTGCGTGATGTCGCGGAAGGCCATCCCCTCCTCTTCCATCTTGGCGAAGAGGAGCGGGAAATTCTCCGGCGCCTTCGTTTCGATCCCCAAGAGGATGGAGCCGAAGTTGCGGGCCGATTTCTTCAGATATTCGAAGCGCGCGATGTCGTCATCGGGGCCGAGCAGCATCAGGAAATCGCGCAGCGCGCCCGGACGCTGCGGCAGACGCAGCAGCAGATACTTCTTCAGGCCGACATAACGCTGGGCGCGTTCCTTCACCTCGGGCAGACGCTCGAAGTCGAAATTCCCGCCCGAAACGACGCAGACCACCGTCTTGCCCCGGATCGCGGGGCCAAGATCGGCCAGCGCGCTGATCGGCATGGCGCCCGCCGGTTCCAAGACGACGCCCTCGACGTTCAGCATATCGACCATGGTGACGCAGATGCGGTCCTCGGGGGCCAGCAGAACCTGATCGGGGAAGGCCCAAGACAGTGCGCGGAACGGCGCGTCGCCGATGCGCGCGACCGCCGCGCCATCCACGAAGCTGTCCACGGTGTCGAGCGGCATCGGCCGACCCGCCAGCAGCGCCGCGCGCAGCGATGCGCCGCCCTGCGGTTCGACGAAGCGGAACTGAGTCTGCGGCGACTGCGCGCGCAGATATTGCGACACGCCCGCCGCAAGCCCGCCCCCACCGACCGACAGCAGCACCATATCGGGCGCGCGGCCAAGCTGCTCCAGCATCTCCACCCCGACCGAGGCTTGGCCCTCGATCACGTCCTCATCGTCGAAGGGGGCAAGGAAATGCGCGCCCTCCGTCTCGCACCACGCCTTCGCGGCGGCGAGCGTCCGGTCGAAATAATCGCCCGTCAGGACGACTTTCACCCAATCGCCGCCGAAGGTGCGCGTCTTGTCGATCTTTTGCTGCGGGGTGGTGATGGGCATGAAGATCGTGCCCTGCACCCCGAAATGCCGGCACGAATAGGCCATGCCCTGCGCATGGTTGCCGGCGCTGGCGCAGACGAAGCGCGTCTGCTCGGGATGGCTTTCGCGCACCTTGCGCATCGCATTGAAAGCGCCGCGCAGTTTGAAGCTGCGCACCGGGCTCAGATCCTCGCGCTTCAGCCAGATATCGGCGTCGAAGCGGTTCGACAGATAGTCGTTGCGTTGCAGCGGCGTCTGCGGGAACAGATCACGCAGGGCGGCGGTGGCGGCGCGGGCGGCGGCGGTGAATTCGGTCATGGTGCGGGACGATAGGCGCGCGTCCCTGCCAGCTTCAAGCGGAATCTGCGGCCTTGTCTCAAAGAACCAAAGGCATTATCGCGGGCCAACGATCATTGTCCCCGGAGCCTGCCCATGCCCGCGCCCAAGAAAGTCGTCCTTGCCTATTCTGGTGGTCTGGACACCTCTATCATCCTGAAGTGGCTGCAGACCGAATACGGCTGCGAGGTCGTGACCTTCACCGCGGATCTCGGTCAGGGCGAAGAGCTGGACCCCGCCCGCAAGAAGGCCGAGCTTCTGGGCATCAAGCCCGAGAACATCTTCATCGAAGACGTGCGCGAGGAATTCGTGCGCGATTTCGTCTTCCCGATGTTCC
Source organism: Falsirhodobacter algicola (assembly GCF_018279165.1). Taxonomy (GTDB): domain Bacteria; phylum Pseudomonadota; class Alphaproteobacteria; order Rhodobacterales; family Rhodobacteraceae; genus Falsirhodobacter; species Falsirhodobacter algicola. Next base: position 1,884,751 of record NZ_CP047289.1, on the reverse strand, counting down.
GCGCCAATGCGCTCTACGAAGGGCTCTATCTGCTCGGCACCTCCATCGCGCGGCCGCTCATCTCCAAGCGGCTGGTGGAGATCGCGCGCGAAACCGGCGCAGACGCCGTGGCGCATGGCGCGACCGGCAAGGGCAACGATCAGGTCCGGTTCGAACTGTCGGCCTATGCGCTGAACCCCGAGATCAAGGTGATCGCGCCGTGGCGCGAATGGGACCTGACGAGCCGGACGAAGCTGCTGGAATTCGCCGAGGCGAACCAGATCCCGATCGCCAAGGACAAGCGCGGCGAAGCCCCGTTCAGCGTGGACGCGAACCTGCTGCACACCTCATCCGAGGGCAAGGCGCTGGAGAACCCGGCCGAGGCTGCGCCCGACTACGTCTATCAGCGCACCGTCGCCCCCGAGGATGCGCCGGACACGCCCGAATTCATCGAAGTCACCTTCGAGAAGGGCGATGCGGTCGCCATCGATGGCGAAGCGATGTCCCCCGCCACGATCCTGACCAAGCTGAACGAGCTGGGCGGCAAGCACGGTATCGGCCGTCTGGACTTCGTCGAGAACCGCTTCGTCGGCATGAAATCCCGCGGCATCTACGAAACCCCCGGCGGCACCGTCCTGCTGGAGGCCCATCGCGGCATCGAGCAGATCACGCTGGATTCGGGCGCAGGCCACCTCAAAGACAGCCTGATGCCGCGCTATGCCGAGCTGATCTACAACGGCTTCTGGTTCTCGCCCGAGCGGGAGATGCTGCAAGCCCTGATCGACAAGAGCCAAGAGCATGTGACCGGCACGGTCCGCCTCAAGCTCTACAAGGGTCTTGCGACCTGCGTCGGCCGCTGGTCGGACCACTCGCTCTATTCCGAGGCGCATGTGACCTTCGAGGACGATGCCGGCGCCTATGACCAGAAGGACGCGGCGGGCTTCATCAAGCTGAACGCCCTGCGGCTGAAGCTTCTGGCCACGCGCGATGCACGGGTGAAATGACGGGGCGCCCTTCGGGGCGCCTTTTCCATACGGCCCGCCGCCCCGGCCGCGTTGCGACATCGCCCCCGGCGTCGTAGAACGCGCCCAACAGCCGGAGGACGAGCATGACCGAGCCGACGCCCATGATGGCGCAGTACCTAGAGATCAAGGCGCAGCATCCGGCGGCGCTGCTCTTCTATCGCATGGGCGACTTCTACGAGATGTTCTTCGACGACGCCGTGCTTGCGGCCGAGGCGTTGGACATCGCGCTGACCAAGCGCGGCAAGCATCTGGGCGAGGATATCGCCATGTGCGGCGTGCCCGCCCATGCCGCCGAAGGCTATCTTCTGGGGCTGATCCGCAAGGGCTTTCGCGTTGCCATCGCCGAGCAGATGGAGGATCCGGTCGAAGCGAAGAAGCGCGGCTCCAAATCCGTCGTGCGGCGCGAGGTGGTGCGGCTCGTCACGCCCGGCACCCTGACCGAAGATGCCTTGCTGGAGGCGCGGCGGCACAACTTCCTCGTCACCTATGCCCGCATCCGGGACGAGGGCGCGCTGGCATGGACCGACATCTCCACCGGGGAATTGCGGGTCATGCCCTGCCCGCTTCCCCGCCTCTTGCCGGAGATCGCGCGCCTTGCCCCGCGCGAGGTGCTGGTGAGCGAGGCGCAGATGGACGATCTCGGCCCGCTTCTGGCCGAAACGGGCGCGGCGGTGACGCCGCTGGCGAAATCCAGCTTCGACAGCACCTCGGCCGATCGGCGTTTGCGCGATCTGTGGCAGGTGGGCGCGCTGCAGGCTTTCGGAGCCTTCACCCGCTGCGAGATCGCGGCCCTTGGCGCGATGGTCGATTATCTGGACCTGACCCAGCGCGGCAAGCTGCCGCTGCTGCGCCCGCCCGTGCGCGAAGTGCCGGGCGCCACCATGCAGATCGACGCCGCGACCCGCCGCAACCTCGAGATCGCGCAGGCGCTGTCGGGCGGGCGCGAAGGCTCGCTTCTGGCGGCGATCGACCGGACGGTGACGGCGCCGGGCGCGCGGCTTCTGGAACGGCGCCTTGCCGCCCCGTCCTGCGATCTGGGGATCGTCCATGCCCGGCTGGAGGGGGTGCGCTTTCTTCTGAACACCGGCCTGCGGGACAAGCTGCGCGACATTCTCCGCCGCGTGCCGGATATGGACCGGGCGCTGCAACGCCTCGCCCTCGACCGGGCGGGCCCGCGCGACATGGCCGCCATCCGCGCCGGCCTGACGCAGGCGCAGCGTATCGTGCTGCCCGCCCCGCCGCCGCACCTGGCCGAGGCGCTGACGGCGCTGTCGGGCCATGACGCGCTGACCGGGCTCCTAGAGCGTGCCCTCGTCGCCGAACCGCCGCTGCTGGTGCGCGACGGCAATTTCATCGCCGAAGGATACGATCCCGATCTGGATGCCACGCGCCGCCTGCGCGACGAAGGGCGCGGCATCATCGCCCGGATGCAGGCCGAGTTCATTGCCGCGACGGGCGTGCAAAGCCTGAAGATCAAGCACAACAACGTCCTTGGCTATTTCATCGAGGTGACGACGACGCATGAGGCGACGCTGCGCAGCGCCGGGTTCATCCACCGCCAGACCACCGCCAATCAGGTCCGCTTCACCACGCTGGAACTGTCGGAACTGGAGACGCGCATCCTGAACGCCGCCGGCCATGCGCTGGACCTGGAGCGGCGGCATTTCGCGGCCCTGCGCGACGAGATCTTGCGCGCGGCGGCGGCCATCGGCACGGCGGCCCGCGCGCTGGCGGTGCTGGATGTGGCGGGCGCACTGGCCGATCTGGCCGCGACCGAGGATTGGACCGAACCCCGGATCGACGACAGCCGCGCGTTTCATGTGGAACAGGGCCGCCATCCGGTGGTCGAACGCGCGCTGCGCCGCAAGGGCGAGGTGTTCGTGGCGAATGACTGCGCCCTGACCGAGGATGCGACGCCCGCGATGTGGCTGCTGACCGGGCCGAACATGGCGGGCAAATCGACCTTCCTGCGGCAGAACGCCCTGATCGCCCTTTTGGCGCAGGCGGGCAGCTTCGTTCCGGCGCGGCACGCCCATCTGGGGCTGGTCAGCCAGCTCTTCAGCCGGGTCGGCGCGGCGGACGATCTGGCGCGGGGCCGCTCCACCTTCATGGTGGAGATGGTGGAGACCGCCGCCATCCTCAATCAGGCCGATGACCGCGCCTTGGTGATTCTGGACGAGATCGGGCGCGGCACCGCCACCTATGACGGCCTGTCGATCGCCTGGGCGACGCTCGAGCATCTGCACGACACGAATCGCTGCCGCGCGCTGTTTGCCACCCATTACCACGAGATGACGGCCCTCTCGGCCAAGCTGTCCGGGGTGGAGAACGCGACCGTTTCGGTGCGCGAATGGAATGGCGAGGTGATCTTCCTGCACGAGGTGCGGCGCGGCGCGGCTGACCGGTCCTATGGGGTGCAGGTGGCGCGGCTGGCGGGGCTGCCCGCCCCGGTGATCGCGCGCGCCCGCACCATCCTCGAAACGCTGGAAACGGGGGACCGGGACGGCACGCGCAAGACGGCGCTGATCGACGATCTGCCGCTGTTCCGCAGCCCGCCCCCCGCGCCGCCCGCCCCGTCGGTGGTGGAGGAGCGGCTGAAGACCGTCCATCCCGACGATCTGACGCCGATGGAGGCGCTGAAGCTGATCTACGAATTGCGCGGCCTGCTCTAGGCCGCGCCGATCGCTCAGCTGGCGGGTGTGGAGGACACGCCGACCTGCGCCGGGCGCAGAAGACGGTCGTGGATCATGAAGCCTTCGGTCATCACCTGAATGATCTGACCGGCGGTGGTGCCGGGCACGGGGGCTTCGAACATCGCCTCGTGCTGCTGGGGATCGAACACGTCCCCGACCTGCGGCGAGATGGCCTTCACGCCATGCTTGTCCATGACCTTCAAGAGTTCGCGCATGGTCAGCTCCACGCCTTCCAGAAGCGCGGAGGCCGCGGCCCGCTGTTCGTCGGTCGCATGCTCCAGCGCGCGGCGCAGGTTGTCGTGTACGGGCAGCAGATCGCGCGCAAGGCGCGTGCCGCCGTAATTCTCGGCCTCGCGCCGGTCGCGGTCGGCGCGCTTGCGGGCATTCTCGGCATCGGCCAAGGCGCGCATGAAGCGGTCGCGCATCTCGTCCCGCTCGGCCCGCAGGGCCTCCAGCTCGTCCAGTTCCGGTGCGCCGCCCTCGAGGATATCGGCGGCTTCGCTCAGATCGTCTTTATGTTCGTCCGTCATCTTTCATCCCTTCCCCCGCTGCGACACGAGGCGCCCGACCAGTTGGGCGGTGTAATCGACAATGGGCACGATGCGCCCGTAATTCAGCCGCGTCGGCCCGATGACGCCCACCGCGCCAATGATCTTACGATCGGCGTTCATATAAGGAGACACCACTAAAGAGGAACCCGAAAGTGAGAAAAGCTTGTTCTCGGAGCCGATAAAAATCCGCACGCCGTCGCCCGCTTCGGCAAGGTGCAGGTATTCGGCGATGTCGCGCTTCATCTCCAGATCCTCGAACAGGCTGCGGATGCGGTCCACATCCCGCGCATCCCCTTCCAGAAGGTTCGCCTGCCCGCGCACGATCAGCCGCTCGGACTGCTCGCCGGGGTTTTCCCACAGCGCAAGGCCCGCATCGACCAGCGCCTGCGCCAGCACGTCGATCTCTTGGCGGCGGCGGGTCATGTCCTGCACGATGGTCTGGCGCAGTTCCGAAAGCGTGCGCCCGCCCGCCAGCGCGTTGAGGAAGTTCGCCGCCTCCCGCATCGACGAGGCGGTCTGACCGGGTGGCGGCTGGAACACCCGGTTCTCCACCTGACCATCGGCAAAGACCAGCACCACCAGCGCGCGTTCGGCCCCAAGGCTCACGAACTCGATATGCCGGATCGGCGCTTCCTGCTTGGGTGCGAGCACGAGGCTCGCGCCGCGCGTGATGCCCGACAGCGTCTTGCCCACCCGGTCGAGCAGCGTCGCCACATCGCTGTCATCGCCGCTGGCGTCGATCCGCTCGCGGTCCGCCTCCGAGACCTGACCGACCTCCAGCAGGCCATCCACGAACATCCGCAGGCCAAGCTGCGTCGGAACCCGCCCCGCCGAGACATGCGGACTGTCGAGCAGGCCCAGATGCTCCAGATCCTGCATGACGTTGCGGACGGTGGCCGCGCTGATCTTTTCGTTCATGACACGCGTCAGCGTGCGCGAGCCCACGGGCTCCCCGCTGTCGAGATAGCCTTCGACCACGCGGCGAAACACTTCGCGCGACCGTTCGTTCATATCGGACAGGATCTTCTGGGCATCGGGCATGGTCTCAATTAGGGGGCGCGGGGCGCGAACGTCAATCCGGCTTGCATCGCAAGGCACCCGGACGGTATCTGGGCCCACCAGATAAAGGAGCCAACCATGCGTCCCTCCGGCCGTTCCCTGAACCAGATGCGCGATGTGGTCATCGAGACCGGCGTGACCAAGCATGCCGAAGGATCGTGCCTGATCCGCATGGGCGACACGCATGTGCTCTGCACCGCCTCCATCGAGGAGAAGCCCCCGTCGTTCCTGCGCAACACCGGCCTCGGCTGGGTGACGGCGGAATACGGAATGCTGCCGCGCGCCACGAACACCCGCAACCGCCGCGAAGCTGCGGCTGGCAAACAGTCGGGCCGCACGCAGGAAATCCAGCGCCTGATCGGCCGGGCCCTGCGTGCCGGCGTGGATCGCAGCGCCCTTGGCGAACGGCAGATCACCGTGGATTGCGACGTGCTGCAAGCCGATGGCGGAACGCGCTGCGCCTCCATCACCGGCGGCTGGGTCGCGCTGCGTCTGGCGGTGAACAAGCTGCTGAAGACCGGCACGATCGTGTCCGACCCGATCATCGACCATGTGGCGGCGGTGTCCTGCGGCATCTATGGCGGGCAGCCGGTCCTCGATCTCGATTACGCCGAGGATTCGACCGCCGGGACCGATGGCAACTTCATCCTGACCGGCTCGAGGCGCCTGATCGAGGTGCAGATGTCCGCCGAAGGGGCCACCTTCTCGCGCGGGGAGATGATCGAACTCCTGGATCTGGCCGAAGCGGGCAGCGAGGCGCTGGTCGCCGCGCAGAAGGCGGCGCTGGCATGAGGCGCTTCGAGGGGGATCGCCTCCTCTTCGCCACCGGCAATGCCGGCAAGCTGGCGGAGATGCGGGCGCTGATGGCCCCGCTCGGCATCACGGTGGAGGGGCTGCACGATCACGCCCTGCCCGAACCGGCCGAGACGGAACAGACCTTCGTCGGCAATGCCCGCATCAAGGCCCATGCGGCCGCGCGGGCGACGGGCCTGCCCGCCCTTGCCGATGACAGCGGCATCACCATCGACGCGCTGGACGGCGCGCCGGGCGTGTACACCGCCGATTGGGCCGAAACCGGCAGCGGGCGCGATTTCGCCATGGCCATGCGCCTCGTCTGGGAAAAGCTGGAGGCCGCGAGCGCCCCCTTCCCCCGCACGGCACAGTTCAACGCGACGTTGGTGCTGGCATGGCCGGACGGGCATGACGAGGTCTGCGTCGGCCGTCTGGACGGTCAGGTCGTTTGGCCGATGCGCGGCGCGCAGGGCCATGGATACGATCCGATCTTCCAACCGGACGGCTTCGACACCACCTTGGGCGAGATGACGCCCGAGCAGAAGAACACCATCTCCCACCGTGCGGATGCGTTCCGCAAACTCGTCAAAGGATGTTTCTCGTGAAACTGATTTCCTCCGGCTCGCCGTTCGAGGCGAAGATGGGCTATTCGCGCGCCGTCGTGAAGGGCGACTGGTGCTTCGTGTCGGGCACCACCGGCTATGGCGCGGACGGCGTCATGCCCGAAGGTGTGGCCGATCAGGCGCGCAACGCCTTCGCCACCATCCAGAAGGCCCTGACCGAGGGCGGCTTCGCCATGTCCGACGTGGTGCGCGTGCAGTACACCTTGTCCGACGCCGCGCTCTTCGACGATCTGCTGCCCGCGCTGGCCGAAGCCTTCGCCGAGATCCGCCCCGCCGCCACCATGGTGATCGCGGACCTGATCCGCCCGGAAATGCTGATCGAGATCGAAGTCACGGCGCTGAAGGGCTGACAGATGGAAGACTGGCGGAACGGCGGGTTCGGGCTGTACCTGCACTGGCCGTTCTGCCAGTCGAAATGCCCCTATTGCGATTTCAACAGCCATGTCGCGACGCGCATCGATCAGAAGCGTTGGCTGGCGGCCTATCTGTCGGAAATCGACCGTATCGGCGCGCAGACGCAGGGGCGCGTGCTCAACAGCGTCTTCTTCGGCGGCGGCACCCCGTCGCTGATGGAGCCGGAGGTGGTGCACGGCATCCTCGACCGTGTGCGCGCCACATGGCCCACCGCCAATGACATCGAGATTACGCTGGAGGCCAATCCCGGCTCGGTCGAGGCGGGGCGCTTCCGCGCCTATGCCGAAGGCGGGGTGAACCGCATCTCCATGGGGGTGCAGGCGCTGAACGATGCCGATCTGCGCCGCCTTGGGCGGCTGCACAGCGTGGCAGAGGCGCGGGCGGCCTTCGACATCGCCCGCAGCGTGTTCGACCGTGTCAGCTTCGATCTAATCTATGCCCGCCAGGATCAGACCCTTGCGGCATGGGAGGCCGAGCTGCGCGAGGCGCTGTCGATGGCCGTGGATCATCTGTCGATGTACCAACTGACGATCGAGGACGGCACCGCCTTTGGCGATCGTTTCGCGCGCGGCGGGCTGAAGGGCTTGCCCGCGGACGATCTGGGGGCGGACATGTACGCCCTGACACAGGATCTGTGCGATGCGCATGGGATGTCCGCCTATGAAGTGTCGAACCACGCCCGCGACGGCGCGGAAAGCCGGCACAACCGCATCTATTGGCAGGGCGGCGATTATGCGGGGATCGGCCCCGGCGCACATGGGCGGCTGACGCTGGACGGGGCCCGTTGGGCGACCGAGGCCCCGAAAGCCCCCGGTGCATGGCTGGCCGCCGCCGAATCCGGGTGTGGCGAATCCCCGCGCGAGCGGCTGTCCCCCACCGAACAGGCCGATGAGTATCTGATGATGGGCCTGCGCCTGCGCGAGGGGGTGGAGCTTGCGCGGCTGAACGCCCTGACCCAGCAACCGCTGAGCGAGCGCGGCCTGCGCGACATGCTGGATCTGGGCATGGTGGAGATAGGCGCAGGACGCCTGCGCACGACCGCTCAGGGCCGTGTGGTCCTGAATGCCGTCATCGCCGCCCTCGCGGCCTGATGCGGCCCCTGTGGGCTCTTGGCGGCGCTGTGGCGCTGGTTCTGGGGCTTCTGGGTATCCCCCTGCCCCTGTTGCCGACGGTTCCGTTCCTGCTGCTCGCAGCGTTCTGCTTTGCCCGAGGTGCGCCGCGCTGGCATGACTGGCTGCTGCAGCATCCACGGCTCGGCCCGCCCATCCATGACTGGCGCGAGCGGCGCGCGATCGGGCGCGGCACGAAATGGAAGATCACGGTGATGACCGCCGCACTGCCGATCCTGTCGGTGATGCTTGCGGTGCCGACCGGGCTGCTGGTGCTTCAGGCGGTGATCGCTGTCGCGATCTGCCTGATCATTTGGACCCGGCCCGAATAGCCGAAAGCGCGCGGCACAGGTTGTCCAGATCATCCAGCGAGCGATAGCGGATCGACAGGACACCGCTTTCCCCACCGGCAAGATGGTCAATCTGAACCTCCATCCCGAGATTCGCGGTCAGATCGGCCTCCAGTGCGCGGGTGTCGGCATCCTTGTCGCCCGGCTTTGGCGCGCGGGGCTTCTGGCTCCGCTCGGTCGTTCCCTTGACCAGACGTTCTGTCTCGCGGACCGACAGGCCCTTCTCGACGACCTGGCGGGCAAGCCCCGACGCATCCCCGCTGGTGATCAGCGCCCGTGCGTGGCCGGCCGACAGCTTCCCATCCCGCAACAATGCCTGCACATCATCCGGAAGATTGAGCAATCTCAGCAGGTTAGCAATATGGGACCGGCTTTTGGAAAGCGCTTCCGCCAGCTTATCCTGCGTATGGCCGAACCGATCCATCAACTGGCGGAAACCCATGGCTTCCTCGATGGGATTCAGGTCGGACCGCTGGATGTTCTCGATGATCGCCACTTCGAGGACTTCGGTATCGTCGAAATCTCGAACGATGACCGGCAATTCATGCAGCTGCGCCAGCTGCGAGGCGCGCCAGCGGCGTTCCCCTGCGACGATCTCGTAGCGATCCTCCCCGTCCACCGGGCGAACGATCAGGGGCTGGATCACCCCCTTCTGCCGGATGGAGGATGCGAGATCTTGCAACGCTTCCTGATTAAAGGCGCGACGCGGCTGGTTCGGGTTCGGCGCGATCTTTTCGATCGGCAGCGTCATATCGGCGCGGCGCGGCGATACCTCGGCCGGGGCCGAGACATTGATATCCGCCATCAGCGCCGAAAGCCCGCGCCCCAACCCGCGACGTTCTGCCTTACGCTCCATCATGCCTTCTCCATGACCTTGTGTCGGCTCGTCATTTCCCGCGCCAAGGCACGATAGGATTCGCTCCCCCGCGACGTGCTGTCATAGGACAGAACAGGCATGGAGAAAGACGGTGCCTCGCTGACCCGAACATTCCGCGGAATGATCGTTCCGAAGACAAGCTCCCCCAACGTCTGCCGCGCGTCGTTTTCGACGAGTTGCGACAGGTTGTTCCGTTTGTCGTACATCGTCAACACGACGCCCTCGATCCGCAAGGCCGGATTGGCGGATTGCCGCACCTGCCGCACCGTCAGCATAAGCTGGGACAGCCCTTCCAGCGCGAAGAACTCGCTTTGGAGCGGTACGAGAACCGAATCTGCAGCGATCAGCGCATTGATGGTCAGAAGGCTGAGCGACGGCGGGCAATCGATGAGGATGTAGTCGTAATCCTCGGTCGAGGTCAGCGCGTCCTTCAAGAGGAAACTGCGCCGTTCGTTGTTGATAAGCTCGATATCCGCCGAGGAGAGATCCGCATTCGCCGGGCACACCAAGAGTCCGGATACCGAACTTTGGATCGCGACATCCTTCAGCGGAACCTGATCGAGCAACAGATCATAGCTCGTCATCTTGCGATCATCGACCGATACACCAAGCCCGGTCGAGGCATTGCCCTGCGGGTCGAGGTCGATCAGAAGTACCTTATGCCCCATCTCGCTGAGCGCAGCAGCGAGGTTGATCGCGGTCGTGGTCTTCCCGACGCCACCCTTCTGGTTGGCGATCGCGATGATCCGCGTCCTCTTTTCTTCATTCGACACGGGAAAGGCCTCTGATCTTCAAAATAACGGCGTCGGAACGTGTATGGCTTGGCACATGCTGACAGTCAAATGCCCAATGAGTACGGGCATCCCGAACCTCCTGTTCCCACCCTGCCCCCTTCAGGAAGTTGCACCCCCCCCCGGGTTTCAGATGGCGATGAGCATAGCCCATAAGCTGATCGAGACCTGCCAAGGCGCGAGCGGATACGATATCGGCGTTTTGTGGCGCAAGAGTTTCGATCCGCGAGGTCTGCACAATCACATTCAAATCAAGCTGACGAGCCACCTCGCGCAGGAAAACGCATTTTCGCGCATCGGATTCTACGAGTGTGATCCGCGGCGCCTCTGGCAGATCTGCTGTAGCAATGGCGACGACAAGGCCAGGAAACCCCCCGCCACTTCCCAAGTCGGCCCAGTGTTCACCACTTGGTGCATCATCGAGAAGCTGCAATGAATCCTGGATATGTCGTTCCCAGATATCGGCTTCCGTGCCTCGCCCGATCAAGTTGATCGATTTATTCCACTTGAGGACAAGATCCCGATACGCTTCGAGGCGATCCATTGTTTCACGTGAAACATTCATTATCAGCTAACTTTAAGGTTCGACATGCGTCGGATGTTCGCCAGAATAAGCGTCAGTGCGGCAGGGGTCATACCTTCTACGTCGTTAGCTTGGCGGATATTGGACGGACGGCGGTTGATCAGCTTCGATTTCAACTCATTCGAAAGCCCAGACAGGGCCGTGTAATCGAAATCGGCGGGGATCAAAACCGCCTCGTCCCGAACTAGACTTTGCGCTTCCGACTTCTGACGGTTCGCGTATCGTGCGTACTGTGCATCGATTTTGATTTGCTGACGCAGATCGACAGGCAACTCCGCAAATGCCGGTACATCGTTGAAGACATCGACACCCGCCTCGTCCAGACCGATGGCAGAGTACCCATCGCGCTTTTGCCCATCCAAACTGACTGGAACACCCCGCTCCTGCAATTGGCTCGGGGTATAGAGTGTATTGGAGAGGGCGTCCTTACCCATGTCCATCAGCCGTTTCTTTTCCGTAAACACCTCTGCACGGTAGTTACCAACAACCCCGACCTCAATGCCGAGCGGTGTCAGACGCTGGTCTGCATTATCCGCACGCAGCGACAAACGGAATTCCGCACGGGACGTGAACATACGATACGGTTCGGTTACCCCTCGCCGCGTAAGATCATCGAGCATCACGCCGATATAGCTGTCGGTTCGGCTGAAATGTACGCTGTCCAAGCCCTGCGCTGCGCGGCCAGCATTCAGACCCGCAACCAAGCCCTGCGCCGCAGCTTCTTCATATCCTGTCGTACCGTTAATTTGCCCAGCAAAGTAAAGGCCAGAAACCGACTTCACTTCCAGCGAGGTGCTCAGACTTCGAGGATCGAAGTAATCATACTCAATGGCATATCCGGGCTGGAGGATTTCAACATTCTCCAAGCCTGCGATCGAGCGGACGTAAGCGATCTGCACCTCTGCGGGCAAAGATGTCGAGATCCCGTTCGGATAGACAGTGTGATCCTCCAAGCCCTCAGGCTCGAGGAAGATCTGATGGGAGGTTTTCTCGGCAAACCTGACGATCTTGTCTTCGATCGAGGGGCAATAACGCGGCCCTACCCCTTCGATGAACCCACCATACATCGCGGATTTATCCAGATTTTGACGGATGATCTCGTGAGTCTGTTCGTTCGTATGCGTAATGCCGCAGGCGATCTGGCGCACTTGAGGCCGATCGTTCATGAACGACAGCATAACCGGTTCATCGTCGCCCGGTTGACTTTCGAGACATTCCCAGTCGATCGTACGTCCGTCCAAACGCGGAGGAGTGCCCGTCTTGAGACGACCACGCGGTAGGTCCATCTCCGCGAGCCGGCTTGCAAGCATCTGTGACGGTTGATCCCCTACCCTGCCGCCGGACCGTTTTTCCGATCCGACATGGATTACGCCATTCAGGAATGTCCCCGCCGTAAGAACCACCGAATGACAGGACAAGCGGCCCGCGTTCTTCAGTTCGACGCCGGCGATACGCTCTGATTTCAAATGAAGATGAACCACCTCGTCTGAAATGACAGCTAGGTTTGAGTACATTCTCAAAGCCGACTGCACAGCCGCTTTGTAGAGCTTGCGATCCGCTTGTACGCGAGGGCCTTGAACAGCCGAACCTTTCCTGCGGTTCAACAGTCGATATTGAATTGCGCCTGCATCCGCGGCACGTCCCATGACGCCATCCAAGGCGTCCACTTCGCGAACAAGGTGCCCTTTCCCAAGCCCGCCAATTGCCGGGTTGCAGGACATGACGCCAATGTTGTCCGCGCTGAACGTAACCAGCGCGACATTGGACCCTACGCGCGCCGCCGCAGCAGCAGCTTCTGCACCCGCGTGGCCGCCTCCGATAACGATCACATCAAAATGTTTCACGTGAAACACTCCTATTTACCGATGCAGAAACTCTGAAAAATTTCGCCAAGGATATCTTCCACATCGATGCGACCCACGAGGATACCAAGGTCCCGGATTGCGACACGGAAGTATTCAGCGGCGAACTCACTCTCACCAGAAGATAGCGCATCCGCCGCTGATTCTAAAGCCTCCGCAGCGCTCGCGATTGCTTGGCGATGCCGCTCCCGGGTCACAGTCGCGGCATCGCTGGACATAGTAAGCAACGCAGAGGTCAGCCGATCCAGCAGATCCGTCACACCAAGGCCGGATTTTCCCGAAACACCCGTCCCGGTTAGATCCGCCTTTGCGCCGATCACGATATCCCCTGCCCGCGGTTCCAGTAGAAACGGCGTTCCGTCATCAAGGAAGATCCGCATGTCGCATGCTTTGGCCCGATCGATTCCGCGGGCAATCCCAATCCGCTCCACATGATCGTCGGTTTCACGCAAACCGGCCGTATCAAGCAACGTCACTGGCAAGCCGCCCAGATCAAGCCGCACCTCGATCACATCGCGTGTCGTGCCCGCAATCTCGGAGGTAATGGCCGCATCGCGCCCGGCTATCGCGTTGAGAAGCGTCGATTTTCCGGCATTCGGCGCGCCGAGGATGGCCACTTCAAAACCGTCGCGAATACGCTCTGCCGCCCGCGCCCCGGCCAGTTCCGTACGCAAATCCGCCAAAACCTCTGCCAAAAGCTCAGATACCTCCGGTGTCACGTCCACCGGTACATCCTCATCCGCGAAATCGATCGTCGCTTCGATCAACGCAGCGCAGCGCAGGATCTTCTCGCGCCAAACCTCGACCTTCGCCCCGATCGCGCCCGACAACACGCGCAAGGCTTGGCGCCTTTGCGCTTCGGTTTCGGCATCGATCAGATCGGCCAGCCCCTCGACCTGCGTCAGATCGAGACAGCCATTCTCCAGTGCGCGGCGCGTAAACTCGCCCGCTTCGGCCATGCGCAAGCCCGGACGTGTCGACAAAGCCGACAGCACCGCGGACACGGTCGCGACACTGCCATGCAGGTGCAGCTCCGCAACGTCCTCACCCGTGAAACTCTGCCCTTTCCCGAACAGCAGCACAAGCGCCTCGTCAAGGAACAGATCGCCGTCACGCAATTGCCGAAGCGCGGCCTGGCGCAGCGGTGGAAGCCGCACGCCAAGGGATTCGACGGCCCGATGCGCCTCGGGGCCCGAGATGCGCAGCACGGCGACCCCCGCCCTACCGCGGGCGCTGGCAAGGGCGTAGATCGTATCCATGCGGCAAGCCTCTGTATTCGTTAAGAATTCATCGAGTCGAAGAACTCGGAGTTCGATTTCGTCTGCTTCAGCTTCGAAATCAGGAACTCGATCGCGTCCGTCGTGCCCATCGGGTTCAGGATCCGACGCAGAACGTAGGTCTTCTGCAGATCGGATTTGTCGACCAGCAGATCCTCTTTCCGCGTCCCGGATTTGAGGATGTCCATCGCCGGGAAGACGCGCTTGTCAGCGACCTTGCGGTCCAGCACGATCTCGGAGTTGCCGGTGCCCTTGAACTCTTCGAAGATCACTTCGTCCATACGGCTGCCGGTATCGATCAGCGCCGTCGCAATGATGGTCAGCGATCCGCCTTCCTCGATGTTCCGCGCCGCGCCGAAGAAGCGTTTGGGCCGCTGAAGGGCGTTCGCATCGACGCCGCCCGTCAGAACCTTGCCCGAGGACGGCACGACCGTGTTGAACGCACGCCCCAGACGCGTGATGCTGTCGAGCAGGATCACCACGTCGCGCTTATGTTCCACGAGGCGCTTGGCCTTCTCGATCACCATCTCGGCCACGGCCACGTGACGGGTCGCCGGCTCGTCGAAGGTGGAGGACACCACCTCACCTTTGACCGAACGCTGCATGTCCGTCACCTCTTCGGGACGTTCGTCGATCAGCAGCACGATCAGGTAGCATTCGGGATGATTCGTCTCGATCGAATGCGCGATGTTCTGCAGCAGCACGGTCTTACCCGTCCGCGGCGGCGCTACGATCAAGGCCCGCTGCCCCTTCCCGATCGGCGAGACGAGGTCGATGATGCGGGCCGAACGATCCTTGATGGTCGGATCCTCGACTTCCATCTTCAGCCGCTCATCGGGGTAGAGCGGCGTCAGGTTGTCGAAATGCACCTTGTGGCGGGCATTCTCCGGCGTGTCGAAATTGATCTTCTCCACCCGCTTCAGGCAGAAATAACGTTCATTCTCGCTCGGGGCCTTGATCACGCCCTCGATGGAATCGCCCGTGCGCAGCGAATATTGGCGGATCATGTCGGGCGTGACGTAGATGTCGTCCGGCCCCGACAGATAATTCGCCTCGGGCGAGCGCAGGAAGCCGAAACCGTCCTGCAGCACTTCCAGAACGCCGTCGCCGCCGATTTCCCAGCCTTCTTCGGCATGCTCCTTCAGGAGCTGGAACATCATCTCGCCCTTGCGCATGGACGGCGCGTTCTCGATCTCCCACTCTTCGGCCATGGCCAGAAGGTCGGCGGGCGTCTTGGCCTTCAGGTCGGACAGGTTCAGGCGCTCGATAGTGTCGGTCGAATCGGTCATGCGGGAAACTTGCTTGGGGCGCGACGCCCCGAGGGGCACGCAGCGGTCACGTCAGAACGGAGAATGCGGTGGACCGGACGGCCCTGCTGATGGCGCAGATAAGCGTCCGGCCCGCATGAGTCAACTAGAACCGGACGATGACCGACAGCACGATCAGCACGACGAGCAGCGTCGGCACCTCGTTCATGATGCGGTAGGTCCGCCCGGAGAGACGGTTCTCCCCCCGTTCGAAATCCTTGCGCCGTGCGGACAGCCAGCCGTGGAAGCCCGTCATCGCCAGAACGCCCGCGGCCTTCGTCCACGGCCACACCTGCCCCCAATCCACGACACCGGGCGTCGCCACGAGGCACAGGCCCAAAATCCACGTCGCGATCATCGCCGGATTGATGATCGCCTTCAGTAGGCGGCGTTCCATCGTCCGGAACAGCGCCTCCGGAACGTCGTGTTCGGCGTGATAGACGAACAGGCGGGGAAGATAGAACAAGCCCGCCATCCACGCGATGACCGCGATGATGTGAAACGCCTTGATCCACGGATAGGCCCCGATCAACAGGTCGGACATGTGCGCTCCTTCTCTCTTAAAAAGGATTTATAAGAAGAAAGTAGAAGATGATGTAAGGGGGGTGGATAAGTGAATCCCTGCGCCCTTGCACAGGCTTTTCCGCCCCCCTTTCGCCTGTGGATGTTCATGTGGGACGGATCCCGGCAGATTGTACCATTTTTCCATTTTAAGCCATGCAAATAAGGAATATCTCGCAGGTCCGAAAGCTGTGGATAATTCTGTGGGAAGGGTGGTGGCGACTCAGGGCTTTTCCAGATGTCCACAGGCGGGGGTAACGGACGTCCACAGGTGGATAACCTCGGGCCGAATCTTGACTTTCTGCATGAGTCGTCCCAACCCTGACCAGCCGGGAAAATTTCCCACTTAGCCATGCGCCCGATTCGACCCCGATTCCTCCACAGATTCGCCCAAAGATGAAACGCCTTATTCTCGCCACATCTTCGGAAGCCCGTCGCCAGATGATGGCAAAATCAGGGCTGGATGCCGAAGCGATTCCCGCCCGGATCGACGAGGCCGCGATCCGCGCCTCGCTGGAGCATGAGCAGGCCAAGCCACGCGACATCGCCGACACGCTGGCCGAGATGAAAGCGCGCAAAATCGCCGAGCGTCATCCGGAATCACTGGTGATCGGGAGTGACCAGGTCCTTGTCATGGACGGGCAGGTTCTGGGCAAGCCCGAAGATTCCGCCGCCGCCCGCGATCAGCTCTGCCGCCTTCGGGGGCGCGCGCACGATCTCGTCTCGGCCGTGGTGGTCTATGAGGATGCCCGGCCCGTCTGGCGTCATGTCGCCACCGCCCGGATGGTGATGCGCCCGTTTTCGGATGCGTGGCTGGACGGATATCTGGCCCGGAACGGCGCCGGCCTTCTAGATACGGTCGGCGGCTACAAGCTGGAGGAGGAGGGCGTGCGTCTCTTCACCGAGATTCGCGGCGATTGGTTCACCATCATGGGCCTGCCGCTGCTGCCGCTGCTGAATTGGATGACGAATCGGGGATTTTTGGATGGCTGAATCCATTCCGCTCGCAGGGGTCATCGGGCACCCCATCGCGCACAGCCTTTCGCCGCGGCTTCACGGCTATTGGCTGTCGCGCTATGGCCTGCGGGGCCATTACATCCCGATGGATGTCGGGGGGCTGGATCTGGAAGAGGTCATCCGCACCCTGCCCAAGGCCGGTTTCGTCGGGGTGAACGTCACGATCCCGCATAAGGAGGCGATTCTCGGCATTGCCGATGTCGTCACCGACCGTGCGGCCCTGATCGGGGCGGCCAACACCGTGACCTTCCTGCCCGATGGCCGGATCTATGCCGACAACACCGACGGCACCGGTTTTCTGGCGAACCTGCGCCATGGCGCGCCGGACTGGGATGCCAAGGCTGGCCCCGCCGCGCTGATCGGAGCCGGAGGTGCGGCCCGCGCGGTGATCGCCGCGCTGATCGAGGCCGGCGTTCCCGAGATCCGCATCGCCAACCGTACCCGCGCCCGGGCCGAAGGGCTGCGTG
This sequence comes from Falsirhodobacter algicola, assembly GCF_018279165.1. Classification (GTDB taxonomy): domain Bacteria; phylum Pseudomonadota; class Alphaproteobacteria; order Rhodobacterales; family Rhodobacteraceae; genus Falsirhodobacter; species Falsirhodobacter algicola. The sequence goes on along the minus strand of NZ_CP047289.1, from coordinate 1,867,414 downwards.
CCGATTTCGGCCCCCGCGTGATCGTCCATGACTGGATACAGGCCGCCAACATGCTGGAGGATGCGATGACGGTGGTGAACACCTCCTCGCTTGGCATGACCGGAAAATCGGCCTTCCGTGTGCCGCTCGATGCGCTGTCGCCGAAGGCCACGGTGACGGATATCGTCTATACCCCGCTGGAAACCGCGCTTCTGGCCGAGGCGCGGCAGATGGGCTGCACCACGGTGGACGGCCTTGGAATGCTGCTGCATCAGGCCGCGCCCGGCTTTGAGCGGTGGTTCGGCCATGCCCCCGAGGTCGATGCCGCGACGCGGGATTTCGTTCTCGGATGATCCGCCTTGGGCTCACCGGCTCCATCGGTATGGGGAAATCCACCACGGCGGCGATGTTCGCGGCGGCGGGCGTGCCGGTCTGGGATGCGGATGCCGCCGTTCACCGCCTGTATGCGCCCGGCGGGGCTGCGGTGGGGCCGCTGCGCGCGGCATTCCCCGATGCGGTGACGGATGGGGTGGACCGCGCCGCCCTGAAGGCTGCCATCGCCGCCGATCCCACGGCACTGACGCGGCTGGAAGGGATCGTGCATCCGCTGGTCGCCGCCGACCGTGCCGCCTTTCGCCCCAAGGCCGATCTGGCGGTTTTCGATGTGCCGCTGCTGTATGAAACGGGGGCCGATGCGGGCATGGATGCGGTCCTGCTCGTCACTGCGCCCCCGGCGCTCCAGCGCGCCCGTGTCCTTGCCCGTCCCGGCATGACCGAGGCGATGTTCGCAACGCTTCTGTCCCGCCAGCTCCCGGATGCCGACAAGCGCGCCCGCGCCGATCACATCATCGAAACGTTGGAGCGGGAGGCGACCCGCTTGCAGGTCGAGGCCCTGATCCGCTATCTGACATCCCATGCGTGAGATCGTCCTCGATACCGAAACCACCGGCCTAGACCCGTTCACGGGCGACCGCATCGTGGAAATCGGCGGCGTGGAGCTGCTGAACCACATGCCCACGGGCCGCACCTATCATCAGTACATCAACCCCGAACGGGATGTCCCGACCGAGGCCTTCGACGTGCACGGCCTGTCGGAGGAGTTTCTGCGCGACAAGCCGGTCTTTGCCCGGATCGGGCAGGACTTCCTCGATTTCGTGGGGGATGCGAAGCTGGTCATCCACAATGCCAGCTTCGATATGAAGTTCCTGAACCATGAATTGTCGCGCATGGGTCTGCCGCAGCTTCCCAATGCGCAGGCGATCGACACGTTGGCCATCGCGCGGCGGCGGTTTCCGGGCTCTCCGGCGTCGCTCGATGCGCTGTGCCGCCGGTTCGGGATCGACAACTCGGCCCGTACCAAGCACGGCGCGCTTCTGGACAGCGAAATCCTCGCCGAGGTGTATCTGGAATTGATCGGCGGGCGTCAGCCCGACCTTGTCCTGACGACCGGCCCCGCCCGGCGGGATGGCGCCGTCAGCGATTGGCGTCCGCAGCCGCGCCCGGCCCCCCTTGCGCCCCGGATCACCGAGGCGGAGGCCGCCGCCCATGCTGCGTTCATCGCAAAGCTGGGCGACGGAGCCATCTGGCTGAAACGCGGTTAGGACACCGCGTCCGTCGAGGGCGCGTTCTGCTGCGCGGCCGCGCGGCGCTGCAACTCGGCCCGGTAGAGGGCGAGGAAATCGACATTGTCCACGTTCAGGGGCGGGAAGCCGCCATCGCGCGTCACATCCGAGATGATGCGGCGGATGAACGGGAACAGAAGGCGCGGGCATTCGATCAGGAGGAACGGGTGAAGCTGCTCCTCGTTCACGCCCTCGATCTGGAACAACCCGCCGTAATCGAGTTCCAGCAGGAACAGCGTTTCGCCGCCGGTCTTGTTCTTGGACGTCACCTTGAACTTCGTGATGACCTCGTAATGGTTCGGCGCCTGCCGCTTGCGGGCATCAAGGCTGACCTGCACCTGAATGTCGGGCTGCACATCGGCGCCGCCGATTCCCTTCTGTGCCACCATGTTCTCGAAGGAGAGGTCGCGCACATACTGCGCCAGCGCCTGCATCTTCACCTGCGGCTGGGCGGGTTGCGCGTTGCCGTTCGTCTCGGTCATGGAAAACTCCCTGTTGTCCGCGCGCACCTTAACCGGTCCTTCAGTGCCGGGTCCACGCCGAAGGCGGCCGATGCGTGGCCTTTTCCGCATCGAGGTCGATGAACTCGCCGTCGATCGTCGCATCGCGCGGCGGCTGCGGACGCACCACGCGCACCTTTGCGGCGATCCGCCGCATCACCAGCCCGCGCACCGGCGGCAGCATCAGCAAAAGGCCCAGCGTGTCGGTCAGAAAGCCCGGCAGGATCAACATGATCCCGGCCGCGACCAGCATGGCCTTATGCGCCAAGGGCGACAGGGGATCGGCGTTGCGCTGGAAATCCCGCATGGAGGATGGCCCCCCCTGCGCACGGATCAGCGCCATCCCGCCCGCCGCCGTTCCGAGGATGATCAGAAGGGTGGCACCAAGGCCGATCGCGGCACCGATGGTCACGAACAGGCTGATCTCGATCAGGGGCAGGCCGATCAACAGGGCAAAAGGCCACATGCAAGGCTCCTTTCGGCTGGGTCGCGGCTGTGGACTCGGCCGCGCGCCGTCCCTACATAGGATATGCGGGGTCGATCCCAAACCCCTGACCGAGGTAAACTATGAGCTCTTCGACCGTGATCCAGCTTCTTGTCCTTGCGGCCATCGCAGTCTTCCTGATCCTGAAGCTGCGGTCCGTCCTTGGCACGCGCACGGGATATGAAAAGCCGCCCGTGCAGCCGGGAACGGCACAGACCCCGGCCACCAACCGCTTCGAGGTGATCGAAGGCGGGCCGGATCATGACATCGCCGAACATGTGCCCGAGGGCTCCGACAGCGCCGCCGCGCTGGCATCCATGAAGCGGGTGGAGCCGTCCTTCTCGGTGGCCGAATTCCTGTCGGGCGCCCGCGGCGCCTATGAGATGATCCTGCAGGCCTTCGACCGCGGCGATCTGGACAGCGTGCGCGATTTCATCGCGCCCGAAGTGTTCGACGCCTTTTCCGAGGCGCTGGCCGCCCGCACGGCGCAGGGCCTGACCGTCACGTCGAACATCATCGGCATCCGCGAGCTTGCGGTGAACGAAGCGACCTTCTCCGCCACCAGCCAGATCGCCGAGATCACCGTGCGCTTCCTTGCGGAAAAGACGGTCGTCGTGCGCAACACCGAAGGCGAGATCGTGGAGGGCAGCGAGACCGAGCTGATCCGTCAGCGCGATCTGTGGACCTTCCAGCGGGCCATGGGCGCGCAGGATCCGAACTGGCGCCTCGTCGCGACGGACGAGTGATCCAGGCCTCCGTCATATCGGCCGCCGGGGCAGTCCCGGCGGTTTTGCCATGGCGGAGGGGCTGATGCGCCGCCGCCGTACCCTGCGCCCCGACGAAGAAGAGCTGTGGCAGGCCGTCGCCCGGACCGCCCAGCCGCTGCATGCCCGCCCCGCGCCGGCCCCGGTTCCCCCCGAACCGGCCGCGCCCGCCTCCTCGCCGCCGCGCGCCGAGCCCAAGCCTCTGCCGCCGTTGCGGCTGGGCACGCAGACCTCCACGCGTCCGCATGATCTGGCCCCGACCCTGCGCGAACAGATCGCCGCCCATCCCCTGAAGATGGACGCCAAGCAATTCGCCCGCATGTCGCGCGGCCGCATCGCCCCGCAGGCCCGGATCGACCTTCACGGCATGACCTTGGCCGAGGCGCATCCCGAACTGATGCATTTCATCCTCGATGCCCATCGGCAGGGGATGCGTCTGGTGTTGGTCATCACCGGCAAGGGCAAGGTGCGCGACGAAGGCGGCCCCATCCCGACGCGCACGGGCGTCCTGCGCCATCAGGTGCCCCAATGGCTGCGCCTGCCGCCGCTGGGCCCGCTGGTGCAGCAGGTGGCCGAAGCGCATCTGAAGCATGGCGGCATGGGCGCCTATTACGTCTATCTGCGCCGAGGTTGAGGAGGGCGCCGCAGCGCCCTCCATCCGTCACAGCATATAGCGCGAGACATCCGTGCTGCGCGCCAGCGTGCCGAGATTGGCCTCCACATAGGCGGCATCGACCACCACGCGCTCGCCGCCCTTGTCGGGGGCGGTGAAGGACAGCTCCTCGAACACCCGCTCGATCACGGTATAGAGCCGCCGCGCGCCGATATTCTCGACCGAGCCGTTCACCTCGGCCGCGATCCGCGCCAGCGCCGCGATCCCATCGGGGCTGAAGCTGACCTCGAGCCCCTCGGTCGCCATCAGCGCCGTGTACTGGCGCGTCAGGGCGTTGTCGGTGTCGGTCAGGATGCGGATGAAATCATCCTCCGTCAGGGCCTGAAGCTCCACCCGGATCGGCAGACGCCCTTGAAGTTCGGGCAGCAGGTCCGAGGGTTTGGCCACATGGAACGCGCCCGACGCGATGAAGAGGATGTGGTCCGTCTTCACCGGCCCGTGCTTGGTCGACACGGTCGTCCCTTCGATCAGCGGCAGCAGATCGCGCTGAACCCCCTCGCGCGAGACATCGCCCGAGCGGGCATCGGTGCGGGCACAGACCTTGTCGATCTCGTCGATGAAGACGATGCCGTTCTGCTGCACGGCCTCCAGCGCAGCGGCCTTCACCGCCTCGTCGTCCAGAAGCTTGTCGGCCTCTTCGTTCATCAGAAGCTCGTGGCTATCGGCGACCGTCACCTTCTTGCGCGTGGTGCGCCCGCCGAAGGCTTTGCCGAAGATGTCACCGATGTTCATCATTCCCGGCTGCTGGCCTGGGATTTCCATATTGCCAAGCGGGTTGGAGGTGTCGCGCACCTCCAGTTCGATCACCTTGCCGTCGAGCTCGCCCGCCTTCAGCTTCTGGCGGAACATCTCGCGCGTCTGCTCGCGCGCGTCGGTGCCGGCGATGGCTTCGATCACGCGATCCTCGGCGGCCTTGGCGGCGCGGGCCTTCACATCCTCGCGCATCCATTCGCGCGTTTCGATCATCGCGGCATCCACCAGATCGCGGATGATGCTTTCCACATCGCGGCCGACATAGCCGACCTCGGTGAACTTCGTCGCCTCGATCTTGAGGAAGGGCGCACGGGCCAGACGGGCTAGCCGGCGGCTGATCTCGGTCTTGCCGACGCCGGTCGGGCCGATCATCAGGATGTTCTTGGGATACACCTCGTCGCGCAGGTCATCGCCCAGCTGCTTGCGCCGCCAGCGGTTGCGCAGCGCCACGGCGACGGCGCGCTTGGCACCCGCCTGCCCGATGATGAAGCGGTCGAGTTCGCTTACGATCTCGCGCGGGGTCAGGTCAGTCATTCGCGTCTCCTTCAGGCTGCGCGCGGAACAATGGGCGCGCGCCCTTCGTTGTCGGGAAAAGATATGGAGGATGTGTCATGCCGACACCGGCAGAACTCGAAACGAAACTCTGGAAGTCGCTGGACGATCACGCCACCGTCTTCCTTGGCCTTTCGGAGCGGGAGCACGGACATGCCCGCCCGATGACGATCATCACCGAAGGCCGGGACGGCCCGTTCTATGTCTTCACCACCAAGGACAATGACATGGTGGAACGGGCGCGGATCGGCAGCGCCGCCTTCGCCCATTACGTCTCCAAGGGCCACGACCTCTGGGCCTGCATCCACGGCACCGTCACGGTGACCGAGGATCGCGCCCTGATCGACCGGCTGTGGAACAGCCATGTCGCCGCATGGTACGACGGCAAGGACGATCCCAAGATCGCGGTCATCCGCTTCGAGCCGAACCACGCCGAGATCTGGGAAGACAGCTCCTCGGTCGTGGCTGGGGTCAAGACGGCGCTCGGCCTTGCCGATCCCAAGGCCGATGCGCAGGGCAAGAAGGCCAGCGTCGATCTCTGAGGCCTCAGCCGCGGGCAATGCGTTCCACCGTCAGCTTGCCGTTGGTGTAGACGCAGATGTCCGCGGCGATCGCCATGGCGCGGCGGGCGATGTCTTCGGCCGGAAGCTCGGTCTCCATCAGCCCCCGCGCCGCCGCTAGGGCGAAATTGCCGCCCGAACCGATCGCGGCCACGTCATGCTCCGGCTCCAGCACATCGCCGGCGCCGGTGATGACCAGAAGATCGGTCCCATCGGTCACGATCAGCATCGCTTCGAGTTTCTGAAGATACTTGTCTGTGCGCCAGTCCTTGGCCAGTTCCACGCTGGCGCGGGCCAGTTGGCCGGGAAAGCTCTCCAGCTTCGTCTCCAGCCGCTCCAGAAGCGTAAAGGCATCCGCCGTGGACCCGGCAAAGCCCGCCACCACGTCGCGGCCACCGGGCGACAGGCGGCGCACCTTGCGCGCCGTGCCCTTGATGACCGTCTGCCCCAAGCTGACCTGTCCGTCACCGGCGATCACCACCTCGTCCCCGCGCCGCACGCCGATGATGGTCGTGCCGTGCCAGCCGGGAAAATCCGTCTGCGCCATGAAATCTCCTTCCGTCCTGCGCTTGTATATGGCGGCGCGTTCCCCGCGCCTCAACCCCCGGGTTGAGTGGAGGGGGTCCGCCTGCTAGCATCCATGGGCGGCGTTGGCGGAGAACGGAATTGCGCAAGATCCTGATCACCGGCACGGCCGGCTTCATCGGCTTCCATCTGGCCCGGCGCCTGCTGGACGAAGGGGCCGAAGTCATCGGCATCGATGCCATCACCGATTACTACGACACCGGCCTGAAGCGCCGCCGCCACGCCCTTCTGGCCGAACATGCGGCCTTCACCGCCCATGAGGCTCGCATCGAAGAGCCGGGCCTCATGAAGCGCCTTGCCGCCGAGGCCGATGTCATCGTCCACCTCGCGGCGCAGGCGGGTGTGCGCTATTCGATCGACGCGCCCCGCTCCTATGTGGAGGCGAACCTGATCGGCACCTTCGAGGTGCTGGAGGCCGCGCGCGCCGCCGGTACCGCGCATCTGATGATCGCCTCCACATCTTCGGCCTATGGCGCGAATGTGAAGATGCCCTATGCCGAAACCGACAAGGCCGACCATCAGATGAGCTTCTACGCCGCCACCAAGAAGGCGACGGAGGCGATGGCCCATTCCTATGCGCATCTCTACGACATCCCGGTCACGATGTTCCGGTTCTTCACCGTCTATGGCCCGTGGGGGCGGCCGGACATGGCGCTGTTCAAGTTCACCGATGCCATCCTGAAGGACCGGCCCATCGACATCTACAACAACGGCGATATGAGCCGGGATTTCACCTATATCGACGATCTGGTGGAAGGGCTGCGCCGCCTGATGGACACGCCGCCGCGCCGCGATGCCCCGGTGGAGGGCGACAGCCTGTCGCCCGTCGCGCCGTTCCGCGTCGTCAATATCGGCAACGGTGCCCCGTCGCGGCTCTTGGATTTCGTGGATGCGGTGGAGGCGGCGGTGGGCCGCCCGGCGCAGCGCAACATGCTGCCGATGCAGCCCGGCGACGTGCCCGCGACATGGGCCGATACCGCCTTGTTGGAGCGTCTGATCGGCCCGCTGCCGCAGACGCCGCTGGCCGAAGGCGTGGCGCGGTTCGTCGCGTGGTACCGGGCCGAGATGTGAAAAGGGCGCCGCTTGGGCGCCCTCGTCTCAGATACCGCTCTGGATCCAGTTGGCCAATGCGGCCTTGGGCGCGGCACCGATCTTGTTGGACACCACCTCGCCGTTCTTGAACATGAAAAGCGCCGGAATGCCGCGCACGCCGAGTTCGCTTGGGCTGACGGGATTTTCATCCACGTTCACCTTCACGATCTTGACCTTGCCGGCATATTCTGCGGCAAGCTCTTCCAGTGCGGGGCCGATCTGGCGGCAGGGCCCGCACCATTCGGCCCAGAAGTCCACGATGACGGGAAGGTCGGATTGGCGCACTTCGGCGTCGAATGTTGCGTCGGTAACGGGAAGGGTGGCCATGACATGCTCCGGTTCAGGTTGGCAAAAGAGGTAAGGATGCGACCCGTGCCCGTCAAGGGAGCCGCCCTGCCGCGCCGCGGGCCGCCAAGGAAGGACAGATAGGATGCAGATCGAGGACACCGCCCTTCCGGGGGTCCGGGTGCTGACGCCCCGGCGCTTCGGCGATGCGCGCGGCTTCTTCGCCGAGACATGGAACCGGCAGACCCTGCGGCAGGCGGGGTTGGACCTGCCGGATTTCGTGCAGGACAACCATTCCTTTTCGGCGCGTGCGGGCACGCTGCGGGGTCTTCATGGACAGGCCCCCCCGGCGGCGCAGGGCAAGCTGGTGCGCTGCGGGCGCGGGGCGCTCTTCGATGTGGCGCTCGATGTCCGCCGGGGCAGCCCGACCTATGGCCGATGGACGGGCGTGGAGCTGTCGTTCCAGAATGGCCGCCAGATCTGGATCCCGCCGGGCTTTCTGCACGGCTTCGTCACCTTGGAGGACGATACCGAGATCCTCTACAAATGCACCGCCCCCTATGCCCCCGAGACGGAGATCGCCGTCCATTGGGACAGCGCCGGCATCGATTGGCCGCTTGCCCCCGGCACCCGCCCCCTGCTGTCGGAGCGGGACGCCCTTGCCCCGCCGCTGGCCGGGTTCGACAGCCCCTTCGACGGAGGGGACGCATGACGCTGCTCATCACCGGCGGCGCGGGGTTCATCGGCTCGGCCGTGGTGCGCCGCGCCATCGCAGACGGGCGCCGCGTCGTGACGCTGGACGCGCTGACCTATGCCGGGTGCCTTGCCAATCTCGATCCGGTGGCGAAGGATCCGCGCCACGTCTTCGAAAAGGCCGATATCCGCGACCGCGCCGCGCTGGACCGCATCCTTGCCGCGCATCGCCCGACGGCGGTGATGCATCTGGCCGCCGAAAGCCATGTGGACCGGTCGATCGACGGACCGGCCTCGTTCATCGACACCAACGTGACTGGCACCTTCACCCTGCTCGAAGCCGCCCGCGCCTATTGGGCGGGCGCCGGGCGGCCCGAGGGGTTCCGCTTCCATCACGTCTCTACCGACGAGGTGTTCGGCTCCCTCGGCGCGGAGGGGCGTTTTACCGAAACCTCGCCCTATGCGCCCAATTCCCCCTATGCCGCGTCCAAGGCGGCGTCGGACCATCTGGTGCGCGCATGGCACGAGACGTTCGGCCTGCCCATCGTGATGAGCAACTGTTCCAACAATTACGGCCCCTATCATTACCCGGAGAAGCTGATCCCTGTGGTGATCCTGAAGGCGCTGTCCGGTCAGCCGATCCCCGTCTATGGCGACGGGGCCAATATCCGCGACTGGCTCTTCGTCGAGGATCACGCCGAGGCGCTGCTGCGGGTGCTGGAGGCGGGGACCGTCGGGCGCAGCTACAACATCGGCGGGGAAAGCGAAGCGAGCAATATCGACCTCGTGCGCATGATCTGCGCCATCCTCGATGACCGCAGGCCAATGGCGGGGCCCCATGCGCGGCTGATCACCTTCGTTGCGGACCGGCCCGGACATGATCGCCGCTATGCGATCGATCCCGCGCGCATCCGTGACGAACTGGGCTGGCGCGCCGCAACGCCGCTCCGCACGGGGTTGGAGCGGACGGTGGACTGGTTCCTTGCGAACGAGGATTGGTGGCGTCCGCTGCTGCAACGCCGTGACGCGGGGCAGCGGCTGGGGGTGGGGGCGTGATCCTCGTCTTTGGGCGAAACGGTCAGGTGGCGCGCGAATTGGCCCGCCTTGCGCCGAAGGCCCGCTTCCTGTCCCGCGCCGAGGCCGATCTGGCCGATCCCGCCGCCTGCGCCGCCGCGATCCGCGCGCTGCGCCCTTTGGCGGTGATCAATGCCGCCGCATGGACGGCGGTCGATCTGGCCGAAACCCATGAGGCGGAGGCGACGGTCATCAACGGCGCTGCGCCCGCCGCGATGGCGGAGGCGGCGGCCGAACGGGATGTGCCGATGATCCAGATCTCCTCCGATTACGTCTTTGACGGGTCGGGAACGCGGGCGTGGCGACCGGGCGATGCGCCCTGCCCGATCAACGCCTATGGCCGGTCCAAACGGGCCGGAGAGGTGGGCGTGGCCGCAGCGGGCGGGCGTCATGCGATCCTGCGCACCTCGTGGGTGTTCGGGGCGCAGGGGGCGAATTTCGTGCGCACCATGCTGCGCATCGGCACGCCCGGCGCGCATCTACGCGTGGTGGAGGATCAGATCGGCGGCCCCACCCCGGCATCCGACATCGCCCGCGCCTGCCTTGCCATGGCCGAGGGGCTGACCCTCGATCCCGGCCTCGGCGGCATCCACCATCTGTCCGGCGCGCCGGATGTCAGTTGGGCCGATTTCGCGCGGGCGATCTTTGCCGCAGCGGGCCAAAAGGACGTGACGGTGAAGGGGATCGCCACCGCCGATTGGCCGACCCCGGCGGCACGGCCGCTGAATTCGCGGCTCGAATGCGGCACGCTTGCACAGTTCGGGCTGACGCGCCCCGACTGGCGGCGCGGCCTGCGGGCCATGCTGGACGATCTGAAGGAGGCACCATGACCGCACGCAAAGGCATCATCCTTGCGGGGGGCAGCGGCTCTCGGCTCTACCCGATCACGCTCGGGCTGTCGAAGCAGCTTCTGCCGCTCTATGACAAGCCGATGATCTACTACCCGTTGTCGGTGCTGATGCTGGCCGGCATCCGGGAGATCGCGATCATCACCACCCCGCAGGATCAACCGCAGTTCCAGCGCCTGATGGGCGATGGAAGCGCATGGGGCATCGCGCTGACATGGCTGGTCCAGCCCGCCCCCGAGGGGCTGGCGCAGGCCTATCGCATCGCCGAGGATTTCCTCGATGGCGCGCCTTCGGCGATGATCCTCGGGGACAACCTGTTCTTCGGGCACGGGCTGCCGGACCTGCTGCGCGCCGCCGACGCGCATGACGGGGGCACCGTCTTCGGCTATCACGTCGCCGATCCCGAACGCTACGGCGTGCTGGATTTCGGGGCGGATGGCCGCGCCGCGGCGATCGTCGAGAAACCGGCCGTTCCGCCCTCGCCCTATGCCGTCACGGGGCTTTACTTCCTCGACGGGACGGCGCCGGCGCGGGCGCGGGATGTGCGCCCTTCGGCTCGGGGAGAGCTGGAGATCACCTCCCTGCTGGAGATGTATCTGCGCGACGGGCGGCTGGATGTGCAGCTGATGGGGCGCGGCTATGCATGGCTCGATACCGGCACGCATGGCAGCCTGCTGGATGCGGGCAATTTCGTGCGCACCTTGCAGGACCGGCAGGGCCTTCAGACCGGCAGCCCCGATGAGATCGCGTTCACCCAAGGCTGGATCGACGCTGGGCAACTGCGCGCCCGGATCGAGATCTTCCGCAAGACCGATTACGGCCGCGCGCTTCAGGATCTGCTGCGCTGAAGCGCCGCCGCGACCGCGTCGGGCGGCAGCGGCATCAGCGTGGCATGCCTCGTCCAAAGGATCGCCGTCTCCACCCGCCGGTCCGGCCAGATCTGCGCCAGCGCATGGGCATAGGCCCCCATCTGGCGCAAAATCCCCTCCGGCACCGCCGAGGGAGAGGCCGGGACCGTGGCGTTCGATTTGAAATCGACGGCGAGGATGCGGTCCTGCGCCACCACCAGCCGGTCGATCGTGCCGACCAGCCGCGCACCGTCGAGATCGGCCGTCACCGGCACCTCGGCCAGCGTTTCGGGCGCGAAGAGCGCCGGATGCGCCGCCAGCACCGCCTCCGCTTCGGCCAGAAGGGCGGGATCGGCCTCGGGGATGGTGCCGAGCGGCAGATGCTCCAGCAAGAGATGCAGGGCGGTGCCGCGGGCTTTGGCATCCTCTTCGGGCAGACCTTCGCCGGGCAGCGCCTTCGCCCCGCCCAGATCGGACGGTGACAGCCTGCGGGCCAGCGCGGGCGGATCGGCCGCCGGGCGGCGCGTCCAGTCGGGCAAGGGTTCGGGCGGCGGCGGCGCGATGTCCGCCTCGGGGGCCGGGTCCGGCCATGTGCCGTCTTGCAGCAACAGCCCACCTTGGTGGGGCACGGCACCCGCACGTTCCATGCCCTTGTGGATCAGGCTGTACCAGCTCGCCTCTTGATTGACCTCGCCGGCGGCGGCCGCGATCAGCCAGCATTGCGCCCGCGTCAGCGCGACATAGAGCAGGCGGAGCGATTCCGCTTCGCGTGCGGCGCGGCTTGCCTCCAGCGCGGCGGCCATGGGCGGCGGCGCTTCGGCGGCGGCGACCTTCCACAGCATGCCGCCCTCCACGGATACCAGCTCGTCCCGGTCCCGCGCCCTCGGATTGGTCGTGTCGGGCAGGATGACGATCGGCGCCTCGAGGCCCTTGGCCCCATGCACCGTCATCACCCGGATCATGCGCCCGGCGCTGTCCATGCGGCGCTTCACCTCCACCTCGTCGGTGGTCAGCCAGCTGAGAAAGCCGGTCAGGCTCGGCACGTCGGTCTGCTCATAGGCGAGGGCTTGGGACAGAAGCTCGTCGATGCCGTCCTCCGCCTCGGTGCCGAGGCGCGCCAGAAGCCGCCGCCGTCCGTCATGGCGCGTCAGCATCCGTTCGATCAGATCGTAGGGGCGCAGATAATCGGCCTGATTGCGCAGATCCCGCAGGATGCGTGTCGCCTCGCACTCCTCGTGGCGCAGCGCGGCCCAGAGATAGCCCTCCCGCGGTTGGGCCAGCCGGTAGAGCGCGTCCTCGCTCCAGCCCAAGAGCGGCGAGCGGAGCACGGCAGCAAGCGACAGATCGTCCTCGGGGGTCGAGAGGAAGGAGAGCAGCGCCGTCAGGTCCCGCACCGCCAGTTCCGCGCCCAGCTTCAGACGGTCGGCCCCCGCAATCGGCAGCCCCTTCACTTTGCAGGCGCGGATCAGCGGGTTGAACACCCCGCCCCGGCCCCGCACCAGAATCAGGAAATCGCCCGCATGGCAGGGGCGGAAGCCGCCGCCATCGGGGATCTGCACGCCCTGCCGGATCATCCCGTCGATGCGGTCCGCGATCTCGGCCGCCAGCCGCGCGTTGTGATGTTCGTCCGAGATGAGGTCCACGGGGCTGGCCCAATCCTCGTCCTCGGGGGGCTTCGTGGGTTCGATGACGGGCCAGATCTCGGCCCGGCCCGGCATGTCGCGAAACGCGATGTGGCGCATCGGACCGCCCAAGGCCTCGGGCGGCACCTCGTCGAAGGTCCGGTCCACGAGCCGCAGGATCGTGGAGGAGGAGCGGAACGAATGTTCCAGTTGCAGATCCTGAAGGCCCTGCCGCGCCTCGGCCAGACGTTCGGCGAAATGCGCCTTCATGCGGTCGAAGGCCGCGACATCGGCCCCTTGGAACGAATAGATCGACTGTTTCTTGTCGCCGACGACGAAGATCGTCCGCTCCACGTCCCGCGCGCCGATCCCGGAGGAAAATTCCTGCGCCAGAAGTTCGATCACGCGCCATTGTTCGGGGCTGGTGTCCTGCGCCTCGTCCACGAGGATGTGGTCGATGCCGCCGTCCAGACGGAACAGCACCCATTGCGCCACCGACGGATCGGTCAGCAGATGCACCGTGCGCCGGATCAGATCGTCGAAATCGAGCCAGCCGCGCTGGGCCTTGCGGCTGTCGTATTCGGGCAGGAAGGCCCCGGCGAAGGCGTGCAACGCGCTGCTGCGCGTGGCCGCGCGCAGGGCAAGGCGCTGGGGCCGGGCATCCTCCACCCGGCGCATCAGATCCTCCAGCCGGTCCAAAAGCGGGCCAAGGGCCGTGCGCGTCGCCTTGGTCGGGAACTTGCCGATCTTGGCGGTGAAGGGCGCGGCGCCGGTCTTCGTCAGAAAGACCTTCTCCAGCGCGCTCAGCCCCTCGAGGTCGGGTTGGATGCGCAGATGGGGCGCGGCGTTCATGTCGGTGGTGCTGCCGGCGGCGAGGATGGCCGCGACCTCGGCCAGCCATTCCTCCTCGCCGCCGAGGAAGACGCGCGCGAGCAGCGCCTCGGTTGTCATGCCGGGTTCGAGGCCGCAGGCGGCGCAGATCGCCTCTTCGCTCATAGGGGGCATCAGGGCGGCGCGGCGGGCCGCGACCTGCCCCGACAGGCTGGAGAAATCGGCCCCCGAGAAGTTGCGGGCAAGGCGTTCGACGATCTCGGGCCGGCGGTCGGCCAGCTCTTCCATGATGTCCTCGCGCATCAGGGCGGCGGCGCGGTCGTCCATCTCGGTGAAGCTGGGGGAGACGCCGGCCTCCAGCGGGAAGCGGCGCAGCAGCGTGGCACAGAACGAGTGAATCGTCTGGATGCGCAGCCCGCCCGGCGTTTCGATCGCGCGGGCGAACAGGCGGCGGGCCTTGGCCAGCGTGTCGGGCGCAAGCTCCCCCACGCCCAGCTGGGCCAGCTGCGCGATCAAGGCCGCATCCTCCAGCATCGCCCATTCGCCAAGGCGGCGGAACAGGCGGTTCTGCATCTCGGTCGCGGCGGCCTTGGTATAGGTCAGGCACAGGATCCGCTGGGGCGAGACATCGGCCAGCAAGAGCCGCGCCACCCGGTCCGTCAGCACCCGCGTCTTGCCCGAACCGGCATTGGCCGAAAGCCATGTGGAGGCATCGGGGCGCGCCGCCGTCACCTGCCGCAGCGTTGCATCATCCATCGTCATCCCACATCCTCCGGGTGCGAAGGGTCCTGCATCTCCCATTCGCCATAGCGGGCGAGATGGTCGTAATCCCCGGCCATCCGATCCTCGAACACGGCGCGGCGGGCGGCATAGCCCTGTTCGCGCAGCCCGTAGCGTCCGATCAGCGCGTGAAGCTGCTCCCAGACCTCGCCGAGAAGCTCTTCGGTGATGTCCGTCGCCTCGACCTTCGGGGTAAGCCCGAGGCCGATATAGCTGACGCGGCTGACCGGCGTCGGCCCGAGCGCGCGGAAGCCGCCCCGTTCGGCCATCGCCGCCTCCAGCAGCAATTGCTTTTCGAACGCCTTCTGCTGTTTGGGGGTGGGCGGTATGCCCGTCTTGTAATCGACGATGTGCAGCGTGCCGTCGGGCAGGCGGTCGATGCGGTCGGGCCGCGCCGTCAGCCGGAAATCGAGCGGATCGACCCGGACGCCGCCCGATTCCTCCAGCCAGACCGGCTCGGCCTCCGATCCGGCTTCGAGATCAAGGAAGAAATCGGCGGCGCGTTCCATCCGCGCAAGCCAGAGGGCGCGGGCGGCGGGCCATGGCACATCCTCGGCGAGGATGCGGGCGGCGACGGTCATCAGGCGGGCATGTTCGGGCGGCCCGCCTTCGCGCACGAAGGTTTCGAGGACGCGGTGCAGCACCGATCCGCGCAGCCGCGCATCGGGCGTCTGGCGCAGCGGCGCAAGCGGCTTCAGGCGCAGGATGGTGCTGGCATAGACCGCATAGGGATCGCGGATCAGCGTTCGGATGCCCGTCACCGGAAGCTGGCGGGGGCGCACCTCCACGGGCGGGCGCGGCGCGGGGCGGCGGGCCAGCGGCTGGATGCCCTCCGGCGCCTCCAGCTGGACGGCACGCGTCAGCCAGCGGCGGCCGCGCGCGCGCATCTCCTCCAGCGCCTCGGGGCCGGACTGCGCGGGCAGGCCCGCCATCAGGTTCTGCAGCCGGTTCAGCCAGCGCGAGGGCACGGTCTCCGCCTCGGCATCGCGCACGGCGCGCGACAGGACCACCTCGGGCATGGCCACGGCCTGTTGGTAATCATGGGCCGAAAGCCCGATCTGACGTTCGGGCAGCAGCAGCCCCGCCGCTAGGCGCATCTGCCGGTTCAGCCACGGGTCCGGGTCCGGCAACGAGGGCCATGTGCCGTCGTTCAGCCCCCCCAGCACCACGAGGTCCGCGCCCTGCACCCGCGCCTCCAGCGTGCCCCAGATCATGATGCCGGGATGGGCGGTGACGGTTTCGCGCACCTCGCCCCGGCTCAGCACGCTGTCGAACAGTTCGGCGTAATCGGCGGGGGACATGTCGCCGCCATGTTCGGCCTCGGCCCGCAGATCGGATACGAGGGCGCAGGCGGCCTCGCCCGCCGCAGCGGACCAGAGCGCGCCCGATCCCGTGGCCCCCGGCCCCGCGGCCAGACGCTCGGCCACCCGAAGGTGATGCTCCAGATGCGCAGAGAGGCTGCGCGTGCCGATGCCCTCCAAGCCGTCCAGCGTGGCGCCGACCCACTCCGCCCAATCGGCGACGCCATCGGCGGGCCGCGTCGCGGCCCAAGCCGCAAGATCGGCCGCCACCGGAAAGGGCGGGCCGTTGCGGCGCAGATGCAGTTCCAGATCGCGGGTCCAGCGCAGATGGTTGCCCCGGTCCGCACCGGTCGCGGTCAGCGGATGCTTCAGCAGCGTCAGCAGCGTTTCAGGGGTCAGTCGTCGGCCGGGAAGGTGCCCGATCAGTCGCAGAAGGCGCCCGGCGGCGGTCTGTTGCAACGGCTCGCCGGCGGAATCGTCGGGCACGATGCCCCAGCGGTCCAGCGCCGCCGCGACCATCCGCGTCAGTCCCCGGTCGGGAGAAATGAGCGCGGCGCGGCGTCCGTCCTCGGCGGCCTTGCGCAGGATCAGGGCGATGGCCTGCGCCTCGATCCGGGGGCGCGGCGCTTCGATCAGGGTCAGCCCCTGCCCCGCCGCCCGCAGACATCCCAGATCGCGCCCCTCCGACAGCCATTGATCCGTGACGGGCGCGGGGCGCAGCGAGAGCGAGACGAGGCGGTTGCGGGCCGGGGCGACGGGAATGTCGTCCGTCCAGTCGGTCACATCGCCGGGGCCGAGATCCAGATCGCGCAGCAGCCGGTGAAAGCGGTATTGGGGATGATCCTCGGCGGTGAGGGCATCCGACAGCGCCTCCCAGACCGGCAGCGGCAGATCGCGGTCGAAGCCGGGCAGCACCAGCGCGCCCTGCGGCAGCGCCGCCACCGCCCGCATGAAGAGCGCGGTCGTCCCCCGCGACCCGGTGGAGCCTGCGACGATCACCGGGCCTTCGGGCGGGCGGGTCTGCCAACGCGCGGCCAGCGCCTCCACGGCCAGACGCGCGCGGCGGTCGCCGTCGGGCTGGCCTGCGAAGATGGGCGCGACGATGGCAAGGAAGGCCTGCGTCCGCGCCCAATGCGCCGAATGGTGCGACACGTCCAGCGCGCCGATCGCCTCGGGGGGGACATCCTCCTGCCCCATCTCTCCCAGCAGCGTGGCGAGGCTTTCGGCCAGATCGAAGGTGGCGGCCCGCGGGGCCAGATCGGGCTGCGCGTTCAGCAGCGCCGTGATCAGCCGCGCCAGTTCCAGCCGCAGGCGCAGCGGCGGCACGGCGGCGGGCAGGTCCGGCACCAGCGCCGCCACATCGCCCAGAAGGTGGATGCGCGGCAGGAGGCGTGCGCCGCTGGCCGTCAGGATCTCCACCACGCGGCGGCGCATCCGCGCGGTGTTGAGGAACAGTTGTACCCGCGCCATCGCTTCGGGGGGCTGACCCTCCATGCGGGCCAGCAGCCCGCGCACCAGCGCCGAGGGGAAATCGACGCCCAAGGGAATGGCCGATACCTCACCCATGAAGCAGCCCCTCCGCCAAGGGCAAGCTTTCGGGGCGGCCCACGTCGCACCAGCCGCCATCGTGGACGATGCCGTAAAGCCGCCCCCGCGCGATGAACCGGTCCCACAGCAGATTGAGCGAAAACGCGGTGTCCGGGATATCCGCCAGCCCCGACGGATCGAGGATCTGCGCCCCGAGATAGGCGTGATCCCCCCCGCGGGCGAGCACCGGCCCCCCCGTGAAATCGCCCGCCCCGCGATAGCCGGTGGCCTGCCGCGCGGGCAGCAGCAGCAGCAGCGCGTCCATGCGGGCCGGGTCCCATGCCTGCCTCAATTGGCGCAGCGGGTTCGCCCCGGTCCAGACGGCATCGGTGTTCAGCGTCATCACCGGCCCTTCGCCCAGAAGCGGCAGCGCGGCACGCAGCCCGCCCCCGGTTTCCAGCAGCTCCGGCTCATGGCTGACGATCACATCGGGCGGCAGGCGCAGGCGGTCCGGCAGATAGTGGGTGTTGGCGACGATGCGCGTCACCTCGGCCTGCCGGGCCAGCGCCAGCGCGTGATCGATCAGTGGGCGGCCCGCGACGGGGATCATCGGTTTGGGTCGGTCGGCCGTCAGCGCGCCCATGCGGGTGCCAAGGCCAGCGGCGAACAGCATCAGGGGCGGCATCGGGCGATCCTGTCGAGATGGGCGGGCGTGGGTGCGGGAAGATCGAGATGGCCCGCGACCTCGGTCAGGGCCGGATGCGCGAGGTTGCGGTGCAACTGATCCCAGACGCGCGGGATCAGCCGCAGATAGGCCGGTTTTCCCCGTACCGCCAACCGCGCGAAGATACCGAGGATGCGCAGCGCGCGCTGGGCCCCCATCACCGCATATTGCGCGCGGAAGGCCGCAGACGGATCGAAGCGGGCGATCATCGCCTCCTCCACCGCCGGGGACACGTCGCGCCGCGCATCCTGCAGCAGCGATACGAGGTCATAGGCGGGCTGGCCCATTTGCGCGAGTTGGAAATCCAGCAGCCCCACCGCGGCAAGGCCCGCGCGATCGGGCAACCACAGCAGGTTCTCCGCGTGATAATCGCGCAGGATCATCACGCGCGGGCCATCGGCATGGTGGCGGATGGCCTCGGCAAGCGCGGGGATCGCGGCCTCCGCGCCGCGCCCGCCATAGCTGTCGAAGGCCGGGGCCACGGCCTCGGCCCAGTCGCGGGCGGAGAGGTCGGGAAGGCCGGGCATCGGCGGGGCCGCTTGGAGGTGGATCAGCACATCGGTGGCGGCGGCATAGAGCGCGGCTTCGCGTGTGGGATCGCCCTCCAAGAGCCGCGCGAACAGGGCATCGCCCAGATCCTCCAGCAGCAGGAAGCCCTGCGCGATATCGGCGCCCAGCACCTGCGGCGCCGACAGGCCGATGCCGCGCAGATGCGCCGCAACCGCGACGAAATCGGCCGGATCGTCGCCCGAGCGGGGGGGCGCGTCCATCAGGATGGCGCGGCCCGCCGCACCCGTCAGCCGCTGATAGCCGCGCGCCGAGGCATCGCCCGCCAGTGGCGCGCGCAGGGCCTCGTCCCAGCCGCCCGCGCGCAGCAGGGCATCAGCCTGCCGGGCGCGCAGCCGCGCCAGAAGCGCCGCCGGGCCGTCGAGGCGGGCCAGACGCCCCTCGCCCTCCACCTCCAACGCGATGCGCAGGGCGGTGTCCGGGGCCAGATCGCCCAGACGGTCGGGCCATTCGATCAGGCAGATCGCCTCCTCCATCGCGGCATCGAGGCCCAGCTCGATCACCTCGTCGGGGTGGGACAGGCGGTAGAGGTCGGCATGCCAGATCGCGGGATCGCCCTCATAGGTCTGCACCAGCGTGAACGTGGGAGAGGGAATGTCCGTTTCCCCCGTGCGGGCGCGGATCAGGGCGCGCGCCAGATGGGTCTTGCCCGCGCCGATGCCCCCCGACAGCAGCACGGTATCGCCCGCGCGCAGGATGGCGGCAAGGTCGGTGCCAAGGCGGGCCGTGGCATCATCGTCGGCAAGGGGCAGGATCAGCGTCATCGGCCCGGAAGATGACGGGGCGCGGCCCTCGGCGCAAGGGGGATCAGCCCGCCGCGAGGGCGACCTTGGCCGCCGGCCTCAGTTGAAAGCGGATCATCACCGACCCGCCGGGAAGCGGTTGCAGGCTGGCGCGCAGCGGACGGCCATCGGTCAGCCGCAGGTCGGCCTGCCGCGGCGCGGTGGCCCCGGCCACCACCGCATCCCAGAACGGATCGCTGACCGTGCGGGCGCGCCAGCCAGGCAGCAGTTCCTCCAGCGTGCGGTCATCCAGCACCGCAAGCGGATCGTGCCCCCAAAGCGCGGCATAGGGCGTGTTCGACAGCAGCAGCGCCCCGGACGCCGAAAAGACCGCCACCGCATCGTCGATCCCGTCCAGCACCGCCTGCCCCAGCTCCATCTCGGCGCGGTGATTGCGCAGGCGCGTCATCTCGGAGGAGATGTCCTCGAACATCAGGGCAAGGCCGCCGCTGGAATGGGGACGCCCGATCACGCGGTGGGTGCGCCCGCCGGGCAGCATCCATGTCTCTTCGTAATCGCCGCGGGCGGCGGCCTCCTCCAGCGCGAGCATGTTGCGCCGCCAGCTGCGGTAATCGCGCGGTTCGGGAATGGTGCGCGCATCGCGCATCGCATCGAGCATCGCGAACAGCGACGGCTGATCCGACAGGAACCCCGAGGCCAGCCGCGTCAGTTCCAACAGCGCCGGGTTGAACATCTGCAGCTTGCGCTTGTTGTCGAAGACGGCAAGGCCGATGGGCAGATCGGCGAAGGTGCGGCTGAGGGTCTGACGGAAATCGCGCAACTGCGCCTCGGCCCGGACGGCGGGCCCGGCGGGAAGGGCGAAGCAGTGCCGGCCCCCGTCATCGGCCTCGGCATGCACGTCGTACCATTCGGTGCCGCACTGGATGCGCCCGCTGCCCCCCGGTTCGAAGAGGCGCGGAAAGGGCCAGACGGGCCGCTCGCGCCCGGCCAGTTCGAGATAGGCGCGGTTGGCCCAGATCACCGCGCCGTCCTCGGTTTCGTACCAAGTGGGCGCGGGCGCGGCGAGGGCGGCGGCCCGCAGATGGCACAGCTCCTCCCGCTCGGCCTGACGGGTCAGGCGGTCCATGTCGCCGTTCTGGGCCATCAGGATGATTCGCGTCGTGCTGGTATGGCGTTCGGCCAGCATCAGCATCCCGTCTTCGCCCTGCCGTTCCAGCGACTGACCGGGGCCGAGCGCGGCGAGTTCCGCCCCGAGGCCGGGGAACATCCGTTCCAGATGCGTCAGCAGCCAGCCGCATTCCGTCATGCCGTGCCGCGGTGCCGCGCTCAGGAACTGCCGACCGCGATAGCAGGCATCGAGCAGGCGCGCCCCATCCAGCAGGAACACGGTCTGGTCCACCTCGTCATGGCGGGGGGCGGGCTGCAACAGGCGCAACGCCCCGGCCCGCAGAAGAAGCAGCGATGCGGCCACGGCCATCGCCGCGGCGCCCGAGGCCTGGCCCAGCAGGTTGAGGTTGAACATGCGCGATCCGACGAAAGGTTACCGGACCATTAAGGCGGTCTTTAGTTAACGAAGCCTTAATTCTCCGCCCCTTAGGGCAGCAGCGGGCTGTTCTGCCGCAGGGGGCCGGGCTCGCTTTCCACCAGCTCGCGCCGCCATGTCACATCGACGACGGCGCCGGTGCCGCGGGGGGTGCGGGCGGGGCGGCGACGGCCCGGCGGGGCCGCGACGGCATTGCCGAAGCGCAGCCGCGCACCCGAACGTTCCAGCAGCGTCTTGGCGATGAACAGCCCAAGGCCCATCCCGTCATAGCCCGGCCGTTCGGCGGGGCGGCGGGTGCGCACGAACGGCTCGCCGATGCGGTTCAGGATCTGCGGCGGGAAACCGGCACCGTCATCGCTGATGCGGATGCGGATCTCGCCCTCGGTCCATGTGGCGTCCACCCACACCTCGGCGCGGGAGAAATCGACGGCGTTCTGCACGAGGTTGCGCAGACCGTGCAGGATTTCGGGCCGACGCAGGACGCTGGGCATGGGGCCGGCGCCATCGGAGGCGGGGGCGACGCGGAAATGCACCTGCCGCCCGCGCGACAGATGCGGTTCGGCCGCATCGCGCAGCAGCGTCTCCAGCGGGGCCTGACGCATATGGCTGTCATCCTTGCCGCTTTGTCCCATGGCGCGCAGGATGTCGCGGCAGCGTTCGGCCTGATCGCGGATCAGTCCGGCATCGTCGTGCAGATCGGGCGTGCCGCGCAGCTCCTCCATCAGTTCGGTGCTGACGAGCTTGATCGTGGCGAGGGGGGTGCCCAGTTCATGCGCCGCCGCCGCGACCACACCGCCGAGGTCGGTCAGCTTCTGTTCGCGCGCAAGGGCCATCTGCGTGGCCAAAAGCGCCTCGGACATGCGCCGCGCCTCGGCCGAGACGCGGTGCGCATAGATCGAGGTGAAGGCGATGCCCGTCACCATGGAGAGCCAGAAGCCGAAGCGGAACAGGTCGGGCGATTGAAGCGGCGTGCCGTCGGCCAAGACCATCGGCAGGTGCCAGACCGTCACCACCGTCACCCAGACCGCCGCCGCCAGCGACAGCGCGATCGTGGTGTAGAGGCTGAGCGCCGAGGCCGCGATCACCACTGGCGCAAGGATCAGCAGCACGAACGGGTTCGACAGCCCGCCCGTCAGGAAGATCAGCATCGACAGCTGCGACATGTCGAACAGCAGCGTCAGCAGGGCCTCCGTCTCGGTCAGGCGGCGGTTGCCGGGATTGCCCATGGCGAAGATGATGTTCGCCCCCAGCAGCAGGATCACCGTCAGATAGCAGGCCCCGAGCGGCAGATGGATGTTCAGCACCCGGTCGCAGACCGCCACCGCCGACAGCTGCCCGCAGATGGAGATCCAGCGCAGGTTGACCAGCGTGTGCAGGCGCAGCCAGTCGCCCCGCGGCAGCATCGGATCCATCGTGGAAGTCATCGTACCACCTTTCATCGGTGCGGGGGGCGGGCGGATATCCGTGATACGCCGCGCATCGTTCCCGATCAATCCACGCGCCGCGTATTTGACGCCCGCGCGCCTTTGCCCTAACCATCGGTATCACAACGGGGGAGGCGCCTTTTCCATGTCCGACGACGTCGCTACCGGGCCGGGCCCGGATCCCAGCCTGCTTCTGGTCGATGATGACGAACCCTTCGTGAAGCGCCTTGCCAAGGCGATGGAAAAGCGCGGCTTCGCCCCGCAGACGGCAAGCAGCGTGGCCGAGGGCAAGGCCTTGGCGCTCCAGGCGCCGCCCGCCTATGCCGTGATCGACCTGCGGCTGGAGGATGGAAACGGCCTCGAGATCGTGGAGCTTTTGCGCGAGGCGCGCCCGAATTGCCGCATCGTGGTTTTGACGGGATATGGCGCAATTGCGACCGCCGTGGCGGCCGTTAAAATCGGCGCGACGGATTATCTTTCGAAACCGGCGGATGCGAATGAAGTGACGCGCGCACTTTTGGGCCATCTCGAAGCGGTGCCCGATTTGCCTGACAACCCAATGTCTGCAGACCGCGTACGCTGGGAACATATCCAGCGCGTTTTCGAAATGTGCGACCGGAACGTTTCCGAAACGGCCCGCCGTTTGAACATGCACCGCCGCACGCTTCAAAGAATTCTGGCCAAGCGCAGTCCTAAATAGGGGATTGCACTTTTATTTGATTGCGCCCCTCGTGTCATTTCCGCCGTGATATACAATAAGGCGGATATTGAAACACAACCAAAGGTGGAGTCGCATGAACCTGGACGAGCTGACGCTCAAGGAACTGAAGGATCTGCGCGCGAAAGTTGATCGCGCGATCGAGTCCTTCGAGGATCGCCGCAAACGCGAAGCCGTCGCCGCCCTCGAGGCGCAGGCGCGCGAGTTGGGGTTCTCGTTGGGTGAACTGACGGCGGCGAGCCAGACGCGCAAACGCGGGGCAGCCACGCCGAAATACGTCAATCCGCAGGATTCCTCCCAGACATGGACCGGTCGGGGCCGCAAGCCGCGCTGGTATCTCGATGCGCTTCAGGCCGGTACGTCGCCCGAAGACATGGAAATCTGATCGCCGGACAGTTCGGCATAGCGCCGAATGAATGCCCGGCGCACCGTGACCGGGGGGCGGAGGCAGATCTCCAGCCCCTCGCCCAATCGAGGATCGGGGCGACCGAAGAAGCGGTTGGCCTCGGCCTCGGTGAACCTGGCGATCGTGGTCGCCTCCATCCACGCCGAAATGCGGTCGGCCTGTTTGATCCGCCGTTTCAGCGCCACGGGCAGCACCGCCGGCAGGCCGAACCGGATATGGATCGCCGCCGTCAGCCGCGCATCGAGCCGCCCGTATTCGTCGCCGATGGCGGCCTTCACCGGGCTGATCATGTCGCCGATCACATATTCCGGGGCATCGTGCAGCAGCGCCGCCAGCCGTTCGTTTTCGGACGCCTCCGGCGCGATCCGCCCGAAGATCGTTTCCACCAGCAGCGAATGTTCCGCCACCGAATAGGCGTAATCGCCATGCGTCTGGCCATTCCACCGGGCGACGAAGGACAATCCATGGGCGATGTCGCCGATCTCGACATCCACCGGCGTCGGATCCAGAAGGTCGAGCCGGCGGCCCGACAGCATTCTTTGCCATGCACGTTTCACGGGTGGCCCCCCATTTTTTCCGGATGCGATTGTCCGGCTTCTGCTTACGCAGGGACCCGTCCGGCCGCAACGGGGGAACATCGGCGCGTCCCGGCTGTTGTAGGGGAAAGGAGAACTGATCATGTTCCGCGCAACGACACGCCGTCTGGCCCTGGCAGGGGCCGCCCTGACACTCGCCGCACTGCCCGTCCATGCCGCGATGCCGCCGGCCATGAAGGGCGAGACGGTGGATCTGGCCTATTACGACAGCATCTCCCGCACCGGGACCGATCAGCTTCCGACCGATCCCTATTGCGCCGCCCCCGACATGCTCGCGGCCGATCTTGGCGAAGCGTATCAGGAGGACATCGTCCTGACGGCGATGAACCCCGATGGCACGCAATTCGACGTCTGGGCTTCGGGCGCTGCGGGAACGTGGACCGTCAGCTACACCCGCGCCGACGGGATCGCCTGCGTCATCGGTTCGGGCACCGATTGGTCCACGGGCGATGACGCTTCGGCCCGGCTGACGGATGTGGGCCTGCCGCTCTGATTGCTCCGCCGGGGAACGGGTGGTATGCCTTTCCCCGACCCAGAAACAACGGAGCGTTTCATGCCCGATTACCTCGTCAAGGACATGGCCCTTGCCGCCTATGGCCGCAAGGAACTGACCATCGCCGAAACCGAAATGCCGGGGCTGATGGCACTGCGCGAGGAATACGGCGCCGCGCAGCCGCTGAAAGGCGCGCGCATCGCCGGCAGCCTGCATATGACGATCCAGACCGGGGTGCTGATCGAAACGCTGGTCGCCTTGGGCGCCGAAGTGCGTTGGGCGTCCTGCAACATCTTCTCCACGCAGGATCATGCGGCGGCGGCGATCGCCGAAGCGGGTGTTCCGGTTTTTGCCGTGAAGGGCGAGACGCTGGAGGAATACTGGTCCTACACCGATCAGATCTTCCAATTCGAAGGCGGCGCGAACCTCATCCTCGACGATGGCGGCGATGCCACGATGTACATCCTGATGGGTGCGCGCGTCGAAGACGGCGAGACGAGCCTGATCGAAGTCCCGACGAGCGAGGAAGAGAGCTTCCTCTTCGCACAGATCCGCAAGCGCCTTGAGGCGAGCCCCGGCTGGTTCAGCCGCCAACGCGAGGCGATCCAAGGCGTGTCCGAAGAGACGACGACCGGCGTGCACCGTCTTTACGATCTGCACAAGAAGGGCCTGCTGCCCTTCCCCGCGATCAACGTCAACGACAGCGTCACCAAGTCGAAATTCGATAACAAATACGGCTGCAAGGAATCGCTGGTGGACGGCATCCGCCGCGCCACGGATGTGATGATGGCTGGCAAGGTCGCCGTCGTCTGCGGCTATGGCGACGTGGGCAAGGGGTCGGCCGCGTCGTTGCGCGGCGCGGGCGCGCGCGTGAAGGTGACCGAGGTCGATCCGATCTGCGCCCTTCAGGCGGCCATGGACGGTTTCGAAGTGACGCTGCTGGAGGATGAGGTCGCCACCGCCGACATCTTCATCACCACCACCGGCAACAAGGACGTCATCCGCATCGAGCATATGCGCGCGATGAAGGACATGGCGATCGTCGGCAATATCGGCCATTTCGACAACGAGATCCAGGTGGCCAGCCTGAAGAATCACAAATGGACGAACATCAAGGATCAGGTGGACATGATCGAGATGCCCTCGGGCAGCCGGATCATCCTGCTGTCCGAAGGGCGTCTGCTGAACCTCGGCAACGCGACGGGGCACCCGTCCTTCGTGATGTCGGCCAGCTTCACCAATCAGACGCTGGCGCAGATCGAACTGTGGACCCGCGGCGAGGATTACGCCCCCGGCGTCTACATCCTGCCGAAAGCGCTCGATGAAAAGGTGGCGCGTCTGCATCTTGCCAAGATTGGCGTGAAGCTGACCGAACTGCGCAAAGAGCAGGCCGATTACATCGGCGTCACGGTGGACGGGCCCTACAAGCCCGAGCACTACCGCTACTAATGAAAAGGGCGCGCCATCGGCGCGCCCTTCGTCCTTACCACGAGGTCAGGACCGTGCCGTCATACTTCTCTTCGATGAAGGCTTTCACCTCGTCGCTGTGATAGGCGTCGATCAGTTGCTGCACCCAAGGGGCATCCTGATCGCCGTTCCGCACCACGATCACGTTCACATAGGGGTTGTCGGCGCTTTCCATCGCGATGGAATCGGTGCGGGGGTTCAGGCCCGATGCGATGGCGTAGTTCGTGTTGATGAGCGCCGCGTCCACATCGGGAAGCGAGCGGGGCAGCTGCGCCGCGTCCAGTTCGCGGAAGCGCAGGTTCTTGGGGTTCTCGGCCAGATCCAGCACCGTCGGCGTCAGGCCCGTGCCTTCGGCCAGCGTGATCAGGCCCAGCTGCTGCAGCACCAGAAGCGCACGGCCGCCATTGGTCGGATCGTTCGGGATGCCGATCGTCGCCCCGTCCGGCAGATCCTCCACCGAGGAGAGATCGTCGGAATAGAGCCCCATCGGCGTCGTGATCGTCGTGGCGACCGGCACCAGATCGAAGCCGCGATCCTTCACCTGATTGTCGAGATAGGGGACGTGCTGGAACGAGTTGGCCTGAATGTCGCCATCGGCCAGCGCCTGGTTCGGCACCACATAGTCGGAGAATTCGACCACATCGATGTTCAGACCAGCGGGGGCCGCGATCTTGGCGACCTCTTCCATGATCTCGGCATGCTCGCCGGGGGAGACGCCGACCTTGATATCCTCGGCCATGGCGGCGCCGGCCATCAGGCTCAGCGACAGGGTGAGGGGGAATAGACGCATGATGTCCTCCGTTCGGGTTTCAGTGGCCGCGATCGCGCGGCGCGCGGCGATCGACGCGGCGGGCAAGCCATTCGCCCGCCGATTGTACGAGTTGAACCATGACGATCAGAATGACCACCACGGCCAGCATCACCTCCGGCATGAACCGCTGATAGCCGTAGCGGATCCCGAGATCGCCCAGCCCTTCGCCGCCGACCGCGCCGACCATCGCCGAATAACCGATCAGGCTGACCACCGCGAGGGTCAGGCCCAGCAGGATGCCGGACATCGCTTCGGGCACCAACACCTTGCGGATGATCTGGAAGGGGGTGGCGCCCATGGCGCGCGCGGCCTCGATCAGGCCGGCATCGACCTCGCGGACGGCGTTCTCCATCAGGCGGGCAATGAAGGGGATGGCGGCGATGGTCAGCGGCACGATGGCCGCCGTCGTGCCGATGGAGGTGCCCGCCAGCATCCGCGTGAAGGGGATGATCGCCACGACGAGGATGATGAACGGCACCGAGCGGGTGGCGTTCACCACCAGCCCCAGCACGCGGTTCACGAGGGGCGCCGACAGCAGCTCCCCCCGGCGCGAGGTGGCAAGGAACACGCCCAGCGGCAGGCCCAGCACCGCCCCCAGCACCGCCGAAACGGCGACCATATAGAGCGTCTGGAGCGTGGCATCGATCAGCAGGTGGATCAGGTTAGCGGACATAGCCGAGAACCTCCGTTATGAGGTGGTGGCGCTGCAGATAATCCCGCGCCTCGGCCCCGCGCGGGGCATCGACCGATACGAGGAGATTGCCGAAGGGTCGGGTGCCGATCTCCTCCACCGCGCCGGCAAGGATGTTGACCGGGATGTTCAGATCGGCGGTCAGGCGGGCCAGCATCGGATCGGTGGCATGGGTGCCGGCGAAGGTGATGCGGAACACCTCCTGCGCGGGGCCGTCCGGGCGGGTGGGCGACAGGCGGTCCGCGACGAAGGCGGGCAGGCCCACCCCCGTCACCCCCGACAGGAAGCTGCGGGTGGTGGGATGCGCCGGGCGCACGAAGATGTCGTAGGTCTCCCCGGCCTCGACGATGCGGCCGCCCTCGATCACGGCGACATGGCTTGCGATGTCGCGCACCACGGCCATCTCGTGGGTGATGAGCAGGATCGTCAGCCCGAGGTCGCGGTTGATGTCCGCCAGAAGGCGCAGCACCGTCTGCGTGGTTTCGGGGTCGAGGGCCGAGGTCGCCTCGTCCGACAGCAGCACCTTGGGTTCGGTCGCCAGCGCCCGCGCGATGCCGACGCGCTGCTTCTGCCCGCCCGAGAGTTCCGCCGGATAACGTTCGGCCAGCGCCGAGAGGCCGACGCGGTCGATCAGGTCGGCGGTGCGGCGGCGGATGCGATCGGCGGGAAGGCCCGCGATCTCCATCGGCAGGGCGATGTTGCCGGCCACCGTCCGCGACGCCAGAAGGTTGAAATGCTGAAAGATCATGCCGACCTCGCGCCGGATCTCGCGCAGGGCGGCGCCGCGGGCGCGGCCGACATCCCGGCCTGCCACCGTCACGGTGCCCGCGGTGGGGCGTTCGAGGCCGTTGACCATGCGCAGCAGCGTGGATTTGCCCGCGCCGGACCGTCCGATGATGCCGGTGATCGTGCCGGGCGGGACGGTCAGCGACACGTCCTGCACCGCCGTGACGACACCGCCCTTCTTCGGGAAGGACTTGCCCACCCCGTCGAAGGCAATGGCCGCGCCCGTGTTCTGCCGATCGGTCATTTGCATTCCCATCCTGCCGTTTGCCTGCGGATAGACCGATCCCGCGCCGCAGCGCAAGGGCGGGGCGCCCGAAGGCGCCCCTGCCGCATCAGGTTCCGGCGCTCTCGTCCGGGTGCTGGCGGGTGGGATCGTGATCCCGGCCGCGGATGCGCAGCACCGCGCCCAGAACGAAGACGAAGAAGACCGGCACGAAGAAGATCGCAAGGATCGTCGCGCTGATCATCCCGCCGATCACGCCGGTGCCGATCGCGTTCTGGCTGGCGGCCGAGGCGCCCGATGCGATGGCCAGCGGGACCACCCCCATGGTGAAGGCGAGCGAGGTCATCAGGATCGGACGGAAGCGCAGCTTCGCCGCCTCCACCGCCGCGTCGATCAGGCCCATGCCCTCGGCGCGCAGGTCCTTGGCGAATTCCACGATCAGGATCGCGTTTTTCGCCGACAGACCGATGATCGCGATCAGACCCACCTTGAAGTAGATGTCGTTGGGCAGATCGCGCAGCATCACCGCCGCGATGCAGCCGATGATGCCGAGCGGCGTGACCAGCATCACCGCGATCGGGATCGACCAGCTTTCGTAAAGGCCCGCCAGAAGCAGGAACACGAACAGGATCGACATGCCGAAGAGCAGCACCATCGTGTTCCCCGAGGAGATCTCCTCGGCGGTCTGGCCGGTCCATTCGTAGGCGAAGCCCTGCGGCAGATCGGCCGCCGCGTCCTGCATCACCTGAATCGCCGCGCCGGAGGATACGCCCGGCGCCGCCTGCCCCGCGATGCGGGTGGACGGATAGCCGTTATACCCGACGACCTGGCTCGGCCCGACATTCCAATCCACCGTCGCGAAGGACGAGAAGGGCACCATCCCGCCATTGGCGTTCTGCACCGTCAGATCGAGGATGTCGTCGGGCTGCATCCGGGCGGGGGCGTCGGCCTGCACGATCACCCGCTGTTGCCGCCCCCCGTTGGGGAAGTCGTTGACATAGGACGATCCGAGGGCGGTCGCGATGGTCTGGTTGATCGCGGCGAAGGTCAGCCCGAAGGTCTGGGCCTTGTCGCGGTCGATGGTGACGGAGAGCTGCGCCGCAGCGGGCAGCCCCTCCACCCGCAGGCCGACGACCTGCCCGCTGGCCTGCGCGGCCTGCATCAGCTGCTGCGTGGCGGCCTGAAGCGCCTGCTGCCCGCGGCTGCCCCGATCCTCCAGCCGGAAGGAGAAGCCCCCCGTGGTGCCGAAGCCCGGAATGGGCGGCGGCGACAGCGAATAGGCCTGCGCGTCCTTCATCCCGAACAGCGCCATGTTGGCGGCGTTTGCGATCTCCTCGGCGGATTGGTCGCGTTCGGCCCAATCGGCGAAGGTGGTGAACATCAGACCCGCCGTCGCCCCCTGCCCCGAGAACGAGAACCCGCGGATCGCCACCGTGTTCGTGACGGCCTCTTGGCCCAGATAGTACTGCTCGATCTGACGCAGCGCGGCATCGGTGCGCTGCGAACTGGCGGTGGGCGGGGTCTGCACATCGGTGACGACGAAGCCCTGATCCTCGTTCGGCAGGAACGACGTGGGCAGCGACACGAAGCCCCAGCCCGTGACCCCGAGGATGACCAGATACAGCGCCATCATCAGCAGCGATTTGCGCGCCACCATGCGGACCCCGCGCCCATAGCGTTCGGTGCCCGCATCGAAGCGGCGGTTGAACCAGCCGAAGAAGCCCCGCTTCTCATGGTGGCCCTTGATCGGCTTGAGGAAGCTGGCGCAGAGCGCCGGCGTCAGCGACAACGCAAGGAAGGCCGAGAACAGGATCGAGGACACCATCGTCAGCGAGAATTGCCGATAGATGATCCCGGTCGATCCGGGGAAGAAGGCCATCGGGATGAACACCGCCGTCAGCACGAGGGTGATGCCGATGATCGCGCCCTGAATCTGGCCCATGGCCTTGCGGGTCGCCTCCTTCGGGCCAAGGCCCTCCTGCGCCATGATGCGCTCGACGTTCTCGATCACGACGATGGCGTCGTCGACGAGGATGCCGATCGCCAGCACCATGGCGAACATGGTCAGCACGTTGATCGACAGGCCCAGCACGAACATCACCATCAGCGCCCCCGACAGCGCGATCGGCACCACGATGGTCGGGATCAGCGTGTAGCGGATGTTCTGCAAGAAGATGAACATCACGACGAAGACGAGAAGCACCGCCTCCACCAGCGTGTGCAGCACCTTCTCGATCGAGGCGGCGACGAAGGGCGTCGTGTCGTAGGGAATGCTGTATTCCACGCTGTCGGGGAAATACTGCTTCAACTCGTCCATCTTGGCGCGGATCGCCTCGGAGGTTTGCAGCGCGTTCCCGTCCGAGGAGAGCTGCACCCCGAGGGCGGCCGCCGGTTGGGCGTTCAGCCGCGAGTTGAAGTTGTAGCTGTCGGCCCCGATCTCGATCCGGGCCACATCCGACAGGCGCACGGTGGAGCCGTCGGAATTGGCGCGCAGCACGATGGTGCCGAACTCCTCGGGGGTCTGAAGCTGGCCGCGCACGAGGACCGTGGCGGTCAGTTGCTGACCTTCGGGGTTGGGGTCCGAGCCGATGCGCCCCGCCGCCACCCGCGCGTTCTGCGCCGAGATCGCCGAGACGACATCCGCCGTGGAGAGGTTGTAGCCGGTGAGCTTGTCGGGATCGAGCCAGATGCGCATCGCCTCTTCGGAGGCGAAGATCTGGGCGCGGCCGACGCCGGGCGTCCGCTGGATTTCGTTGACGACGTTGCGGCTGAGATAGTCGCCGAGGGCGACATCGCTCAGCGATCCGTCCGAAGAGGTCAGCGCGACGACCATGAGGAAGCCTTGGCTCGCCTCTTCGACGACGACGCCCTGATCGGTCACGGTCTGCGGCAGGATCGGCTCCACCCGGGCGACGGCGTTCTGCACGTCGACCTGCGCCTGCCCCGTATCGGTGCCCGGTTCGAAGGTGGCGGTGATGGAGATCG
Organism: Falsirhodobacter algicola; assembly: GCF_018279165.1. Taxonomy (GTDB): domain Bacteria; phylum Pseudomonadota; class Alphaproteobacteria; order Rhodobacterales; family Rhodobacteraceae; genus Falsirhodobacter; species Falsirhodobacter algicola. The sequence goes on along the minus strand of NZ_CP047289.1, from coordinate 1,835,864 downwards.
CGCCCGAACTGTCCGAAGTGGATTCGAAGTACTGAATCCCATCGACGCTGTTCAGCTCCTCTTCGATCGGCTGGGCGACGGCGGCATACATCTCCTCGGGGGAGGAGCCGGTATAGACCGCGGTGATGGAGATCTGGGGCGGGGCCACGGCCGGGTACTGCGCCACGGGCAGCACCTGCAAGCTGAGAAGCCCCGCGATGACGATGAAGATCGAGATGACCCAAGCTAGGATCGGGCGATTGATGAAGAATTGCGACATGACCGGCCTCAGTCCGCCGATTGCGGCGCGGGGGCGTCATCCGCATCCGCACCGCCGGGATCATAGGGTTCGGGGGCCACGGGGGCGTCGGGTCGCAGCTTCTGCGCCCCTTCCACCACCACGCGGTCGCCGGGTTGCAGCCCGTCCGTCACGATCCAGCGGCCATCGACGACATCGCCCAGTGTGACGGGCCGGGCCTCGGCCACATCGCCGTCGGCGATGACGAAGACGCTGGTCTCGCCGCTTTGGGCGCGCTGCACGGCCATCTGCGGCACGGCAAGCGCATTGTCGCGCAGGGCCTGTTCCACCTGAACGCGGACATAGAGGCCGGGCAGCAGATAGCCGTCGGGATTGGGAAACTCGGCCCGAAGCGTGACCTGACCCGTCAGCGGATCGACCGTCGCTTCGGAGAACAGAAGACGGCCTGTCTGATCGTAGGCGCTGCCATCGTCGAAGAGCAGCTTCACCTGCGCCTCGCCGGGAGCGGTGGCGGCCAGACGGCCCGCAGCCATCGCGCGGCGCAGCGACAGCACCTCCGAGGTGGATTGCGTGAAGTCGGCATAGACGGGATCGAGTTGCTGGATCGTCGCCATCACATCCGCCTGCGCCGCCACCAGCGCGCCTTCGGTCAGGGTGGCGCGGCCGATCCGGCCGGAGATGGGCGCCCGCACCTCGGTGTAATCGAGGTTCAGTTGCGCTTCCTGAAGCTGGGCTTCGGCGACGGCGACATCGGCATCGGCCTGCGCCAGCGCGCTGACCGCGGTGTCGTAGGCCTGCCCCGACGAGGCGTTGCGCTGGCGCAATTCCTGCTGGCGGTCGGCTTCGCTGCGCGCGTTCTGCTGGGCCGCCTTGGCGCGGGCCAACGTGCCTTGGGCGCTTGCGACCTGCACGCGGAAGGGCGCGGGATCGAGGCGGAAGAGCACGTCCCCCGCCTCCACCATGCCGCCCTGTTCGAAGACGCGTTCGATGACGATGCCGCCGACGCGGGGGCGGACCTCGGCGGTGCGGGTGGCGGCGATGCGGCCGGGCAGGTCGTTCACGACCGGCAGCGCTTCGGGCTGAACCTCGACATAGGAGACGGGGGTGGGCGGCATCTGGCCGCCCTGTTGCGCCTCGGCGGTAGTGGCGAGGGCCAGGACTGCCAATGCGGCGATGCGAAGACGTGTCATGGGGAGGAACCTGTTGGGGGAAGGTGAGGAGGGGGAGGATCAGGTCTTGGTCGTCGGGGCCGACAGGAAGGCGGAGATGTCGGCCAGAAGCTGCCCGCGTTCGTCCGGCGGGAAGGTATGGAAACCGAGATATTCGAGCGACATGATGCCATGCAGCGCCACCCAGGCCAATCGTGCGCGGCCGGGATCGTCGGCCTCGCTCAGAACGCGGCCCAGATCTTCGGCGAAACGCTCGCCCATCATCTCGCGGCAGGCGCTGTTGCCCGAAAGGCTGGCGGTGATCGCCATGGCGCAGGAGATATCTTCGTCCGAAGGGGTTTGGGTGCACCGGTCGAGGATGCCGTGCAGATAGGCATTGGGACGGCCCGCATGGGCCTTGGCGGCATCGTCGAGTTCGGCGCGCTTGCGCTCCAGCCGCTGGCGCACGAAGGCGGCCAGAAGCGCATCCTTGGATGCGAAATCATAGACGACGCTGGATTTGCTGATCCCCGCCGCCCGGGCCACCGCCTCGATCGACAGGCCCGCCACGCCCTGCTCGCGCACGACGGTTTCGATCGCTTCCATCGTCACGTTCCGGTCGATCGTGCGCTTGCGTCCCAAATCCGTTCCCCCGGCCGAAAAATAGCCATACGAACGTTCGGATATGGTGCGCCTGCCACCGGGTCAAGCGCGATGTCCCCCCGCGGGCCCAAAAAGCCCGGGGGCGCGACATCATGTCGTGGTCACGGCATCGCCCAGAATGCGCTGCATGCGCAGCAGCGCCAGCTCATAGCCCTGCGTGCCGAATCCCGCCATCACCCCATCGGCGCGGGCGCTGATATAGGAGTGGTGGCGGAAGCTCTCGCGCGCATGGACGTTGGAGATGTGCAGTTCGATCACCGGGCCGTCGAAGGCCTTGAGCGCATCGAGGATCGCGATCGACGTGTGGGTATAGGCCCCGGCATTGATGACGATGCCCTGCGCTGCGGCCCGCGCCTCGTGGATCCAATCGATCAACTGGCCCTCGTGGTTCGATTGCAGCATCCGCACCGTCAGCCCGAGGCGCGCCGCCAGATCCGTGCAGCGCCGCTCCACATCGGCCAAGGTGTCGTGGCCGTAGATCTCGGGCTGGCGCTGGCCCAGCAGGTTCAGGTTCGGCCCGTTCAGGATGTAGATGGTCATCGCGTCCCCCTGTCCGGCGCCGTATCCGCCAGCGCCTGCAGATAGGATCTGCACCACGTCTGGATGTCGTTGGCCAGCAGGTAATCCATCATGCCGCGCCAACGGTCGCGCCGTTCCTCCAGCGTCATGGACAAGGCCCATTCGATGGCGCGGGCCGTCTGCTCGCTGTCATAGGGGTTGCAGAGGACCGCGCCCTTCAATTCGCGCGCAGCCCCGGCAAAGCGCGAGAGCACCAGAACGCCCGGATCGTCGGGGTTCTGCGCCGCCACGTATTCCTTGGCCACGAGGTTCATGCCGTCGCGCAGCGGCGTCACCAGCCCGACCCGCGCCTCGCGGTAAAGGCCCGCCAGCGCGCCACGCTCGACCGACTGGTTCACATAGCGGATCGGCGTCCAGTCGATCCGGCCGCGGGTGCCGTTCACATGCCCCGCCAGCGCCTCCACCTCGGATTGCATGTCCCGGTACTCGGGAACCTCGGACCGCGAGGAGGGCGCGATCTGCAGCAGCGTGACATGGCCCGCGCGGTCCGGGTTCAGATCGAGGAAGCGTTCGAACCCGAGGATGCGCTGGGGGATGCCCTTGGAATAATCCAGCCGGTCCACCCCGATGATCAGATCGCGCCCGGCCAGCGAGCGGCGCATATCCGTCACCGCCTCCGTTTCGGTGGATGCGGCGGCGAGTTCGGCGAAATCGCGCGTTTCGATCCCGATGCCGAAGGTGCGCGCCCGGAAGGTGCGCCCATAGGCCGACAGCGTTGCGCGCGACGGGTCGGGCCGCGTGCCCTCCTCCACCCGGTCGCCCACGCCCTCGCGGATCAGGCAGGAGATGTAGTTGTCGAGATCGTGGTCTGTCTGGAAGCCCACCAGATCGTAGGCCGACAGCCCCTTCAGGATCTGATCGTAGATCGGCATCGCGAACAGGATGTCGGCGGGCGGCCATGGGATATGCAGGAAGAAGCCGATGCGGTTGGTCACGCCGCGGCGGCGCAACTCCTCGGCCAGCGGGATCAGGTGATAGTCGTGCACCCAGATGATGTCATCGGGTTCGATCAGGGGCATCAGGCGGTCGGCGAACATGCGGTTCACCCGGAAATACCCCTCCTTGTCGCGGCGGGAGTATTCGGCAAGGTCGATCCGGCAGTGGAACAGCGGCCAGAGCACCCGATTGGCGAAGCCGCTGTAATATTCGTCCATGTCGCGGTCCGACAGGTCGGTCAGGACATAGTCGATGGTCCCGTGACTGCGGCGCGATACGGGGCCGGGGTCGCCTTCGGGCACCGATTGGCCGGACCAGCCGAACCAGATGCCTCCGCTGTCCTGCAAGGCGGCATGCACGGCCACGGCAAGCCCGCCCGCCGGCATGCGCCCCTCCTTGTCCGGCAGTGGCACACGGTTGGAGACGACGATCATGCGGCCCATGCGGCGATCCTTTCAAGGCAGGCCCGAAGCGCGGCGGGCGAAGGAAGATGCGCCCGCGCTTCGGTGGGTTCGGAGGGATCGGCGATGCGGATGGACAGGCCCCCCATGGCGTTGGCGACGGGGAACATCGTCTCGTCGGTCACGTCATCGCCGATGGTGACGGGGATGCGGCCGCGGAACGGCTCTTCCTGAAGAAAGGCGCGGACGGCGGCACCCTTGCTGGCCCCGGCGGGGCGCAGTTCGACGACGCTCTTGCCCGATTGCAGTTCCCATGCCGGGCCGATCTCGGCGGCGAGGGCGGCCATGGCCTGTTCCACCTCGGCGCGGCGGGCGGGGGCCTGACGGTAATGGACGGCGACGGCGATGCCCTTATCCTCCAGCACGAGGCCGGGCTCGTGCGCGAACCGCGCCAGCCGGTCCCGCGCCAGATCGAGGCCGGGGGGCACCGGAACCTCCTGCACCGAGCCGTCGGCGCGCCGCCGTTCGAAACCGTGCAGTCCGGCCATGGGGAAGGCACGCCCGAAGGTGGCGTCCACCCACTCCGTCTTACGGCCCGTGACCAGCGCCAGCGCGCCGCCCATCCGGCCGGACAGCCGCGCCAATGTCTCGGGCAAACCGTCCGGCACCACGATCCCGTCGGGGGTGGGGGCAAGGTCGATCAGGCATCCGTCGATATCGAGGAAAAGCGCGTAATGATCGGGGGATGCGGCCAGTGGGGCGAGCGGGTCGGTCATGGGGCTGCGTATGGTTGTTGCGTCGTGCTCTCATATGGCTCTCGCTGGCGTGACTTCCATGGGGGAACCTTCCGCCGCGCTGGGCGCTGATCCGGCAACAGCACAAAGGACGCTCGCCATGGATCGCAACGCACCCGCCGACTTCACCCCCCATTTCGCCGGTTCGGGCCGGCTGAAGGATCAGGTCTGCTTCATCTCGGGGTCCTCGTCGGGGATCGGCCGGGCCGTGGCGCGCCTTTACGCCGCCGAGGGCGCGAAGGTCGTCGTCACCTACCATTCCAGCCGCGAGGAGGGCGAGGATGTCGCCCGCGAGGTGCAGGAGGCGGGGGCCGAGGTGCTGCTGCTGCATCTCGATTCCACCTCGCGCGAGAGTTGCTTTGACGCCGTGGCGAAGACGATCGCGCATTTCGGGCGGCTGGACGTGCTGGTCTGCAATGCCGGCGTGCAGAAATCCGAGCCCGATTTCACCAAGGTCGATCCGGAATGGATCGAGAAGATCTTCGCCACCAACGTCTTCGGGTACATGTGGCTGGCCCAAGCGGGGCTGGAGAAGATGACCGAGGGCGCCGCGCTGATCTTCACCACCTCGGTGAACGCCTATCGCGGGCACAAGTACCTCATCGACTATTCCGCGACCAAGGGGGCGGAGCTGGGCTTCTTGCGTGCGCTGGCGGCCAGCCTTGCCGACAAGGGCATCCGCGTGAACGGCGTCGCCCCCGGACCGATCTGGACCCCGCTCATCGGCGAGACGATGCCCGCCGAGGACGTGGACGCCTTCGGCCTCGATGTGCCGATGAAGCGTCCGGGCCAGCCGAACGAAGTGGCACCGGCCTATCTGTTCCTTGCCTGCCGCGATGGCAGCTACATGACCGGGCAGGTGCTGCACCCCAATGGCGGCATCCCCGTCGGGGGCTGATCGGGAACCTACGGGCCGCACCGCGCTTGTTCCTTCGGTTCAGGCGGAGACAGCGATGCGGCAGTACGAGTGGGGTGCGGAACAGGTGGAACCAGGCCGGTGGAGCTTCGCGCTCTGGTCGCCCGATGCCGCCGATGTGGCGGTGGAGATCGGCGGCCGCGTCGTTCCGATGAGCGCCGAGGCCGATGGCTGGCACCGGGCCGAGGCCGAGGCGAAGGCCGGCGACACCTACCGCCTGCGGATCGGCGATGTCGCGATCCCCGATCCGGCATCGCGGGCGCAGGCCGGCGACGTGCATGCCGATTCCGTGCTGGTCGATCCCGCCCATGATTTCCACCCATGGGACGGACGCCCGTGGGAGGAGACGGTCATCCTCGAAATCCATGTCGGCCTGTTCACCCCCGAAGGCACCTTTGCCGCTGCCGCCGCGCGGATGGAGGAACTGGCCGCGCTGGGCGTGACGATGGTGGAGCTGATGCCCGTGGGCCAGTTCCCCGGCGCGCGGGGCTGGGGCTATGACGGTGTGCTGCCTTGGGCGCCGCATCCGTCCTATGGAACGCCCGCCGATATGCGCGCCTTCGTCGATGCGGCGCACCGGGCCGGGATCAGCGTGATCCTCGATGTCGTCTACAACCATTTCGGGCCGGACGGGGCGTGGATCGGGCAGGTTGCGCCCAGCTTCTTCCATCCCGAAATCGCGACCCCCTGGGGCGCGGCCATCGCCTTCGACGAACCCGCCGTTCGCCGCTTCTTCATCGGCAATGCGCTGCACTGGCTGCGGGAATACAACCTCGATGGGTTCCGCTTCGATGCGATCGACCAGATCCGCGATCAGGGCGAGCCGGAGTTTATGGTGGAACTCGGCCAAGCGATCCGCGACGGGGGCTTCGACCGCCCCATCCACCTGACGACCGAGGACAACCGCAACATCACGCGCCTGCACGATGAGAACGGCCCCTATGACGGCGAATGGAACGACGATTATCACCATTGCATCCACGTCCTGCTGACCGGCGAGACGCAGGATTACTATTCCAGCTTCGGCCCGGCCCCGTTCGAGGATCTGTGCCTCTCGCTCGAATGCGGCTTCGTGGAACAGGGGCAGCCGCGCCCGCCGCAAAAGACGGGCCGGGGCGAGCGGTCCTGCGATCTGCCGTGGCACGCCTTCGTCAATTTCAACCAGAACCACGACCAGACCGGCAACCGCGCCAAGGGCGAACGGCTTCTGGCGCTGGCGGACCCCGATGCGGTGAAGGTGGCGCATGCGCTGCTGCTGCTCGGCCCCTTCGTGCCGATGCTGTTCATGGGCGAAGAGGCGGGCGAAACCGCGCCGTTCCAATTCTTCGCCGATTTCACGGGCGATCTGGCCGAGGCGACGCGCAAGGGCCGCCATGCCGAGTTTCCGGGCGTGAAGGAGTTTCCCGATCCCATGTCCGAGGAAACGTATGAACGAAGCCGTCCCTATCGCGGCGATCCGGGGGCGATGGCCGCATGGCGCGATCTGACGCGCCGCCTGCTCGCCTTCCGGCAGGACCGGATCGTGCCGCTGATGACCTCGGGGCGGGCGGGCGATCCGGAGATCACGCGCGCGGGGCCGCGCTCGCTCGTGGCGCGGTGGCCCTTTGCGGCGGGAACGCTCCGCATCGCGCTCGATTTCGGCGATGGCGGTCCCTTCCCCGATGCCGGCGATATCCGGATCGAGGAAGGCACCTGCCGCCTTTCCTGCATCATCGAGGCGTAAGGCCCATCACATCATCGGCATGCCGCCGGTGACGGCCACGGTCGCGGCGGTGGTGAAGCTCGACCCCGATTCCGCCAGCATGACATAGGCGGTCGCCAGTTCGGCCGGTTGGCCCGGGCGGCCCATCGGCGTTTCCTTTCCGAAATCGGCCACCTTGTCGGCGGGCATGGAGGACGGGATGAACGGCGTCCAGACCGGGCCCGGCGCCACGCAGTTCACCCGGATGCCGCGCGGGGCCAGCATCTGCGCCAGACCGTTGGTGAAGTTCTGGATCGCGCCCTTCGTCGTGGCATAGGCCAGCAGCCCCGGCTTCGGCTTGTCCGAATTGATGGAGGCGGTGTTGATGATCGACGCCCCCGGTTTCATATGCGGCAGCGAGGCCTTGATCAGCCAGAACATCGCATGGATGTTGACCCGGAAGGTCAGATCCCATTCGGCATCGCGGATGTCGAGGATGTCGTCGAACATCATCTGATGGGCGGCGTTGTTCACGAGGATGTCGATCCAGCCGAAATGATCCACCATGCGCTGGATCACGTCGCGGCAGGTGCTGGGCGTGCCGATATCGGCCTCGATCGCCAGCGCCCGGCGGCCCTCGGCCTCGATCAGGCGGACGGTGTCCTTGGCCTCTTCGGTTTCGGACAGATAGCAGATCGCCACATCCGCGCCCTCGCGGGCATAGGCGATGGCGACGGCGCGGCCGATGCCGCTGTCGCCGCCGGTGATCAGGGCGACCTTGCCCTTCAGCCGTCCGCTGCCCTTGTAGCTCGTCTCGCCGCAATCGGGGACGGGCTGCATCTGGCGGCTGTCACCGGGAAGCGTCTGGCTCTGTTTCGGGAATGGGGGTTTGGGATAGTCCATGGGATCCTCCGCAAGAAATCCCTTCTGGAAGTCGTCGGCCGCACCTTTTGTTCCGATCACGCATCCGTGAAAACAAAACGTGGAACCGGGGGCGTTTCCGTAGGTTCATCCCCCGAAGCCAGTGACCGCTTGCGTCCCCATCGCATGTCGTTCCCGTCACAGGCTTGTCCCCAGCCGCCTGCAGGATCTTTCCCTCTCCTGCAGGCGGCAGCTTGTCTGGGCCGCGGTTGTCGTTATCTTCGACCGAAAAGGACCTGATATGCACGAGACGATCCACACCCCCGACGTTCCTGCTCCGACCAACTTCATGGATGCGCGGGAGGCCGTGGCCCGTCTGCGGGAACTGTACGATCTTTCCGCCGAATTCCTTGCCCAGCAATTCGCCGAGGTGATCCAAGGGCGGCGGAGCGAGGGGCGGATCCGCGCCTTCTATCCCGAAGTGCGCATGACGACGAACAGCTTCACCCGCGTGGACAGCCGCCTCGCCTTCGGTTACGTCGCCGATCCCGGCACCTATGTCGCGACCATCACCCGCCCCGACCTGTTCGAGAATTACCTGATCCAGCAGATCGAATTGCTGATCCAGAATCACGGCGTGCCGGTGCGGATCGGGGTGTCCACGACGCCCATGCCGCTGCATTTCGCGCTGGCGGGCAATCCGTCCGTGCTGATCCCGCAAGAAGGCGTTCTGGATTTCGCGCTGCGCGACATGTTCGACGTGCCGGATCTGAACACCACGGGCGACGACATCGTGAACGGCGCGCGCACCCTTCCGGGCGGAGAGGCGCCGCTGGCCCCGTTCACGGCGCAGCGGGTGGATTACTCGCTCGCGCGGCTTGCCCATTACACGGCGACGAATGCCGGGCATTTCCAGAACCACGTCCTCTTCACGAACTACCAGTTCTATGTGGACGAGTTCGAATCCTTCGCCCGTCAGATGCTGGGTCGCGACGGCTACACCGCCTTCGTCGCCCCCGGCAACCAAGAGATCACCGCCGCCGATCAGCCGATCACCCCGCTGGCGCGCCTACCCCAGATGCCCGCCTATCACCTGAAGCGCGCCGATGGTCAGGGCATCACGCTGGTGAACATCGGCGTCGGCCCGTCGAACGCCAAGACCGCGACCGACCATATCGCCGTCCTGCGCCCGCATGCATGGCTGATGGTCGGCCATTGCGCGGGCCTGCGCAACAGCCAGAACCTCGGCGATTTCGTGCTGGCCCATGCCTATCTGCGCGAGGATCACGTTCTGGACGACGATCTGCCCGTCTGGGTGCCGATCCCCGCGCTGGCCGAGATCCAGACCTCGCTCGAACAGGCCGTGGAGGAGGTGACCCAGCTTCAGGGCTATGAGCTGAAGCGCATCATGCGCACCGGCACCGTCGCCACCATCGACAACCGCAACTGGGAACTGCGCGATCAGTCCGGCCCGGTGCACCGGCTGTCGCTGTCGCGGGCCATCGCGCTGGATATGGAAAGCGCGACGATCGCGGCCAATGGCTTCCGCTTCCGCGTGCCCTACGGCACGCTTCTGTGCGTGTCCGACAAGCCGCTGCACGGAGAGTTGAAGCTGCCGGGCATGGCGTCGGACTTCTACCGCACGCAGGTCTCGCGCCACCTGATGATCGGAATCCGTGCGATGGAGAAGCTGCGCGACATGCCGATCGAGCGCATACACAGCAGGAAATTGCGCAGTTTCGACGAGACGGCCTTCCTCTGAGCCGCCCGCGCCCTTTTTTCCTTTCTCGGGGCTTGCCAGCCGGGCAAAAAACGGGTGTAGCGGCTCCGGGGCCTTTCTCGGGCTGAAAATATTTGAGTTGATCAGGAGACACCAGATGTCCACGAAACCGATGACCAAGACCCAACTGGTCGCAACGCTGGCCGAGGAAATGGGCGGCGACAAGAAGACCGCAACCGCCGCGCTGGACGCGATCGCCGCGGTCGTGACGCGCGAAGTCGCTGCCGGCGGTGCCGTCACCCTTCCGGGCATCGGCAAGGTCATGTGCCGCGAGCGTCCCGAGCGTCAGGTCCGCAACCCCGCCACGGGCGAGACCATGACCAAGCCGGCCGACAAGCAGGTGAAGGTCACGATCGCCAAGGCGCTGAAAGACAGCGTCAACGGCTGATCCCCATCGGATCGAACCAAGGGCTGCCTCCGGGCGGCCCTTTTTCTTTGAGGTATCGGAATGGATCTGCGCTCGCTCGTGATGGGCATCGGCTTTGCGGTGATGTGGTCGTCGGCCTTCACCACGGGGCGGATGATCGTGCTGGACGCCCCGCCTTTGCATGCGCTTGCGCTGCGCTTTCTGGTGGCGGGGATCATCGGGGTGGCGATCGCCGCCGCCATGGGCCAGACGGCCCGGCTGACGCGGCCGCAATGGCGGGCCACGATCCTGTTCGGGCTTTTGCAGAACGTCGTCTATCTCGGCTGCAACTTCTTTGCGATGCAATGGGTGCCGGCCAGCCTCGCCTCCATCATCGCCTCGGCGATGCCGCTGGTGGTGGCGCTGGCGGGCTGGTTGGCCTTCGGGGAGAAGATGCGCCCCTTGGGCATCGCGGGGCTGGCGGCGGGGCTGGTCGGCGTCTGCGTCATCATGGGGCACCGCCTGACGGGCGGGGTGCCGGTGCTGCCGGTGCTTTTGTGCCTCGTGGCGGTGCTGGCGCTGGCCTTCGCGGCGCTGACGGTGAAGGGGGCCTCGGGGTCGGGGAACCTGCTGATGGTGGTCGGGCTGCAGATGCTGGTCGGGGCGGTGGTTCTGGGCCTGCTGGCGGTCCTGTTCGAGCCGTGGCGCCTGACGCTGACCCCGCGGCTGATCGGGGCCTTCGTCTACACGGTGCTGGTCGCCAGCCTGATGGCCACATGGGTGTGGTTCGGGCTGGTGGGGCGGATCGGCGCGGTCCGGGCCTCCACCTTCCATTTCCTCAACCCGTTCTTCGGGGTGCTGATCGCCGCCCTCCTTCTGGGGGAGCCGATCGGCATCTGGGACATCGTCGGCGTCGGCATCGTGACGCTGGGCATCCTTGCCGTGCAGCTGTCGAAGGCGCGGCAGATTGAGAACGGGGCGCGAACATGATACGCTGGCGCGCATCATGCCCAGCCTGTGCCGCGCCTGTCTGACCCTGTTCGATGCCGGCGCGCGCTGCCCCGCCTGCCGCAGCCCGCGCATCATTTCCCACCCCGAGCTTGCGGATCTGTCGATCGCGCATATGGATTGCGACGCTTTCTATGCCAGCGTCGAGAAGCGGGACGATCCATCCCTGCGCGACCGCCCCGTGATCGTGGGCGGCGGCACGCGCGGGGTGGTGGCGACCTGCTGCTACATCGCGCGCATCTCGGGGGTGCGGTCGGCCATGCCGATGTTCCAAGCGCTGCGCCTGTGCCCCGGCGCGGTGGTGGTGAAGCCGCGATTCGAGGTCTATGCCGGGATCAGCCGCGCGATCCGCGCCATGATGGCCGATCTGACCCCCGCGATTGAACCGCTGTCGCTGGACGAGGCGTTCCTCGATCTGACGGGCACCGCGCGCCTGCACGGTGCGCCGCCCGCCGTCCTGATGGCGCGGCTGGTCCGCCGGATGGAGGAGGAGCTGGGCATCTCCGGCTCGGTCGGGCTGTCGCACAACAAGTTCCTCGCCAAGATCGCCTCGGACCTCGACAAGCCGCGGGGCTTTTCCGTGATCGGCCGGGCCGAAACGGCGGAATTCCTGTCCCGACAGCCCGTCCGCATCATCTGGGGCGTCGGCACCGCCACGCAGGCCGCGCTGGAGGCGGCGGGCATCCGGCAGGTCAGCGATCTGCTGCGATGGGATCGGCGGGATCTGTCGGCCCGTTTCGGCAGCATGGGCGATCGGCTGTGGCGCCTTGCGCGCGGCGAGGATACGCGCCCCGTCGCCCCCGATCACAAGGTGAAATCCATCTCCAAGGAGACGACCTTCAACGAGGATACGGCCGATCCGGACCTTCTGGACGGGCATCTGTGGCGGCTGGCGGTGCAGGTGGCCGACCGCGCCAAGGCCAAGGATCTGGCCGGGCGCACGGTGGTGCTGAAGCTGAAACGCGCCGATTTCACGCAAATCTCGCGCCGCCATGCGCTGACCGATCCCACGCAGTCGGCGGACCGGCTCTATGACGAGGGGCGGCGCCTTCTAGATATGGCGCAGCCCACGGGGCCGGTGCGGCTGATCGGCATCGGCCTTGCGGATCTCTGCGCCGGGGAGCGGGCGGATCTCTCGGTCGATCTCCTCGATCCCGGCGCGGGCCGACGCCGCCGGGCCGAAGCGGCCACGGATGCGATCCGGGCCCGGTTCGGCGCGGATGCGATCATCAAGGGCCGCGCGCTGCGCTAGGGATCATTCGGCGGCCAGCGCCTGCCCCTCGCGGCCGATGGCGCACAGCTCGGCGGTGATGCCGTCGATCAGCCCGACGAACGCATCGAAATCGGCGCGCCGCTCGATTCGCGCTTCGTCCATGTAGAGGGCGCGGTCGATCTCCACCTGAATCGCATGCTGCCCCCGTGCGGGGCGGCCATAGGATTGGGTGATGTAGGCGCCCGCAAAGGGGGCGTTGCGGCTGGTACGCAGCCCTGCGGCGCGAAAGGCCGCTTCCACCCGCTCCATCACGGCGGGGGCGCAGGCGGCGCCGAACCTGTCGCCCAGCACCACATCGGCGGCAGGTCCGCGCCCGGCGATGGCATCATGGGGCATCGAATGGCAGTCGATCAGGATGGCCGAGCCGTGGCGCGCCCGCGCCTCCTGCATCAGGCCGCGCAGGGCGGCGTGATAGGGGCGCCAATGCGTCACCAGCCGCAATTCGGCCTCCGCGCGGGTGATCTTGCCCGAATAGATCGGCCGCCCATTCGCCACGACGCGGGGAATCACCCCAAGGCCCGAGGCGACGCGCGGATTGTGCGGCATCCGCACCAGCCCTTCGATGAGGGCAGGGTCCAGCTCGTCGGCCGCGCGGTTCAGATCGACGAAGGCGCGCGGGGCGCGGGCCGCGATCAGCGGCGCGCCTTGGGCCGGCACCCCCCGGAAGAGATCATGGACGAACGCATCCTCGGACGAGCGGATCATCTGCCCGTCCAACCGCGACGCAGCCAAGAAATCTTGGGGATATTCGCATCCGCCATGCGGCGAGGAGAACACCATGGCGGTGTCCGGGCGGTCCGGCAGATGCAGATCGAAAGGGGGGTATCCCGTCATGCCGGGGCGGCTCCTGTTGCGTTCCTGATATTAAGCGCGCTTGCCCCGTGCGGAAACCCCTTGATCATGGCTGCGACTCTCTTTATAGACGCGCCACACCGAGACTTTTAGTCACGGAGCGTGGGCGGTTAGCTCAGCGGTAGAGCACTACGTTGACATCGTAGTGGCCACTGGTTCGATCCCAGTACCGCCCACCATTCATATCACCGCCCCCGTTCGGGGGCATGTTTGTTTTCAAGGCGCACGCGCGCCGCGAATGGGAGAAGAGAGATGAAGGTTGCGAACTCGCTCCGCTCGCTCAAGCTGCGCCACCGCGACTGCCAAGTCGTGCGCCGCAAGGGCCGCGTCTATGTGATCAACAAGACGCAAAAGCGCTTCAAAGCCCGCCAAGGCTGAGATCCGCCCAGACTGTTTTCGAAAGGCCGCCGGGATCGCCCGCGCGGCCTTTTTCACATGTCCGGGCTGCTTGATCCGGGGGCGCGCCGATCCAGATGCCCCGCATGGTGATGACAACCTCCTCGCGCACGGATGTCTGGCGGCCGGCGATGGCCGCGCTGATGCTGGGCTTCGTGCTCTGGCTGCCGGGGAATGGCCGGGCCATCCCGGCCGAGCTTCCGGCGGTGCTGCTTCTGGCGGCCCTGCCCCCGCTGCGCCTGCCGCTGCTGGGCATCCTCGTGCTGACGCTGCTTTTGAAGGCGGGGGATGCGGGCCTGCAGGGGGCGTTCGGGCGTCCGTTCAATCTGGTGACCGATTGGCAGCTTCTGGGGGCCGCGTGGCAGTTGGGGCGCGGATCGCTTGGCCTGTGGCGGATGATGCTGGGCGTCGGGGCGGCGATCCTGCTGCTGGGGGTGCTGACGTTGGGCATCCGTTGGTCGCTGCGCCAGCGGCGCGGCGGATGGGCGGGGCTGGCGATTCTGGCCGTCTTTGCCATCCTGCCCCCGCAGGCGGCAACCACGCGGATGCTGGCGGACAAGGCACTGACCACCCGCGCCACGCTGGCCGATCTGGCCGCGTTCCGCCGCGCGGCCGCCACCGATCCCTTTGCCGGACAGGATGGCCTTCTGGCGGCGCTGCGCGGGCGCGACACCGCGATCATCTTCGTCGAGAGCTATGGCCGCACCAGTTTCGCCGTGCCGGACAATGCCGCCCATCCGCAGCTTCTGCATCGGGCGGAGGCGCGGCTGGCAGGGGCGGGCCTTGCCATGCGGTCGGGCTGGCTGACCTCGCCGGTGATGGGCGGGCAGAGCTGGCTTGCGCATGCGACGCTGTCGGCGGGGCTGCCGATCACCGATCAGGGGCGCTATGGTGCGCTGCTGGCCAGCCCCCGGCGCACGTTGTTCCACCTCGCATCCGAGGCGGGCCTGCACACGGCCGCCTTCACCCCCCAGACCACCGAGGCGTGGCCCGAGGGGACCATGCTCGGCTTTCGGGAGATTCGGGACGCGGCGCATCTGGGCTATGCCGGCCGGGCGCTGAACTGGGTCACGATGCCGGATCAGTATGTCCTGTCGGTGCTGGAGCGGCGGATGCGCGTCCTCGGCCCGCCGCTCTTTGCCGAGGTGGATCTCGCCTCCTCCCATGCGCCATGGGTTCCGGTGATCGGGATGCGGGATTGGGATACGATCGGCGATGGACGCGGTTTCGACGGCACCGGTTGGGACCGCCGCACCCCGCGCGAGGTCTGGGCCGATCCGGACACCGTGCGGGCGCAGTATTCGGCGGCGATCCTCTATTCGCTGCAGGCGGTCACCGAATTCGTCGAGCGGCAGGCCGGAAGCGGGATGCTGGCGGTGATCCTCGGCGATCATCAGCCCGCGGGATTCGTGGCGCAGATGGACAATCGCGACGTTCCGGTCCACATGATCGGTCCGCCGGACCTGATCCGGCGCATCGACGGGTGGGGCTGGACCCCCGGCCTCGTCCCGGCGGCGGATCTTCCCGCTTTGCCGATGGATGGGTTCCGGGACCGGTTCCTGAATGCGTTCGGCGCCGCCGACACGGGAGGGTGAGACGTGAGGTTCGACAAGCAGGCCCCCATCTGGCGCGTGGCACGCCTTGCCGTGCCGCTTCTGATTCTGGGGGCATTGTGGATCTTCGCCGATGGCGAGCAGATCCTGCACCAGCTGCGCAATGCCGATCCGTTCTGGCTGATCGGGGCCGTGTTGATCGTGAATCTTCAGACCATGCTCTGCGCATGGCGGTGGAAGATGACGGCGAACCGGCTGGGGCAGATCCTGCCGCTGCGCATCGCGATCACCGAATACTACCTTGCGCAATTCGTGAACCAGACGATGCCGGGCGGGGTTGCGGGCGATGTCGCGCGGGCGGTGCGGGTGCGGGGCGACAGCATGCGCACCTCGGGCGCGGGCGTTGCGATCGAACGGATCAGCGGGCAGGTCGGGATGCTTGCGATCATGGTCACGGGCCTTGCCCTTGCGATGGCGCATGGCGACGTGCCGTGGCGAATCGGGGCCACGCCCTTCGGTATCGGCCTTGGCATCGCGGCGGCGCTGCCGCTGGTCTATGTGCTGCTGCCGCAGCGGATGCGCGACACGATCCGGCTGGGCATCCTCGATATCTGGCCCCGGCAAAGCGTGCTGGGGCTTGCCATCGCGGCCTGCAACATTCTGGCCTTCGCCTTTTGCGGCCATGCGATCGGGGCCGATCTTGCGCCGGTGGCGGCGGCGGCGCTGGTGCCGGTGATCCTGTCGGCGATGCTCATCCCGGCCTCCGTCGCGGGATGGGGCTTTCGCGAGGGGGCGGCGGTGCTGTTCCTGCCGGTGGCAGGCGTCGGGCCGCAGGCCGCCATCGCCACCAGCGTGGCCTTCGGGGCGATGGCGCTGATCGCCGCCTCTCCCGGGGCGTTCTTCCTGCGCCGACCGCGCGTGCCGCAGCCCGCGAACTGATGGGCCGCGCTGCGACACCGCGCCACAGCGCAGCCCGCCGCCCCCGACCCCACATTTCCGTGAGATTTACCGCAGGAGCTTTCGCGTGGACTTCCTAGCCCTTTTCGGGGATCCGACCGTCTGGATCGCCCTCGCCACCCTGATCGTCATGGAGGTGGTGCTGGGCATCGACAACCTCCTCTTCATCTCCATCCTGACCAACAAGCTGCCGGCCGAGCATCGGGAGCGGGCGCGGCGCATCGGCATCAGCCTCGCGCTCGTGCTGCGGCTGGGGCTGCTGGCGACGGTGTCGTGGATCGTGCAGCTGACGCAGCCGGTCTTCACCGTGCTGGGCAACGAAATCTCGTGGAAGGACATGATCCTGATCGCGGGCGGTCTGTTCCTCGTCTGGAAGGCCACGAAGGAAATCCACCATTCCATGGACCCGGTCGATCACAAGGACACCATGGTGGGGGCGGCGACGCTGACCTTCGGCGGGGCGATCGCGCAGATTCTGGTGCTGGATCTCGTCTTTTCCATCGACAGCATCATCACGGCGGTGGGGATGACCCCGCATGTGCCGGTGATGGTCATCGCGGTTCTGGTGGCGGTCAGCGTCATGCTGCTGGCGGCGAATCCGCTGGCCCGCTTCATCGAGCATAACCCGACCATCGTGATGCTGGCGCTGTCCTTCCTGATGCTGATCGGCACGACCCTGATCGCCGAGGGCTTTGGCTTCCATGTGCCCAAGGGCTACATCTACGCCGCGATGGCCTTCTCGGCCACGGTGGAGATGCTAAACATGGCCGCCCGCACCCGGCGCATGCGCCGCTGAAGCTGGACCTGCCCCGGGCCTTCCGCTAAGGCTCGGGGTGGTGACGTTCCTGCAAAGGGCCTGTGTTTTCCGTGTCCGACACAACCGATCCTGCCGCAAGCCGGCGCGCGTTCCTCTTCAAGGCGACGGGCTGTGCGGGCTGTGTGGCCGCCGGGGCGGCCGCCCTGCCGCTGGTGGATCAGATGAACCCCGCCGCCGACACCCGCGCCGCGGCCGAGCTGCGGGTCGATCTGTCGGCCGTGCTGCCCGGCACGCAGCTGACGGTGCAGTGGCAGGGCCGTCCGGTCTTCATCCGCCGCCGCACCGCCGAGGATATCGCCGCCGCCCGCGCCGTTCGGCTGTCCGATCTTCCCGATCCGCTGGCCAACAACGCCAACCTGCCCGCCGATGCTCCGGCCACCGATGCCAACCGCGCGCTGGATGCGGCGGGCGAATGGCTCGTGATGATGGGGGTGTGCACGCATCTGGGCTGTGTCCCCTTGGGCGGGGCCGCGGGGGATTTCGGCGGCTGGTTCTGCCCCTGCCACGGATCGCATTACGACAGCGCCGGGCGCATCCGGCGCGGCCCCGCGCCGCGCAACCTGCCGGTTCCGCGCGCCGTGCTGCTGGACCCCGTTACGTTGCAGATCGGGGTCGGGGCGTGACGCGCCCGCCCCATCCCCCCTATCGCCCCCAGAGCGCCGCCGCCCGCTGGCTTCAGGCGCGCCTGCCCATCCTCGGGCTGTTGCATGGGGCGCTGACCGTGCCCGTCCCGCGCAACCTCAATTGGATGTGGGTCTGGGGGGTGGTGCTGATGTTCTGCCTGCTGCTTCAGCTCGCCACCGGCCTTGCCCTTGCGATGCATTACATCCCGCAGGCGGAGCTTGCCTTCGACAGCGTGCAGCGCATCATGCGCGATGTGAACGGCGGGGCCTTTCTGCGGGCGCTGCATGCGAACGGGGCCTCGCTCTTCTTTCTGGGGATCTATGCCCATATCTTCCGGGGCATCTATTATGGCAGCGGTAAGGCCCCGCGCGAGGTGACGTGGCTGATCGGCATGACGCTGTTCCTGCTGCTGATGGCCACGGCCTTCATGGGGTATGTCCTGCCTTGGGGGCAGATGAGCTTCTGGGGCGCGACCGTGATCACGAACCTCATCGGGGAAATCCCCGGGATCGGCCCCACGCTGGAGCAGTGGGTGCTGGGCGGGCCAACGGTGGGCGATCCGACGCTGACGCGGTTCTATGTGCTGCATTACGCCCTGCCCTTCGTGGCGGTGGCGCTCGTCGGGCTGCATGTCTGGTCGTTCCACAGCACGGGCAACAGCAACCCGTCGGGGGTGGAGCCGCGCACCGATCCCGAAGGGTTCGCCCGCGACACCCTACCCTTCTGGCCGTTCTTCGTGATCAAGGATCTGCTGGCGCTGGCGGTGGTGCTGGCGGTGTTCTTCGCGCTGGCGGGCTTTGCGCCCGACCTCTTGGGCCATCCGGAAAACGCGATTCCGGCCGATCCCCTCGTGACGCCGCCGCATATCGTGCCCGAATGGTACTTCCTGCCCTTCTACGCCATCCTGCGCGCCTTCACCGACGATCTGTGGCTGGTCCGCGCCGTGGAGGTGATCAGCTTCGGCCATGTGGGCGCGACGCTGTGCGGGGCGGCGGCGCTGGCCGGGTCGATCCTCGTGCTGGTGGCGGCGCCGTGGCTCGATCGCTCGCCGGTGCGTTCGGGGCGCTACCGGCCTGCCTTCCGGGTCTGTTTCGTGGTGCTTCTGGCTGATTTCGCGCTGTTGATGTGGTGCGGGGCGCAGCCGCCGACGGGCATGGTGGCGTTCTGGTCGCTGATCGGGACGGCGGTCTGGTTCGGTTTCTTCCTGATCGCGCTGCCGCTGTTGCCCCGGTGGGAGCGCCCACGCCCCCTGCCCCCCACGATCGAGGAGGCGCGATGATCCGCCTCCTCCTCGTCTGGTTGATGCTGGCGGCCCCGGCGGCGGCGCTGGAGGCCGATGGCCCCTTCGACATCTACGACGGGGCGCAATTGCGGCGCGGGCTCGAGGTCTATGAACAGGTCTGTTCGGCCTGCCATGGGCTGCGCCATGTCACGATCCGCAGTCTGGCAGAGCCGGATGGCCCCGCGCTGGACGATGCCGCGATGCGCGAACGCGCCGCGGCGCTGGATCTTGCACCGACCGACCGCTTTCCCGCCTCTGCCCTGCCCGAGGCCCCGGATCTGAGCCTGATGGCAAAGCAGCATCCCGGCGGCGCCGCGTTCATCCATGCGGTCCTGACCGGCTATGACGGCACCGAGGCGGATGGCCTTTGGGGCAACCGCGCCGCCGGGCCGATCGCGATGCCGCCGCCGCTGGTGGACGGCATCGTCACCTACGAGGACGGCACGGACCCCACGGTGGAGCAGATGTCGCAGGACGTTTCGGCCTTTTTGGCATGGGCGGCCGATCCGCAGAAGGTGGCGCGCAAACGGTCGGGATTCGTCGCGGTCGGCTTGATGATCCTGCTGGCGGGTCTTTTGTGGCTGACCAATCGCGAGGTCTGGCGCCGTCAGCCGAGATAATCGCGTAGCGCCGGCGGCGGGGCATCCAAGAGCGGGCCCGTGGGTTCCGGCGGATGGGCCACCCCATCGGCCACCAGCACCGTGCGCTCCGCGATGCGCCCGGCGTCGCGCGGATCGTGGGTGACCATCAAAAGCGTGACGCCGTGCGCAAGCTCGGCCACCAGATCCAACATGTCGGCCTTCAGGCGCGGCCCCAGTGCGGCGAAGGGTTCGTCCAGCATCAGCACCGGGCGCGCCTGCAACAGCGCCCGCGCCAGCGCCGCCCGCCCCTGCTGCCCACCCGAAAGCTGAGAGGCGCGGCGCCCCTCCAGCCCGCGCAGGCCGACGCGGTCCAGCACCTCCGCCACGCGCGCCGTCTGTTCGGCATCAAGGCGCAGGCGCGGCGACAGGCCGAGGCCCACATTCTGCGCCACGGTCAGATGCGGAAACAGGTTCTGATCCTGAAACAGCGTCGCCACCGGGCGCTGCGCCGGGGGCAGCGGGCCAAGATCGCGCCCCTCCCACGATATCCGCCCCGAGGCGAGCGGCACGAACCCCGCCAGCGCCATCAGCAGCGTCGATTTCCCCGCGCCGGAGGGGCCGATCAGGGCCACACGCTCGCCAGCCGTCACCTGCCAATCGGCCGACAGGGCAAAATCCCCAAGGCGGATCGCCGCGCGGTCAAAGATCAGAGCCATGCCGCCCTCCCCAATCGCACAAAAGGAACAGGCCGAAGGACAGCGCGACCAGAACCAGCGCCGCCCCCGCCGCCTGATCCATCCGGTAGGCGCCCATCAATTGCTGCACCAAGAGGGGCAGCGTCGGCGCATCGGGCGCCGCGAACAGCGCGATGACGCCAAGATCCCCCATCGACAGCGCCGCCGACACGCCCGCCGCAAAGCCCAAGGGCCGCCGCAGCCGCGGCAGGATCACCCAGCGCAGCCGCGCCGCGCCGGTCAGGCCCAGCGTGTCGGCAAGCGGGCCATAATCGTGCCGAACGGCCTGCGCGGGCGGATGCAGGATGCGGAAGGCGAAGGGTAGCGCCAGCACCGCGTTCACCAGAAGCGTCACCGGCAGGGCCAGCGCATCGGGCGAGGTCAGCGGCCAGAGCGCGAGGAACAACCCCGTTCCCATCACCAGCGAGGACGCCGCCAGCGGCAGCGTCGCCACCAGCCCGGCCCATCGCAGCGGCGACAGCGCAAGGATCAGCGCGGCCGTCATCGTCAGCGCCGCCGATCCCGCCGCCACCGCCACCGAACGCGCCGCCGCCTGCCAGACGGCGGGGGGCAAAGAGGCAAGTTCGGGCGCGCCCCGCAGGGCGATCAGCGCCAGCGGGCAGGTCAGGAACAGCGTCGCCCCGGCCAGAAGCGCAGCGTCCATCGCGCGCCGCCATCCCGCCGGCGCGAAGGGCACCGTCCGATCCAGCCCCCGCCCGAACCCCGGCGGCACGGCCACCAGCCCCGCCAGCACCACCGCCCCCGCACAGAGCAGAAGCTGCAGCGCGGCAAGGCTTGCGGCGCGGCCAGGATCGAAGCTGAACCGCAGCGCCTGATAGATCGCGAGTTCCACCGTGGTGGCGCGCGGCCCGCCGCCCAGCGTCAGCGCCACGGCAAAGCTGGTGAGGCAGATGGCGAAGATGACGATCACGGTGCCGGGCAGCACCTCGCGCAACATCGGGCGTTCGAGGTGGCGGCAGATGTCGCGCGGCCCGAAGCCCAGCGTTAGGGCAAGGCGCATCCGCTCGGCCGGGATGCCCTGCCACCCCTGAAGGATCAGGCGCACGGCCAGCGGCATGTTCAGGAACACATGGGCCAGCACCACCCCGTGCAGCCCGTAGATCGACAGGCGCGGCAGGCCCAGCAGCGCCAGCGCGTCATTGACGATGCCGCTGCGCCCGAAGGCCGCCAGAAGGCCCAGCACCGCGACGATCACCGGCAGCAGGAACGGCGCACCCAAGAGCGCGATCAGCGCCCCGCGCCCGGCAAAGCGCCGCCGCGCCAGCGCCCGCGCCACCGGCACCGCCAACGCCGCCGAGAGGGTGGCCGACAGCGCCGCCTGCAGCACCGTGAAGCGCAACACCGGCCAGTCCGCCCCCCATCCGCCCTGCGCCTGCAGCGCCACCAGCGCCAGCGGACCCAGAATCAGCAGGAGGACCGCCCCCGCGACGATCAGCGGGAGAGTGCGGCTTGCCATTCGGCGATCGCGGGATCACGGGCGGCGGCGGCCTCGTCCGGGGGCAGGAACAGCGTCCGCTCCGGGCGGGGCAGCGCAGCGAAGGCCTCGGGCAGGGGCACGTCGCGCGCCGGATACATCCAGTTCGTGGTGGCGATGATGGTCTGCGCCTCGTCCGACAGAAGGAAGGCGAGGAACCGGTCGGCGAGTTCCGGCTCTGCGGCATGGGCCAGCTTGGCCGCAAGTTCGACCTGAAGGTAATGCCCCTCGTCGAAGATGGGGGCGATCTTGCTGTCATCGCCCTCGGCAAGGATGTGATAGGCGGGGGAGGTGGTGTAGGACAGCACCGCATCCGCCTCGCCCTCGGTGAAGAGGCCATACGCCTCGGACCAGCCGGGCGTGACGGTCAGGATGTTGTCGGCCAGCCGGTCCCACAGGGCCGGGGCCTCATCGCCATAGGCGGCCTGCACCCACATCACGAGGCCGAGCCCCGGCGTGGAGGATCGCGGATCCTGAATCACGATGCGCAGGTCCGAATCGGCCAGCTCCGACAGGCTGTGCGGCGGTTCGGCGCCGCGGTTCATCACGAAACCGAACCAGCCCCAGTCGAAGGGCAGGAAGGTGTCGTCCGTCCATGCGATCGGCAGATCGACCGACGGCACCGCCCCATGCGGGGCGAAAAGGCCGGTTGCGGCGGCATCGGCCATCAGGTTGGTGTCGAGGCCCAGCACCACATCGGCGGTGCTGCGGGCCCCTTCGAGGCGCAGGCGCGCCAGAACGGCAGCCGCATCGCCCGGCGCGGTGAAGCGCAGATCGCAGCCGCATTCTTGCTCGAAGGCGGCGGTCAGTTGCGGGCCGGGGCCCCATTCGCTGGTGAAGCTGTCATAGGTCAGCACGTTCAGAACGGGCCGATCCTGCGCGGCGGCGGAAAGCGGAAGCAGCAGGGCGGCGGCACATAGGGACACGGGGCGGCGCATGGTTCCTCCTTCGTCTCGGCAGAAAAGGGGCTTGCGCTGCACCTTCCCTCCGCCGGTATCAGCCGGTTCAGGTTCGACGGGTTCGCGGATCGCATCTCAGCCCGAAGGCACCCCGAGGTTCACCGGGGATTTAGGGGCGGCGGTGGCCCCTGTCCAGCGCGAAACGGGTTTTCCGGCGCGGGGCTTTGCCCTATGGCTGGCATCCAAGGAGACCCTGCCCATGAGCTTCAACACCTTCGGCCACCTGTTCCGCGTCACGACCTGGGGCGAAAGCCACGGACCCGCGCTTGGCGCGACGGTGGATGGCTGCCCGCCGGGCGTGCCTATCGAGGCCGAGGCGATCCAGCACTGGCTCGACCGTCGCAAGCCGGGGACCAGCCGCTTCACCACCCAGCGGCGCGAGGCCGATGAGGTGCGCATCCTGTCGGGCGTGTTCGAGGGGCTGTCCACCGGCACGCCGATCCAGCTGATGATCGAGAACACGGATCAGCGGTCCAAGGATTACGGCGACATCGCCACCAGCTTCCGCCCCGGCCATGCGGACCTGACCTATCATCTGAAATACGGGCTGCGCGATTATCGCGGCGGCGGTCGGTCCTCGGCGCGGGAAACGGCGGCGCGGGTGGCGGCGGGGGGCGTTGCGCGCGCCGCGCTGGCCGCGCTGGTGCCGGATCTGCGGATCACGGGGATGATGGTGCAGATGGGTCCGCACGGCATCGACCGCGCCCGCGCCGATCTGGCCGAGGTGGATCGCAACCCATTCTGGTGCCCCGATCCGGTGATGGCCGAGGAATGGGCGGGATATCTCGACGCGTTGCGCAAGGCGCATGATTCCGTGGGCGCGGTGATCGAGGTCGTCGCCTCGGGGGTGCCGGCGGGGCTGGGCGCGCCGATCTACGGCAAACTCGACGCCGATCTCGCGGCGGCGATGATGTCGATCAACGCGGTCAAGGCCGTGGAGATCGGCGAGGGCATGGCCGCCGCCGCGCTGACGGGGCGCGAGAATGCCGACGAGATGCGCCGGGGCGCAGATGGGCCGGCCTTCTTGTCGAACCACGCGGGCGGCATCCTCGGCGGCATTTCCACCGGGCAGGATGTCGTGGTGCGTTTCGCGGTGAAGCCGACCAGTTCCATCCTGACGCCGCGCCAGACGGTGACGGCCGGCGGCGAGGAGATCGACCTCGTCACCAAGGGCCGCCACGATCCCTGCGTGGGGATTCGCGCCGTGCCGGTGGCCGAGGCGATGATGGCCTGCGTGCTTCTGGATCATCTGCTGCGCGACCGCGGCCAGACGGGCGGGGCGCGCGGCCACATCGGCTAGGCTCCGCCACCCGGCGCGATGGCTAGTGGAACAAACTCTTCCTCCCAAGGTTCGTCCATCAGAGAGACTTGGGAGAGAAGTGATGGCTGACTATCGTAATGACCGGGACCTTGACCGGACCCAACCGAAGACTGTCCATGCCGAGCGTTCGGGCAGTTCCATCTTCCTGATCGTGGCCGCGGTGATCGCATTGCTGGCGATCCTGTGGTTCGCCTTCTCGGGCGGGGACGATGCCGCGACGACCACGGCACCCTCGGCCATGGAAGAAACCACGCCGACCGCCCCGCAGGCGACGCCGACCGTTCCGGACACGACGATCGCACCGGATAACGGCACCGCCGGCGGCACCTCGGGCACGACGACGCCCTGAGGATTTGCGGATCGAACGGAAAAGGGCGGCCCATCGGCCGCCCTTTTGTCATGCCTGCGGCAGTTCCGCGATCACGGCGCGGGCAGCGGCAGCGGGATCGTCCGCCTGCCAGATCGGGCGACCGACCACGATGTGATCGGCGCCGTCCGCGATGGCGCGCTGCGGGGTGGCGATGCGCTTCTGATCGCCCACCGCCGCGCCCGCGGGGCGCACGCCCGGCGTCACGATCAGTTTGCCCGCCGCCTCGGGCAGGGCGCGGATCAGGGCGGCTTCTTGCGGGCTGGCGATGACGCCGTCCGCCCCGGCCGCCAGCGCGCGGGCCGCCCGCTCCACCGTGATCTCGGCGATGTCGCCCGGACGGATCAGGTTCGCATCCAGATCCGCCCGATCGAGCGATGTGAGGATCGTCACCGCAAGGATCTTCGTGTCCGTACCGGCGCGCCCCTCGGCCGCGGCGCGCACCACCTGCGGATCGCCATGCACCGTCAGGAAATCGAGGCCGTGCTGCGCGATGCCCCGCACCGCCGCCTCCACGGTCGCGCCGATGTCGAACAGCTTCATATCGAGGAACACGCGTTTGCCGCGTTCGTGCTTCAGCTCGTTGGCAAGGGCGAAGCCGCCGCCCGTCAGCATCCCGAGGCCGATCTTGTAGAACGACGCGGCATCGCCGATGCGGTCGGCAAGGGCGAGCCCCTGAACGACATTGGGCACATCGAGCGCCACGATCAGGCGGTCATCGGTCATGGGGTACCTCTGGCTGTTGGGGTCGGGGACGGGGATGGTCCGACAGCCCGCCCCCTGTCAACGCCGAAAGCGCGTTGACAGCCCGCCGGGCCGCGTGATCCATGGAGCGAAAAGGCATCCGTCCATGCAGATCACCATCACCCATGACCGGCCCGAGGGGTCACGTTCGGGGCCTGTCACCGTCGGCTGGTTCCTCGCCTCGGACAAGGGCGCGGTGATGTTCGATGCGCCCGAACGACTGGTGCAGCGTCCGCCCAATCGCGGGCATGCCAAATCCGCCGCGCGCTGCCCGGCGGTGGTGCAGATGGAAAGCCGCTATTTCGTCGTGCGCTGCCCCTACGATCTGCATCTGGGCTTTGGCCGCGACGATAAGGGCAAGCCTCATCTCATCAACCGCGCGGGCACCGCCAGCCCGGTGCGGCCCAACAAGCTGAACGAACTCCTGACGCTGGTATCGGAAAGCGAATGGCGTTTCCCGGACCGCCCGACGGTCCAATTGTCGCTGCCCTACTGCTTCATCGCCGATGAGCCGGTCTATATGACGCAGGTCGGCACCTTCGCGCATTACCGCGCCGATCCGCTGCCCGGCACCATCTTCGGCGGGCGGTTCCCCATCGACATATGGCCGCGCCCCCTGATGTGGGCGTTCGAATGGCACGACCCCGCGCGCGATCTCGTTCTGCGCCGGGGTGAGCCGCTCTTCTATGTTCAATTCGAGGGGGAGGGGCCGGACCGTCCGGTGCAACTGACCGAGATCGAACGGACGGCGGAATTGACGGAGTATCTGGAGAAGATCTCGGGCGTGGTGAATTACGTCAACCAGACCTTCTCGCTCTTCAAGGCGGCGGAGCGTGTGCGCCCCGCCCAACTCGTGGTGCCGAAGAAGCGTTAGGCCGCAGTGTCGAAGCGCGGCGGTGCGACCCGCGCGGCATAGAGCGACTTGGCGCTTTCCAGCAGTCGATGACGCAGATTCTCGCCATCGGAGGGTTCGGCGGTGCGGATATGCACCTCGAACGGGACGGGACGCCCCTCTTCCTTCACGAGGAGGGTGACCATCGCCTCAACCTGTCCGAAATCACGGGCATAGCGGGCATGTTCGATCTGGGCAGACAAAATACGCATGGCGGTGTCCTTCGTCATCTCGGACTGTCAACCCCGCATATTTCTTTTTGTTCCAAGGCTGGCCATCCTGCCGCTGTCACAGCGCGGTGATTGGATGCCCGAGGCTTGAAAGGGGCGGAGATGCTCCTCATCTTTCGTGCAGAGACCCGGATGTGGCGTGCCGAATGCGGGCGCCGGTGACCGGGGGCTTGGCAAAAGGAGAGAAGAGCCGATGAATTTGGAAAAGTTCACGGAGCGGTCGCGTGGCTTCATTCAAGCGGCGCAGACCATCGCGATTCGCGAAAGCCATCAGCGGCTGGCACCCGAACATCTGCTGAAGGCACTTATGGACGACGATCAGGGGCTGGCGGCCAATTTGATCGCGCGCGCGGGCGGCGATGCGCGCCGCGTGCAAGAGGCGGTCGAGACGGCGATGGGCAAGCTGCCGAAAGTGTCGGGCGATGCCCAGCCCTTCATGGACCCGGCCCTCGTCCGTGTGCTGGACGAGGCCGAGAAGGTCGCGACCAAGGCCGGTGACAGCTTCGTTCCGGTGGAACGCGTGTTGACGGCGCTGGTGCTGGTGGCGTCGAAGGCCAAGGATGCGCTGGCGGCGGGCGGCGTTTCGGCGCAATCGCTGAACAGCGCGATCAACGATATCCGCAAGGGCCGGACGGCCGACTCCGCTTCGGCCGAAGACAGCTTCGAGGCGCTGAAGAAATATGCCCGCGATCTGACCGAGGCGGCCCAGCAGGGCCGGATCGATCCGATCATCGGCCGCGACGACGAGATCCGCCGCACCATGCAGGTGCTGAGCCGCCGGACCAAGAACAACCCCGTCCTGATCGGGGAGCCGGGCGTCGGCAAGACGGCGATCGCCGAGGGCCTTGCCCTGCGCATCGTCGATGGCGATGTGCCCGAATCCCTGCGCAACAAGCGTCTGATGGCGCTGGACATGGGCGCGCTGATCGCCGGGGCGAAATATCGCGGCGAATTCGAAGAGCGTCTGAAGGCCATCCTGAAGGAGATCGAGGCCGCCGCCGGCGAGATCATCCTCTTCATCGACGAGATGCACACGCTGGTCGGGGCCGGGAAGGCCGATGGCGCGATGGATGCCGCGAACCTCATCAAACCCGCCCTTGCGCGCGGAGAGTTGCACTGCGTCGGGGCCACCACGCTGGACGAATACCGCAAGTATGTGGAGAAGGACGCGGCCCTCGCCCGCCGTTTCCAGCCTGTCATGGTGTCCGAGCCGACGGTGGACGATACGGTCAGCATCCTGCGCGGCATCAAGGAGAAGTACGAACTCCACCACGGGGTGCGCATCTCCGATTCCGCGCTGGTGGCGGCGGCGACGCTGTCGCATCGCTACATCACCGACCGGTTCCTGCCCGACAAGGCGATCGACCTCGTGGACGAGGCTGCCTCGCGCCTGCGGATGGAGGTGGATTCCAAGCCCGAGGAACTCGATGCGCTGGACCGTCTGATCCTGCAGATGCAGATCGAGCAGGAGGCCCTTCGCAAGGAGGACGACGCCCCGTCGCACGATCGGCTGGAACGGCTGGAGAAGGATCTGGGCGATCTGCGCGACCGCGCCGCGACCATGACCGCCAAATGGCAGGCCGAGCGTGACCGCCTGCAGGCCGCCCGCGATGTGCAGGAGCGGCTGGACCGCGCCCGCGCGGAACTGGATGTGGCCAAGCGCGAGGGCAATTTCGCCAAGGCGGGCGAGTTGCAATACGGCACCATTCCGGCGCTGGAAAAGCAACTGGCCGAAAGCGATGCGGGCGATGTGATGGTCGAAGAGGCCGTCCGCCCCGAGCAGATCGCCGAGGTCGTCGAACGCTGGACGGGCATCCCCACCTCCAAGATGCTGGAGGGGGAGCGCGAGAAGCTGCTGAAGATGGAGGATGAGCTGGGCCGCCGGGTCATCGGCCAGCGTCAGGCCGTCACGGCGGTGGCGAATGCCGTGCGCCGCGCCCGCGCCGGTCTGAACGACGAAAACCGCCCGCTTGGCAGTTTCCTGTTCCTCGGCCCGACCGGCGTCGGCAAGACGGAACTGACCAAGGCCGTCGCCGAATACCTCTTCGACGACGATCAGGCCATGGTGCGCATCGATATGAGCGAGTTCATGGAGAAGCACGCCGTGGCCCGCCTGATCGGCGCGCCCCCCGGCTATGTCGGCTATGACGAAGGCGGGGTGCTGACCGAGGCTGTGCGCCGCCGCCCCTATCAGGTCGTGCTGTTCGACGAGGTGGAGAAGGCGCATCCCGATGTCTTCAACGTGCTGCTTCAGGTTCTGGACGACGGTGTGCTGACGGACGGACAGGGCCGCACCGTCGATTTCAAGCAGACGCTGATCATCCTGACCTCGAACCTCGGGGCCCATGCGCTGAGCGTTCTGCCCGATGGCGGCGATCCGGCGGCGGCGCGTGCGGCGGTGATGGAGGCGGTGCGCGGGCATTTCCGCCCCGAATTCCTGAACCGTCTGGACGAGACGATCATCTTCGACCGCCTTGGCCGCGCCGATATGTCCGGGATCGTGGACATTCAGCTGGGCCGGTTGGAACGGCGGCTGGAGCAACGCAAGATCGCGCTCGATCTCGATGCGCCGGCGCGGGCATGGCTGGCCGAGGAGGGGTATGATCCCGTCTTCGGGGCGCGTCCGCTGAAACGGGTGATCCAGCGCCATATTCAGGACCCGCTGGCGGAAATGATCCTTGCGGGCGACGTGCCCGACGGATCGACCGTCCATGTCAGCGCCGGGGCCGAGGGGCTGATCGTGGGGGATCGCATCTCCTCCTCGCGGCGCGACAGGCCGCAGGATGCCGTGGTACACTGACGGGCAAGGGGGGCGCTGACGCGCCCCCTACGCTTTTGTGAGGCAATTTTTCTTGGTGTTCGGCGGATTCTGGCCAAGGTTAAGGAAAAGGAGATTGCCACATGCCCAGCACCGACCCGAAATGGTCCGACGTGACGCCGAAGGCCGCATGGCTGAACCGCCGCCAGATCATGGCCGGCGCCGCTGCAGCCTTCGCGACGCCCGCCGTCGCGCAGAACCTGTCCACCTCCGAGACGGCGAACACCCTCGAGGAGATCACCAACTACAACAACTACTACGAGTTCGGTCTCGATAAGGGGGATCCCGCGAAATATGCGGGCCAACTGACGATCGATCCGTGGGCCGTGCAGATCGACGGGCTGGTGGACCGCCCCGGCAGCTACGATCTGGCCGATGTCATGCGCATGGGCCCGGTGGAGGAGCGCATCTACCGCTTCCGCTGCGTCGAGGCGTGGTCGATGGTCATCCCGTGGAACGGCATTCAACTGTCGCATATCCTGAACAAGGTCGGGGTTCAGCCCTCGGCCCGCTATGTCGCCTTCGAGACGCTGCTGCGCCCCGAGGAGATGCCGGGCCAGCGTCAGGGCTTCCTCGACTGGCCCTACCGCGAAGGGCTGCGTCTGGACGAGGCGATGAATCCGCTGACGCTGATGGCGACGGGGCTGTACGGGGAATCGATGCCGAAACAGAACGGCGCGCCGATCCGGCTGGTCGTTCCGTGGAAATACGGCTTCAAATCAATCAAGAGCATCGTGCGCATCAGCCTGACCGCCGATCAGCCCCCGGCGACGTGGAACCTCACCAATCCTCGGGAATACGGCTTCTATGCCAATGTGAACCCCGAGGTCAGCCATCCGCGCTGGTCGCAGGCGACCGAGCGGCGGATCGGGGGCGGGCTGTTCAACAGCCGTCAGGATACGGTGATGTTCAACGGCTACGGCGATCAGGTCGCGAGCCTCTATGCCGGGCAGGACCTGAAGAGGGACTTCTAGGTGCAGATCGTCAATCAGGCGCTGCGCCCCGTCCCGTCTTGGAGCATGTATCTCCTTGGGCTCGTTCCGCTGTCGTGGCTGGTGCTGCGGGGGGTGATGGGTCAGCTCGGCGTCGATCCCGTGCGGACGGTGGAACATGACCTTGGGCTGCGCGCCCTGCAATGGATCTGCTTCGGGCTGGCGATTTCGCCGCTGCGGTGGCTGACGGGCATCAACCTGCTGAAGTTTCGCCGCGCGGTGGGGCTGGTCGCGTTCTTCTATGCGGTGCTGCATCTGTCGGCATGGCTGTTTCTGGATATCCAGCTGCACTGGGGGCAGATCTGGGGCGACATCCTGCGCCGGCCCTACATCACACTGGGGATGCTGGCGCTCCTTATGATGCTGCCGCTGGCGCTGACCTCGAACACATGGTCCATCCGGCGTCTGGGCAAGCGGTGGCAGAAGCTGCACCGCCTTGTCTATGTCGCGGGGGCCGCGGCGGCGGTGCATTTCCTTCTGGTAGGCAAGGTCTGGGTCGGCGAGGCGCTGATCTATGTCGGGATCGTCGCGATTCTGCTGATCATCCGCCGGGTTCATAG
Source organism: Falsirhodobacter algicola (assembly GCF_018279165.1). Lineage (GTDB taxonomy): Bacteria > Pseudomonadota > Alphaproteobacteria > Rhodobacterales > Rhodobacteraceae > Falsirhodobacter > Falsirhodobacter algicola. The sequence continues at coordinate 1,805,066 of NZ_CP047289.1, read as the reverse complement.
CCAAAGGCGCGCATCGCCCGCAGCGAAATAGTGCATGCAGGCCCGGGATGCACAACATATTGGGCC